>CAWVWS010000052.1:0-15888 GCA_963933905.1 uncultured Sulfitobacter sp.
CGAGATGCTCCCACACCTGATTGGCGAGGATCAGATCGAATTTGCGCGGCTTGCCAGTCTCGGGGTCAAGGTACGGACCCGCGCAGATGTCATATTCGGGATAGCGGAACTTCTCGTAGCTTTTGGCATCGAACTGCTGGCCATAATGACCCGACACCTCCGCCACTTTGAGGCGGTGGGGTTTGAGGTCCTGAATCATTTTTCGGGACGCAGGCCCCATGACGACGCGATTTATACTAACCATAAGTTGAGTATGACCGCGCTCACAGCCGCGGTAAAGCCGCGAGTGGGAGCGCAGAACAGATTACATGTGGATGACGCGGTCGTAAGCGTCGAGTACGGATTCGTGCATCATTTCCGAGAGGGTAGGATGCGGGAAGACGGTGCTCATCAGGTCTTCTTCCGTTGTCTCCAACTGGCGTCCCACGACGTAGCCCTGAATCAGCTCGGTCACTTCGGCACCGATCATATGCGCGCCCAAAAGCTCACCGGTTTTGGCGTCAAAGATCGTTTTGATCATGCCGCTTTCCTCGCCCAAGGCGATGGCCTTACCATTGCCGATAAAGGGGAAGCGGCCCACCTTGATATCAAAGCCAAGCTCTTTCGCTTTCGCCTCCGTGTAGCCGACGGAGGCAACCTGCGGATGGCAATAGGTGCAGCCTGCGATGCTTTCGGGTTTAACCGGATGCGCGTGCAGACCTGCCATAAGCTCTGCCACCATCACCCCCTCATGGGAGGCCTTGTGCGCGAGCCATGGGGCGCCTGCGATATCGCCAATGGCATAGAGGCCATCGATACCCGTGCGGCAGTATTCGTCGGTGACAACATGGGTTCGGTCAATTTTGACGCCGAGGGCCTCAAGGCCGAGGTTCTCTATGTTCCCGACAATGCCCACGGCACTAATGACGGTATCAAATTCATGGGTTTCGGTTTTGCCGCCCACTTCGATATGGGCAGTCACTTTGTCGCCAGCACGGTCGAGCTTTTTGACCATAGCCTTTTGCATGATCTTCATGCCCTGCTTCTCGAAAGCCTTCTTTGCGAAGGCCGAGATTTCCTCGTCTTCGACAGGCAGCACGCGGTCCATGACTTCGACGACCGTCGTGTCAGCGCCCAACGTGTTGTAGAAGCTGGCAAATTCGATGCCGATGGCGCCAGATCCGATGACCAGCAGCTTTTTGGGCATATGCACAGGCTGGAGCGCATGGCGGTAGGTCCAGACCAGCTTCCCGTCCGCTTCCAAGCCCGGCAATTCGCGTGCGCGCGCGCCAGTGGCCAGCACGATATTCTTTGCCGTCAGGTTCTCGGTGCCTTTGTCGGTCTTGACGCTCACCTTGCCCTTTGCGGGAATTGTTGCCTCGCCCATGACAACGGTGACTTTGTTTTTCTTCATCAGATGGCCAATGCCGCCCGAGAGTTGCCCCGCCACTTTGCGTGAGCGTTTGACGACAGCATCCAGATCATAGCTGATGCCTTCCGCCTTGAGGCCGAATTCCTTTGCGCGATGCATGAGGTGGAACACTTCGGACGAGCGCAGCATCGCTTTTGTCGGGATACAGCCCCAGTTGAGGCAGATGCCGCCAAGGTTCTCCCGCTCGATGATGCAGACCTTCATGCCCAGTTGCGATGCGCGGATTGCGGCAACATAGCCCCCCGGTCCAGCACCAATAACAATCAGATCAAAGGACGTCTCGGCCATGGGGCACCTCATTTAAGCGTCAGAATATAGTTTACCATTAAACTACATCTGAAAGGGCATCAATGGCAGTGAGCGAATGGCAGCTATGCATGTGAAGAATTAGCTCTGCTTTAGGAACCAGCCGACTGTAAGGCCGATAGCGCCAAGGATCATTGCGACATATTCAGTCGGGATCACAAAATGTGCACGGCCCTCAATGCCGTTTGCCCAAAGCCCCACATTGGGAAACGTGAGCAACAGCGTCCCTGCCCCGAGAGCGGCAACGGAGATCCAGCGAAGTGTAAATGCGGTCATGTGTTTCTCCTTTCTTTCTAAAAGGAGAAACCTAAATGCGCGAGAACAAGTTCCGGATTAGAGGATCACGCGGCTAGATCAGCCTGAATCTGGCGCAGGGTGTGGCCGTAGCCGCCTCTAGCTGCGTAAGCCACCTCATTGCGCGTGGCACCGCGCGACAGTGCCTCGTTGCGGTAAGGAAAGCGGCCAAATTCGCGGATGACTTCGCGGTGCGCCTGAGCGTGCAGCAGGTTGGAGCCGCCGTTCTGGGGCATCCGCTCGACGATGAGGCGGATGCAGCGGTCCTGATCGCACAGGTTTTCCGAATGCATCAACGGAAGATAGAAGAACTGCCTTGCGGGGACGTCAATCTTGAGGTCCCAGCCTTTGCAAATCGCCCGTTTTGCTACGGCAAGGGCAAGCGCATCGGTCGCAAATGCTTTGCCGCAGCCACGGAACATATTGCGCGGAAACTGGTCTGTAAGGATAAGATAGGCAAGCGCGCCAGAAGGATAGGTCAACCACAAGCTCAAACTGCCATCGCGGGCCGCTTCCCAAGTGCTCAGGAACGTGTCGCGTATTTCGGCGTCGATGGCGTCGTCAACAGCGTACCACCCTTCGGGCCCAACATGGTCCAGCCAGAATTCAAGTACCTTTTCGGGACCTACCATCACTATATCCTCTTTCGAAAGAATATTGCCTTTTCACTAAAAGATAGATTACGCAATTTTCCTACACACTTTTTGCGACAAAACCGTCATGTTTAGCGCAATCATGGTTCTTACGAGATAAAAAGTTTCCTTTAGGTGGCAAGTATTTGCCACTCTATGTCGCGTTTTTCGCCGCTTCCTCGTCTTCGAGCTCAGTCTCAATCGCGTATTCCTGTGCAATTTCCATGGCAACACTGGTCGCTGTGGGACCCATGGGGACATAAGAACCCGTCTCATCTGTGGGCAGGGTCGAGCGTACGGTCGAACGGTAGCCTGCATAAAGGATCATCGCGCCAAACAGGACAGCCGTGAAGAGATAAAACCCTCCCGGTCCAAGAGACGTCCCCATTATCCAACCTGTTATCACAGGTCCCAAAATCGCGCCCAAACCGTTGATAAAGATCAAGCCACCAGACGCCGCGGCCATGTCGTCATGCTCGAGAAAGTCGTTGGTGTGGGCGATTAGCAGGGAATAGAGCGGGTTCGCCATGCCGCCGATGACAAAGGCGGAGACGAGCAACAGCGTGAACACATCGCCCATGAGCATACCAAGAATACACCCCAAGCCGCCGATTACAGAAACGATAATAACCAGATAACGGCGGTCCATCCGGTCCGAAATCCAGCCGATAGGATATTGCAGGATCACGGCCCCGATAAAGAAGGTCGCAACGAAGGTCGAGATTTGTGCAACGCTCAGACCCGCCTCGGCACCATAGACCGATGACATGCCGAACTGGGCCGAGAAGATGCCGCCCAGTATGAACATGCCGACACAGCCCAGAGGTGAAAACCCCATCAACTCCTTGAGGCTCATCGGTTTGGTCGTATCAAAAGCAGGTGTCGGGCTGATCGACAATAGAATGGGCGTGATGGCAAGGCTCACCAGAACCGAAGGGATCACAAAAAGGATAAAGCCGTCAGGCTCCGCCACCAGCAGCATCGCCTGCGCGGCCACAATGCCCAGCGTCTGGACAATCATATAAAGCGAGAGCGCCTGCCCCCTGTTGGAATTGTCCGCTGCATTGTTGAGCCAACTCTCGGCCGTGACATAAACGGCAGAGAAACAGAACCCGATCAGCACACGCCCCAGCGCCCAGACCCAGATATAAGGAAAGGTCGGATACAGAATCATTACAGCCGAGATAAGCGAGGCAAGTGCTGCAAAAACGCGTACATGGCCCACGCGGCGGATCATATTCGGCGCAAGTCGCGAGCCGCCAAGGAAGCCCACAAAATAGGCCGACATCACAATGGACATAGCAAAGGTGTCAAAACCCTCAATCTCGCCACGGATACCCAAAAGCGTACCCTGCATGCCGTTGCCCAGCATTAAAAGGAACATACCGAACAAAAGCGCCCAAGCGCTGGTCAGAACCTGCCACATATGCCGTCTCCTATGCTGTTACGTCCCGCTATCTGCCCTCAAGGGGCGCGTGTCGGGTCCACATGCGACGCAATCAGTCGCTTTTACGCGGCGGTATCAGCAGTGATGCATCTCCGTAAGAGAAAAAACGATAGTTTTGGTTAATTGCATGGGAATAAATATTGCGGATCGTCTGTGACCCCATGAGGGCCGATACAAGCATCATCAAAGTCGAGCGTGGCAGGTGAAAATTCGTCATCAGCGCGTCCGCGACATTGAAGTGAAAGCCAGGTGTGATGAAGATGTCCGTGTCACCTTCCCATGGGGTAATGGCCCCCCCCTTTCCTGCAGTCTCGATCAGGCGCAGGGCTGTGGTGCCCACAGGGATCACACGGCCGCCTGCTGCTTTGGTCGCTGTAATCTCGTCGGCGGCATCAGCGCTCACGTGCCCCCATTCGGAGTGCATTTTGTGATCGGCGATATCGTCAACCTTCACGGGTAAAAACGTCCCCGCGCCCACATGCAATGTCACATAGGTAAAATCGACACCCATCTCGCGCAGCGCCTCCAGCAGCGGAGCGTCAAAGTGCAGCGAGGCGGTGGGGGCAGCAACTGCTCCCGAGTTCCTCGCCCAAACCGTCTGATAATCCGTCTTGTCCTGGGCGTCCGCCGCACGTTTTGCTGCAATGTAGGGAGGCAAGGGCATGGCCCCTGCGGCGTTTAATGCTGCGTCGAAATCATCCCCTGTCAGGTTAAAGCGCAAATACCCTTGACCGTCTGCTACCCCTTCCATTGTGGCGCGCAGATCATCGGAGAAAATGACATCCTCGCCTACCTTGAGCTTTTTCAGGGGCTTGACCAGCGCAGACCAGATGCCCGCCTCAGCCTGCGGCTCCAGCAGTGTGACTTCAACCTTGGCGCTTACGGGGCCTTGGGCGCTATCGCGGTGACGAACACCCGACAGGCGCGCGGGGATCACGCGGGTGTCGTTTAACACCAGACGGTCTCCCTTTTTCAACCATGTGGTCAAGTGATGCACATGGGCGTCATGGATCACATCGCCTTCGGCCACCAGCAGACGCGCAGCGGAGCGCGGCTGTGCGGGGCGCACAGCGATAAGAGTTTCGGGCAGGTCAAAGTCAAAATCACTGAGTTTCATGTGCGCGCTTTAGCGTCCTTCGTAGGCTGGTTCAACGGGCCTTTGTTCGGGTGCCTGCGGCAAAGGTGCAGGGCTGCCTTCGACGGTGGGAAGTTCGGTTTTGGGAGCGCGGAAAATATCGCGCAGCCCCCCCGGTGCCAGAACCAAAAGCGGGTTGATCGACACTTTGGGTAATTTGGCATCGCCCGTCAGGCGGTAATTGAAGCCAAGTAATCCTTCACCCTTGCGCGTCAGGACAGAACCTATGCCATTGAGCAGATAAACAGGTGTTATGACCCCCTGCATGGCAATCTGGCCGCTATCGGTGGCATAAACCCCGTCCATCGACAGACCCAGCGATGCACCCGTCGCACTGCCACGGCTGAGCGTCATGCTGTTGGGGGTCAGGCGGAACTCTGCCTCAACCTCGTCAAAATAGATGCCGTCGCCGTTCATCTCGTTTACCAGCCCGACGATAGAAATCGAATTCACCAGTGCTGCGATCGCGGGCGCGTCCTTGATCGAGACGCCAGTCACTTTGAGCCGCCCGTCAAAGGCGCTACCACTGCCGACAGGCAGAAGAGACACATCCAGCGTTCCGCCCACCGCTTGCTCCGCCACTCCTGCAGAACGCAGCACACCGCCTGCATCTGCCGACGTAAGCCGCACAGCTGTGCGGCCGCGTTGCGGCACGACGCGGCCCGAGACACCTGTCCCCCCGTTCACCCGCGCTTCGAACAGACCGTCGAGGCCGCCTGTCGTCTTGAAGGTACCTGCAAGCCCCTGAAGCCATAGAGTGTCGGTTACCTGAAGGCGGTCGAGTGTCACGCGCATTGGCGGGCTGGCGGGACCAACACGTCCACTGCCATCGCTATTGCTGCTCTCCCCGCTGCCGCCGAATTGTGCGGTGCGCAGATCGACCTGCCCTGCCCGCACCACCACTTGCGGTGCACGCCCCGACCCCTGCCCTACAAGGGCTGCGCGGACGTCCAGCCAGTTGCCGACTTTAAGCGTGCTCAGATCCAGAACACCCAAGCCGCCACTCTCTGCCAGTGTAATGCTGCCCCTTGCCTCCAGTCCCGCACCGCTAAGCGAAATGGCCGTGACCTCGGGCCGCGCCCCAAGGCGTATGTCCATGTCGAGCCTGCCCTGAGCGCCACCGCTTTTACGCCAGCCGATCTGCGGCACTTGCAGCGTCGCCCCGCGCAGGTTTGAGCGCAGGCTCATGCGCGGGGATTGTCCGCGCTCGAAGTCGATACCTATATCGGCCCCCGCGGCCCCTGTGAGCATCCCTTGCGGCAAGGCCACATTAAAGGCGTTCAGCGCCTGTGGCGTGATCTGTGCAGTGCCGCGCAGAGTGCTTTTCGCCGCTCCGGCGCCGATGGGCTGTTGCCAGCGACCGGCAAAAGAGACCCCCTCCAGCGTTCCTTTGCCTGCGATCTCGATGCCGCTGTTGTTGGCGACCAGTGCCATGAGCGGTGATTTCAGGCTGCGCCCTTTGATTAGGCTGGTGCTAGAGAGGTTGAGCAAGTCGCCTATTACGTCAAACTTCACATCCGCAGGACTGCCCCCTCGTTTAAGCGGAAAATCCAGAGTGCCCGAGACGACTGCCTCCCCATTGCCAAGCTCAACTGGCAATCCCGTGCGCCGCATCACGCCCATAGGCGGCTGGTCCAGCGTCCAGAGTGCTGCTGTGACCGAAGCGCGCGCATTCAGGCGCACAATCGCGGGTGTGCCACCTTTCACGCCCAGATCGGGCAAGATAAACGAGGACCGCTCCACCCGCATGGAACCGCCAAGCCCCGCCTCAACCACGCCCTCATCCAATGAGACAACAAAGCGTTTGCCATCAAGGCTGGCATGTCCGCGCCCTTGGGTCACAGGGGGCAATGTGCGCAGGAATTTGACCGAAGCATCCTGATAATCAAAGGCCAGATAGGTACGCGGCGCTTCATCAGGGGCAAGGCGCAATGCAAAATCCGCGTTTGTGATATCCGCCCCAAGCAGGTTTTCCACCAGCCAGTTGCGGGTGCGGGTTTTCACTGCCTCGGGCCAAAGCGCTATAATGCGCGCGGGGTCAATCTGATCGGTGCGCGCGTCCAGTGCCACCTGCCAGCCGTCGGGCCGTGCCGTCAGTGTGCCAAAAGCGTGACGGTTTTGCGGGCCGTCAAACAGATCAAGCCGCCCGATGTCGATTTTGAACGGGTTGGTTTGCAGGCGAAAGTCGATCTCGGCCCCGTCGATCTCGACGGGTTCAGGATAAAATGCCATCGGGTTGGCTCGAAGCTGGGTGACCCTGAACTGTCCGACCAAATCCTCCAGCGCGCCACTGCGCAATCCTGTTAGCGATGCAGTGCCTTCGGCCTGTGCTGTGACCCATTTGCTGCGGACGGACAACTCGTCAAACTGCAAAAGACCGCGTGCAGCATCATAAGAGAAATAGCTGCGCGCGCCGTCAAAGGGGATCGGCAGCGTTTCATCATTGGGCTGGACCACACCCGCACCTATCTGGAGTGTGGCGCTGAGCGGGGCCAATGTCCCGTTTGCGCGCACGCCAGAGCGCACAGCCCCCGAAATCGGCGCTTTAAGCGCGCCCATCCATGCAAATGCAGGGCTTTGGCTGGCGATATCGGCAGCGGAGGCATCGTCGATGCGCACGCCGAACTGGGCCTCGGCCTCCCCGATGACGCTTGTGTAGTTGGCGGATAATGTTGTCGCTGTCCCGGCGCTCCCCAGCACGGCGAGGTCGGCAGTGGCAACCAATGCGCCATCCTTGCGCTGTGCGATCATGCGGCCCCCGTCGAGGGTAAAGGCGGTCCCTGCCCTGCGGTCGATGAATTGCAAGGTCAGGCCGCGGAGTTCCGCATAGTCGAGATCGGCAAGGCCAGGCTGCTGCAAGACATCGTCGATTTGGGCGACAACACGGCCCAGCCGCGCACCCTTGGCTGTGCCGCCCGACCCCGTCGCGATATCGCTTTGCAACAAAAGACTGCCGTCTTCCTCGCGGATCAAAGTGGCAAAGACCCCTTGCAGGGCTACTTCGGCAGGTTTGACATTTCCTGCCCGCAGGGCCTCGAAGGAAAACCGCACGCGGGCCTCGGAAAAGCGGATCATCTCGCGGCCTGTTGTATCAGCCACAGCCACATCGCGCAGGCGCACACGCGGACGCCACCCTTCCTGCATGAGCAGCCGCACTTCGCCAAAGCTAATCTGTAGATCGGGAAATTCGGCTGTCAGGCGCTGCTCGATCCGCGCCTCTACCCAATCGGGCAGCACCACGGGGCGGTCATAAAAGAAGTAGACGGCTGCCACTGCAACCATAACCGTCAGGACCAACAGCGCCCAAATGGCATTAAACAGCCCAACCAACAGCAAAAACCATCCCCGCTTGCGGCGGCGGCTTGTGGGGGGTGCTGGCGGGGTGGTCTCGGCCATCAGGTTCCGGTCACTGGAAAAGGGTGCTAAATCTTGCGCGGCGCTGCTTGG
Organism: uncultured Sulfitobacter sp.; assembly: GCA_963933905.1. Classification (GTDB taxonomy): domain Bacteria; phylum Pseudomonadota; class Alphaproteobacteria; order Rhodobacterales; family Rhodobacteraceae; genus Sulfitobacter. The sequence continues at coordinate 8,673 of CAWVWS010000052.1, forward strand.
ATTATTATGCCGCTGCTCTACTATGACATGGGTCTGTGCGCACTCCAAGGCCACGCCCCTCACACAAAAGAGATTTGCCATGCCCGAAGTTTCCCAAACCGCCCCTGATTTCACCCTGCCCGTCACAGGCGGTGGTGATGTGAAGCTGAGTGCGCTGAAAGGTGCGCCCGTTGTCCTGTTCTTTTATCCGCGAGACGACACGCCGGGTTGTACTAAGGAAAGCATTGGGTTTTCCGAACATCTGGCAGCGTTTGAGGCCACGGGCGCAAAGGTTTTCGGCATTTCGCGCGACACGATGGCTAAACATGACAAATTCGCAGCCAAACACGAGCTGACCGTGCCGCTCCTGTCGGATGAAGAGGGTACCGTTACAGAGGCTTACGGTGTTTGGGTGGAGAAGAATATGTATGGCAAGAAATCCATGGGGATTGAGCGGGCGACCTATCTTATTAGCGCGGACGGGAACATTGCGCAGATTTGGCGTAAAGTAAAAGTCCCTGGTCACGTCGAAGAGGTGCTGGAGGCAGTGCGCGCGCTATGATGCCGCTGGCGCAAATGGCAGAGGCAGTTTTGCGCACTGCGGACGGGCGCGAGAAGACGGCGCTGTCCCATAAATACGCGGCACTGTGGCGTGCGGCGCGTGCAGACGGATTACACCCCGCAATCGGGACGGCCAATCCGCCCGATCACCCTGCCCGTCCCGCTACGCCAGAACTGCTCAGCCCGCGCGATTTGCCGCACCGCAAACCGGGCACGCCCGAGGGGCGGATCGCGATGATGCATGCAGTGGCGCATATCGAATTGAACGCAGTGGATTTGCATTGGGACATCCTTGCACGGTTTTGCGACGTGAAAATGCCGATCGGTTATTATGATGACTGGGTCAAAGCCGCCGACGAAGAATCCAAACATTTCAACCTGATGTGTGATTGCCTTGAAGCTGCGTGCAGCCATTACGGCGCGCTGCCCGCCCATGCAGGCATGTGGCAAGCAGCGACAGATACCGCCGAGGATTTTATGGGCCGCCTCGCCGTGGTCCCTATGGTGCTCGAAGCGCGCGGCCTTGATGTAACGCCAAACATGATCAGGCTGTTCAAACAGGCAAAGGCGGTTCAGGCCGTTGACGCCCTCGAAGTGATCTATGCCGAGGAAGTGCATCATGTGGCCTATGGATCGAAGTGGTTTCACTTTCTGTGCGGGCGCCATGACCTTGATCCTACTCAACAATTTCACAGTCTCGTGAGGAAGTATTTTCACGGGCAGCTCAAGCCGCCGTTCAACGAGGAAAAGCGCGCTGAGGCGGGCATTCCACCCGACTTTTATTGGCCTCTGGCGGCCGGAACTTGAACACGCAGCAACAAATCCCTGAAATAGGCGGATTTTTGCCAATTTGTCACTTAAATTGGCGAGGATTCGTCATGGTGGGCCTGAAGGGTTGCCCGAGGGGCTTATGAGGGGCTATTGCAATCTTGTTAACGGATCTGTGAGGGACACGCCGATCTGTAACGGGACAAAAGGGATATAGTAGACGTGCGTACAAAGCTCGCGATTAAAACTTCCGCGTTTCTGGAAAAGTATTTTCCGGAACGCCGTGTATTTTTGAAATCAGACAATGACACACGGTTTATTCGTTTGCGCTCAAGCACCCAGTTGGTTGCTCTTGCAGGGTGTTCGTTGCTGGTAGCATGGGCGATTATCGCCACAGCAATCATCCTGATGGACAGCATCGGTTCGGGGAACTTCCGCGAACAGGCCAAGCGGGACCAGCGCACCTATCAGGCGCGTCTCAATGATCTTAGTTCTCAGCGCGACAACCGCGCGATCGAAGCTTTGGCCGCGCAGGAGCGCTTTAACGCCGCCCTCGCCCAGATTTCGATTATGCAATCAGAGCTTCTGTCCTCCGAGACACGGCGCAACGAACTTGAGACTGGCATCGAAGTGATCCAGTCCACGTTGCGCGACACGATGAAAGACCGCGAAACAGCCCGCAACCAGATTGCAGCGCTGCAAGCAGACGGTGGCGGCTCCATTCAGGTCTCCGCCAGCACAGCGCCCATGGATTTCATGGCAGATGCCCTCGCCCGCACAGCGAAAGAGCGCGATCAGGTTGTTGAGGATGCGCAGGACGCGCTTTTGCAAGCAGATGCGATGAGCCAGAAGATCGCAGTAATGCAAGAGCAGAACGATGCCATCTTCCGCCAGCTTGAAGAAGCGATGACAGTTTCCGTGGCCCCGCTGGACCGCATGTTCCGCGCTGCTGGCATGCCTACGGACCGTATGCTTGATACCGTGCGGCGCGGGTATTCCGGTCAGGGTGGCCCGCTCACGCCGCTCAACTTTACCACACGGGTCGAGCAACCTACGGCCGACACGCTGCGAGCCAACCGCCTGCTGGGCCAGATGGACCGCCTCAATCTTTACCGTCTTGCTGCGTCCAAAGCGCCGTTTGCGAATCCTGTTACGAACTCATTCCGATTCACGTCCAAATTCGGCTTCCGTCGCGACCCGAAAACAGGTGGCCGCCGCATGCACAACGGTGTCGACTTTGCCGCAGGTCTGGGCACGCCTCTCTATGCAACAGCGGACGGTGTTGTGACTCACGCCGGTTGGGGCTCAGGATATGGACGTTTGGTCAAAATTCAGCACGAATTTGGCATCGAAACCCGCTACGCACATATGTCAAAAATGCGCGTAAAGGTTGGTCAAAGAGTATCGCGCGGCGATCATATTGGTGATATGGGTGCTTCAGGACGGGTAACCGGCGTGCATCTCCACTATGAAGTTCGCGTCGGTGGAAAAGCCGTCAATCCAATGATCTATATCAAGGCAGCAAACGATGTTTTCTAAGAGCAAAATCAATGATGGTGCCCCAAGCACCGACACATCCTCCTCAAACGCACCGACGTCTTCGGCACCCGCCATCCCGTCGTCTGCGCCAAAGTCAAACGAGTTCAAGGCAAGCGCGCCCAAAGCAAAGCCGCCTGCCTCTACTCTGTCTGCTGACCTGCACGTCACAGGCAACATGAAGACAACCGGTGACATTCAGGTTGAAGGTACTGTGGAAGGCGACATTCGCGCGCACCTGTGCACCATCGGCGAGTCCGCCACCATTAAAGGCGAAGTGATTGCTGATGATGTTGTGGTTAACGGCCGCATCGTGGGCCGTGTACGCGGCCTCAAAGTGCGCCTGACGTCCACAGCGCGCGTCGAGGGTGACATCATCCACAAGACCATCGCCATCGAGAGCGGTGCGCATTTTGAAGGTTCCGTACAGCGTCAGGACGACCCGCTGAACCCCAGTACCAAAGGCACACCAGCACCAAAGACCAATCCTGCATCTTAAGACGGGGCTGAGTTGAGAATTGAAAACGCCGTAGGTATCGCCTGCGGCGTTTTTTGTTGCTGCTGCTGTGTGGGATTTGAAGGATCGGGATTTTGAAATTCGTTGCAGCGGGGGCACATATCTGCCCTGCGGGTAGGATGGTTGGTGAAAAGCACTTAACTGGCAAACCATTGCACCTTTCAGAGTGGTCGCCATTTACGGAAGGTGAGCTCTTTGCCCCGCATCAAGATCAATAGCTACTTTTGATCTTTTGGATATAAAACAAATTCAGCAGAGGTCCATCTTTCATTTTATAGGGCCCTAGTATGTGACCAAACCCATACGCACGAATTCTATCATCGTAGTCGCAAACTGGTACTGGCTCATGCCAATGATACGTTTAAAGGGCTGGCTGAATTGCTCTGGCTGTTTGTCTTTTAAAGCATGGCTTGTCGCGACGATCAGGTCATCCAACTCTTCGCGCTTGATATATCCCGAAAGGATCGAAGCTTTCACATCGGGAGGCAGTTCATTCCATACACATTGATATTCGGAGTAGTCGTGATCATATGGCCATAGGTTTAGGCGTCGGAATGATGCGATTGCAACATCGGACCATTTGTAGCCACCAATCGTTTTGTGGCATAAGCCAGCCTCGGATAGATCGTTGAACAGGAATGTGAGCGGCCCTGGATCGAAGGGAAAATTTAGGATGGGCGGTGAAAAATCAAACCGGTCAAAGTCTCGGCCAGAATATGCCAACCCCAAACCAGTTTTATAAGGGTTAAAAACGCTTAGTTGGCTTAACAGCGCATCGCACAGTATGTTTGAAGGTAGGTCTGCAACCTTAGGATCACTTAACAAATATTCAAACAAGGAGTTGGCACGGAAATCAAGCTTTTGGTAAAGTTCATGACCAGAGCCATCTTCGAAAGAACCGAGTTTAAGAAAGTGAAAAATCAGGTTCTCTGGTGCGGCGAACTCGAACGCGGTTTGGGGACTTGCCATTTCCAATACTTCTGGCACTTCCATCCAGTCCACAATTTGAAATTGCTCCGCGTCAGGTACAAAACGGGGCCACCGTGTCAGCGAAGGATCGTTTCGTACTTTGCGCGCATGCTTCGGCATCATGTGACACCAATACAATGCGTTTATGAGAACTGCGTTCACTTGGTGCGGGGACAGTTTTTCCATGGGTAAATGGCCTTATTGTCATCAATTACAATAAACGCAGTGCCCGACGGCCTGATCTGATCCGGATAAGGTAGTCGGATATCGTCGGATGCTTCAATAGTGGCCATTCGCTGTACAGGCCAACCGAGCGGACCTTTCGTCGGTTAGTGAGAAATCACACGAGCGGCAGCGATGTTCGACCAACGGACGACGTCCAGTTTACGCTCCGCATCAAAAAAGGGCGCCTCTTGCGAAACGCCCTCTTCAAAAAGTGTAAACAGATACCTTAGTCGATCGCGGTGACTGTCTTCATCATATCAGGCTCGCCAATGACGGCACCGTTGCCGCCTGTGCCACGTTTGATTGCATCGACGATGTCCTGACCGTCTGTCACACGGCCGACGACCGTGTATTCGCCGTTCAGGAAGTAACCAGCGTCTAGCATGATAAAGAACTGGCTGTTGGCAGAGTCAGGGCTTTGTGAGCGGGCCATTCCGACCACACCTTTGTCAAAGGCGACCTCGGAGAACTCGGCGGGCAGATCGGGCATGTCGGAGCCGCCTGTGCCTGCGCGGCGCATATCACCGCCTTTGAGGCCGTGCTCTACGTCACCTGTCTGGGCCATGAATCCGTCGATCACGCGGTGGAATACCACACCATCGTATTTACCCGCTTTTGCAAGCTCCACCATGCGTGCGGCATGCTGGGGGGCTACATCCTCGAGCAGGTCGATGGTGATGGTGCCATTGGCCTCGCCCACAGCTTCGATCTGAAGGCCGGACGCGGCAACAGAACCCGCGATGAGCGTGGCGAAGAGTCCGCCTGCGATCAAGCTACGCATCTGCGGCAACTTTCACGCTGATCATGCGATCAGGGTTGGCAGGTGGCTCGCCTTTGGTGAGTGCATCAACGTGTTCCATGCCAGAGATGACCTGACCGTAGACCGTGTACTGACCATTGAGAAAATCATTGTCTTTGAAGTTGATGAAGAACTGGCTGTTGGCAGAGTTCGGGTTGGCGGAGCGTGCCGCCCCAAGCGAGCCGCGGGCATGCGGGATCTTGGAGAATTCTGCGGGGACGTCAGGGTGCTCGGAGCTGCCTGTGCCTGCGCCGCGCGGGTTATAGTCTTTTTCCATGTTGCCATGCTGAACGTCGCCCGTTTGCGCCATGAAGCCGTCAATGACACGGTGGAAAGCCACGTTGTCATAGGCACCCGCACGCGCCAGCGTTTTCATGCGCTCGCAATGCTGGGGTGCTACATCGGGCAGCAATTGGATGGTGACAGTGCCACCCTTGAGTTCCATTAGGATTGTGTTTTCTGGGTCTTTGATCTCGGCCATGGGGCGCTCCTTCATAAATCTGACCTGTTACCTAGGCTGCTGGCGCAGATTTGCCAAGGCGGTGCATTGACCACAGGCAATATAACGGCAAAACAACACACAAGTTTGATAACAGACGCAAAGGACGGATTGATATGGGCTGGAAATCGCTGGACGACATGGATTTGCATGGCAAACGGGTTTTGGTTCGGGTCGATATCAACGTCCCTGTCGAAAATGGTCAGGTCACCGATGCCACGCGGATCGAGCGGATTGTGCCGACCGTGCATGACATCCTGTCCAAAGGCGGCACACCGATCCTGCTGGCGCATTTCGGTCGGCCCAAAGGCAAGGTGAACATCGACATGAGTTTGCGGCAGGTGGTCCCTGCCCTCAAGCGTGCGCTCATGCGCTCGGTAGCACTTGTTGAGACACTGGAGGCGGCAGAGAAGATGACAGCAGAAGTTGCTGCTGCCGATGTGGTGTTGATCGAGAACATCCGTTTTCACGCGGGTGAAGAAGCGAACGATCCCGATTTTGCGGCCCGTCTGGCCAAGTTGGGCGATGTCTATTGCAATGATGCGTTTTCTGCCACGCACCGTGCGCATGCCTCTACCGAAGCGCTGGCGCATTTGCTGCCCTCTTGTGCGGGCCGTTTGATGCAGGCGGAGCTGTCGGCGCTTGAGGCGGCCCTCTCCAAGCCGGAGCGCCCTGTGGGGGCTGTTGTGGGCGGGGCCAAAGTTTCGACCAAGATCGCGTTGCTGGAGAACCTCGTAAACCGCCTTGATCTGTTGATAATCGGGGGCGGTATGGCGAATACGTTTCTGGTCGCCCAAGGCGCCAAGCTGGGCGCATCGCTATGTGAGAACGATTACCTCGATACGGCGCGCGATATTATGGCGCAGGCCTCAAAGGCGGGGTGCCGCATTCTTTTACCTGTGGACGGGCTGGTCGCGCGTGAGTTCAAGGCGGGTGCCGAGCATACTGTCGCCCTGCTCGGTTCCAACACTGTTCTGGAAGCAGATCAGATGGTGCTGGATGCAGGGCCCGAGATGGTCAAACAGATGCGCGTGGCGATTGAGGGCCTCAAGACAGTAATCTGGAACGGGCCGATGGGTGCCTTCGAGATTGCCCCTTTCGATACTGCCACTGTTGCGGCGGCGCAGGTCGCTGCAAAACAGACGCGCGACGGTGTGCTGATCTCTGTTGCGGGGGGAGGTGATACCGTTGCGGCGCTCAATCAGGCCGGTGTGGCCGATGACTTCACATATATATCCACCGCTGGTGGGGCGTTTCTGGAATGGATGGAGGGCAAAACCTTGCCCGGTGTTGCCGCATTGGGCGGTTAACTAGGGCCTGTGGACAATCATCTTGAGGCTATGAGTGCTGCTACAAGGTTCCA
>CAWVWS010000053.1:0-15835 GCA_963933905.1 uncultured Sulfitobacter sp.
AATGTCGCGCGGGGCGAGCTGACGCTGAACGGGCCGCTTTATGATGCGGCGGGTACACAGAATTTCACCTTTCAGCGGTTCAAATACATGCTGGATTTCAGCGGTTTTGATGTGATTGCCAAGTTCATCATTCACAATGTGGAATTCCAGTGTCAGGAGCTGTGCAGTGGGATCATGCTGGCCAATGCGGGGACGATTTTTACGATCCGCGACTGTTTTATCACCACGCCAAAGGACCGTGGCATCACCTCGATGGGGGGTAGCTGTCAGGGCATGTTTATCGAGCGCTGTCAGTTCCTCTCGGCTGAAAACGATCTGCCTGTGTCGCAGCGCAAAACGATTGCGCTCAACGTAAATGCCAATGATGTGAAGCTGCGCAACTGCCGCTCTGAGCGGTTTCGCCATTTTGCGGTGATGACTGGGCAAAACCACCTGATTGTGGGCAACCACTTTTTCCAAGGGGACACGGTCAACGGTGGCATCCGTTCGGCGGGTGTTGTGCTGGCGGAGGCTTATGCGTCTTGCGTGTTCACCAACAACTATGTGGATAATGCTTTCTTTGAATGGACGAACGAGCGTGATCCTTCTCCGCAATTCAGCGGGGGGTTCTCGTTCAGCTCTTTGGATGTGACGAGCAATATCTTCTTGTCAGGCGAGGTTGCGACCAGTTTTAGTTATCTGGTGGTGAAGCCCTATGGCTCGGGGCATTTTATCAACGGGTTGAACGTATCGGGCAACCGTTTCCGCAGCATCAACGGCTTTACCGAGCGTGCGGAGCGTGTTGATACCAACTTTGCCGACCTTAACTATACCCGCATGCGCAATGTGCGGTTTACGGGCAATTCCTTTCACGGCATCAGCAATTCGGTCGCCAATCCGTTGCTGATGGAAGCGACGGAGAGTTCGAACCAGCAGACGTGGGTTGTCGAAACAGGTCCGGGTTTGCCGTTCGAGGCGCGGTCGCTCAGCGTAGATTCGGTGGTTGTGCGGGGCGGCGTGCGCAATGCGTCCAACCAGCTCAATTATGATAATCCGTTTGTGCGTGCACAGCAGGGACCAGATGCCAATCAGGTGCATGTCGTGTGGTCAGAAGCCGTACGCGGCAAGATCGCTGTTATGGCGCGGATGGACAACGATACGGTTTAAGTGACGCGGGTTTCGGCATTTTCATATGCCGGAACCCATCCTAGAATTCGCGCCAAAGGCCCAGTTTGACCGCAGTGTTCCCTAGGTTTCCAAGCTGACTTTCGGTGCCGATCTGGATGCGGAATTTGCTTTTTTTCGGGCTGAAAATGACCGGGGGCGCGATGGTGGCGACGTTTTCATCGAACATATGCGCGGTATAGAGCTGGATCATACCTGCGGTTAATTCGGTGATTTGAATGCCGAGGGTCATATCGATTTTTGCGATGTGCTGGGCATAGGTGAGATCCCAGACGGCAGAAGCCTCAACTGTGGCCCAGCCAGATTTATCGCCCCACTCCATGCCGCGGCCCCAGCTGAGGCCTGTGCGCAAGTGGGGCAATGTTTGTGCGCCGATCCATCCCACGCCGATACCCAATTCATAGGCCCATTTTGATGTCGCATCAGGTTTGGACAAGGCACGGCGGATCGACAGGGTGGCATAGCCGCTTTCAGGCGCGTTGTGGAGGCGTATCATGCTCAGATCACCGACAAGGGTCGTTGCATCGGTCAGGCCGTATTCAAGATATGTCTGGCTGGAGGTGTCGAGATAATACGTCATGGCAACCGACGCTGCAGTGAAGGTGCTGCCCTTGTCACGCAACCATGGACCTGCCTGTGCACTGCTTGCGACAGTGATGGTCAAAAGTGTCGCCATAATTAGGGTCAGCGCAGGGGTCAGTTTCATAACATTAATCATGGTTAAGACCCCTTAAGAAATGGTTACCTGTAGGAAAGGAACAGCGATTTCATGGCGCTGCTGTGCGAATTTGCCTATGCTTTCTTTCAGAAGTGGGGGAATGCTTTGGCGCAGATACTTGTGGACGGGTCCAATGTTTTGTTCTGGCGCGGGGAGCAGGCGCAAGCAGATGTCCTTGATTTGGTCGCGCGGGCGCTGGTGCAGCGCCGGTTTGCGCCGGTTGTATATTTTGACAATACAGTGACGCGGTATTTGAGTGCGGATGCGCTGGCGCACTTGGGCGAGGTGGCGCGCGTGCATGTTGCGCCACGCGGCACGCCTGCTGATGCGCTGTTGCTGGCGGCCTGTTGCGCGGGGCGTGTCCAGATCGTGAGTTGCGACAGGTTTTCCGCGTGGCGCAAGGACCACCCGCGACTGAGGGCCGATTGGCTTGTAACGGGACGGGTAGAGCGGGGCGGGCGGATAAGCTTTTCCAAAAAGCTCAGAGCCGCGCCGCTTTAGAGACTGTTTTTAACGCCCGCGCCTCTTCACTCCGCCGCGCATGCCGCCACGGCCCATGGTGCTGCGACCTGACTTTTGCTTGGCATCGTCCACTGCTTTCTCGACCGCGTATTGTCGCGCCATGGGATCATCGGCGATGGTGAGGTCGACGGCTTCGAGCCGTTTGACTTCGTCGCGCAGGCGGGCAGCTTCCTCGAACTCAAGGTTCTCGGCTGCTTTGCGCATGTCGGTGCGCAGACCCTCAAGCACGGATTTGAGATTGCCCCCGGCAAGGGGGTTGTCGATCTTGGCGGTGATGCGGCTCTGGTCGGTATCGCCCTTGTAAAGGCCCGCCAGAATATCCTCGACGTTCTTTTTAACAGTCGTTGGCGTAATGCCGTGCAACTCGTTGTAGGCAACCTGCTTGGCGCGGCGGCGCTCTGTCTCGCCCATGGCGCGTTCCATGCTGCCCGTGATGCGGTCGGCGTACATGATGACGCGGCCCTCGGAGTTACGCGCTGCGCGGCCGATGGTCTGGATGAGGGAGGTTTCCGAGCGCAGGAAACCCTCCTTATCCGCGTCCAGAATAGCGACCAAGCCGCATTCGGGAATGTCCAAGCCTTCGCGCAGAAGGTTGATCCCGATCAGCACATCAAATGTGCCGAGACGCAGATCGCGCAGGATTTCGATCCGCTCGATTGTGTCAATGTCGCTGTGCATGTAGCGCACGCGGATGCCCTGTTCGTGCATATATTCGGTGAGGTCTTCGGCCATGCGTTTGGTGAGCGTGGTGCAAAGCGTGCGCATGCCATCGGCAGACACTTTGCGCACTTCATCGAGCAGGTCGTCGACTTGCATCTCGACAGGGCGAATTTCGATAATGGGATCAATGAGCCCTGTGGGGCGGATGATCTGCTCCGTGAACACACCACCCGTCTGCTCCAATTCCCACGCGGCAGGCGTGGCGGAGACAAAGACGGACTGTGGGCGCATGGCATCCCATTCCTCGAACTTGAGCGGTCGGTTGTCCATGCAGGATGGCAGGCGGAAGCCGTGTTCTGCCAGTGTCATTTTGCGTCTGAAGTCACCCTTATACATGCCGCCGATTTGCGGCACGGAAACGTGGCTCTCGTCTGCGAAAACAATCGCGTTGTCGGGGATGAATTCGAACAGGGTCGGGGGCGGCTCACCCGGGGCGCGGCCAGTGAGATAGCGGGAATAGTTTTCGATCCCGTTGCAGACGCCTGTGGCCTCCAGCATTTCCAAATCGAAGTTGCAGCGCTGCTCAAGGCGCTGTGCCTCCAGCAGTTTGCCATCGCCAACAAGCTGGTCGAGCCGCATACGCAGTTCTTTTTTAATACCGATGATCGCTTGGTTCATGGTGGGTTTGGGTGTGACGTAGTGGGAGTTCGCATAGATGCGGATCTGCTCCATCATGCCGGTCTTTTCACCCGTGAGCGGATCAAACTCGGTGATGCTCTCCAATTCCTCGCCAAAGAAGCTCAACCGCCATGCGCGGTCATCAAGGTGGGCAGGAAAGATTTCCAGACTGTCGCCGCGCACGCGGAAGGTCCCGCGCTGGAACGCCGCGTCGTTGCGCTTGTAGGCTTGGGCCACCAGATCGGCGATGACCTGACGCTGATTGTAAGACGTACCGACCTTCAAATCTTGGGTCATGGCGCCGTATGTCTCGACAGAGCCGATACCGTAAATACATGACACCGAGGCGATGATGATGACATCGTCCCGCTCCAGCAGGGACCGCGTGGCGGAGTGGCGCATGCGGTCAATCTGTTCGTTGATCTGTGATTCCTTCTCGATGAAGGTGTCGGAGCGGGCGACATAGGCTTCGGGCTGGTAGTAGTCGTAGTAGCTGACAAAATACTCGACGGCGTTGTCAGGAAAGAAGCCTTTGAACTCGCCATAAAGCTGGGCGGCCAGCGTCTTGTTCGGGGCAAGGATAATCGCGGGGCGCTGTGTTTCCTCGATCATCTTGGCCATGGTAAAGGTCTTACCCGTACCAGTTGCCCCCAGCAGGACCTGATCGCGCTCCCCGTTGCGAATGCCCTCGGACAGCTCTTTAATCGCCGTGGGCTGATCGCCTGCGGGCTCAAACTCTGTCCTGAGCACAAAAGTTTTGCCGCCTTCCAGCTTGGGACGGGTGCGCACGTCCTCGGCAGGATTGGCGAGGTAGACCTCGGTCGCGTCAGATGTGTCGGTTTGCGCATAGGGCATGGGGGCAGTCTCCGGTGTGTTGCCCTATACCTGTCATGTTTTCGCGGGGGTTCAAGGTGCGAGAGCCGTTCACTTGCCATAAACTGTCAGCAGAGCGGACCCTTGATCGTGCAGCCCACCCATGCCATATCCAATCCAAACGTAACGGAGAGTTCCCATGCGAGCGAGAATCTATCAGCCAGCCCGTACCGCCATGTCCTCAGGGACGGCCAAGACCAAGCATTGGGTTCTGGAATTTGCGCCCAGTGAGGCACGCGAAGTGGACCCGTTGATGGGCTGGACCTCCTCTGCTGACACGCAAAGTCAGGTAAAACTGCAATTCGCGACCAAGCGAGATGCGGTGGATTACGCTGCCGAGCATGGCATTGACGCGCAGGTACAAGAGCCGAACAAGCGCAAGCCTGTGATCCGCAACGGCGGCTATGGCGAGAATTTTGCTACAGGCCGTCGCGGTGCCTGGACGCACTAAACAGCGAACGACGCTTTGGCACATCTAATTGCGGGCGGCCCCTCAGGTCGCCCTTTTTCATTCCCGACCGATAGGACGCGCACATGACCATCACCCACCTTGTTACACACTCTGGCGGCTTTCACGCGGATGAGGTGTTGTCCTCTGTTATTCTCACGCGGCTGTTTCCCCATGCGCAGATTGTGCGGACGCGGGATGCCAAATGGACGACGCCATCGGTGGAGAAAATCATTTATGACGTAGGTCGCGATTATGATGCCGTCGCCCAGATTTTCGACCATCATCAGCGGCCCACACCGCTGCGGATCGATGAGCAGCCCTACAGCTCCTTTGGCCTGATCTGGGCGCATTACGGGCATGATTATGTGCGTGCGCTGGACATTCCAGAGGCGGATATCGACGATATCCATGCCAGTTTCGACAAGGGCTTTGTCTTGCCGATTGATCTGGTGGACAATGGTGCGCTGGCCCCTGCGACTGCGGGTGATTTGGCAAGTCTCACGCTGCCCTCGCTCATCGGCTCACTCAAGCCTGTGTTTGATAATGACAGCCCGACAGCGGATGATGACGGTTTTGCAGCGGCAGTGAATATTGCGCGTGCGTTTGTCGAAGGGTCATTGGCGGGCAAAGCGGCTAAGCGCCGTGCCGAGGCCATGGTGATTGAGGCGATCGAGAAGACGGGTGAGGGCCGTGTGCTGGAACTGCCGCGGGGTATGCCGTTTCGCGGCGCGATAGAGAAGACAGGCGCGGATCATCTGTTGTTCGTGGTCAACCCGCGTGATGATGATTGGGCGATTGGCGGCATCCGGATCACTGGCAACAGTTTCGAGCAACGGGCCGATCTGCCTGCTGCATGGGCCGGTCTGACGGACGAGGCACTCGAAGAAGCCTGCGGCGTGAAGGGAGCAAAGTTCTGCCACAACGGGCTGTTTATTGCTGTTGCCGCTACGCGGGAAGCTGCGCTGGCCATGGCCGAGCTTGCGGTGGTTGAGGCGGGTGAACGTGCAGTCCTGACCGCGACACTTGCGCCGCGGCCAGCGTTCTAAACCAGACCTAGATTTTCTTGGTGTCGTCTACGATGTTCATTGTGGCGACACCGCTGTTGCCCAACTCTACGGACGCAAACGGCCCACCGTGGCACATATTGCGGGGGTCGTGGTTGTCCATTGGCTCTGTCTCCGCCAAAATCTGCTCTGCAAATTGCTCTGCGTTGTCCTTGGGGCGGTAGCCGAGGAAGCTGGCCTGTGCGTTGTCCACAGGGGCGCGGTCATTGTTGGACACGCCGTAAACTATAGAGAAGCCTGTCACGGGGGTCTCGATGCTGCGCTGCACCAGTTGGATCAAATCGTCATAGGACAGCCACGACCCCAGCGCGCGTGCATTGGTAACTTGGGCGCAGGACAGGATGCGCATGTGCACGCTCTCCAGCCCGCGTTTGTCCCAATACATGCTCCCGAGGTCTTCGGCGAAACACTTTGCGAGGCCATAGAAGGTGTCAGGGCGGTGGCGCACATTGGTGTCGATAAATTCGTTCTTAGGGTGCATGCCGACCGCGTGGATCGAACTGGCATAAACCACGCGCTTGAGCTTGTGCTGATAGGCGGCCTCCCAGATGTTATAGGCGCCGATGAAGTTCGGGCCGAGGAGTTGGTCAAATGGACCTTCATCCGCATAAGCGCCCATGTGCACAACCATATCCGCGCCTTCAAGGATACGCATCATGTCATCAAGGCTCGCCAGATCGCCCTTGGCATAGGTCTCGCCGTCGTAAAGCGTGCCGATGTCGTCCACGATGTCAGTCGAGACAAGCTCGTTGCACATCTTGGTCAGCGGCTCACGCAGGTAAGAGCCAAGGCGGCCCGCAGCGCCGGTAAGTACAAGTTTTTTCATGATGATCTGCCTTTGGTTTGGTGTGTCTTGAGCGTTTGGAGCGAAGGATAGCTAGTCCAGCGCCCCTTTTACAGCGGCGAGTGCGGCGTCTGATGCTTTCGCCAGCAGCCCCGCATCGGAGGCGCAGGCGACAAAGGTGAAGCCCTCGCGCAGCAATTCGGCGGCGAAGTCTGTGTCCATGACCAATGTGCCTACAGGGACACCTTTTGCGATCAATGCTTGGGCGGCAGGTTTGATCAGCGCCCACACGTCTTTGTGCATGGGTTGTCCCAGCATGCCGATGTCCGCAGCGATATCTGCAGGGCCAAAGAAAACGCCAGAGACACCATCAACGGTCCCGATTTCCACAGCACGGCCCACGGCGGCCGCTGTCTCAAGCTGGATCAGGACAGTCGTTTCCTCTTCCACGCGGGCCATGTAGTCTGCGATGCGCCCGAATTTATTGGCACGGGTGGAACCCGAGACACCGCGCACACCGTGCGGCGGATAGCGCGTGGCAGCTACGGCCTTTTTCGCCTCCTCGACGGTTTGAACCATCGGGAACAGCAGGCCAGGTGCGCCCAGATCAAGCAGGCGTTTCACGATCACTGTGTCGTTCCACTCAGGCCGCACAATCGCAGTGGTGGTTGTGTTGGCAAAAACCTGAAGCTGGCCCAGAACGCTGGCATATTCATTGGGCGAATGTTCCATATCAATCAGCGCCCAGTCGTATCCTGCGGGTGCAGTGACTTCGGCGGCAAAGGGGCTGGAAAGGGTAACCCAAAGGCCGACCTGCTTGTCGCCCTGTTTCAGGGCACGGGTGAATGTGTTGTTTGCGAGTTTCATCAGAGATCCTCTCCCTTTGCGATTGCGGCCTCAACCGCTGCGATATCTGCCGCGCCCAGCCCGTAATCCCGCGCCGCTGTCTCGGCAGAGATATAGCCCCGCGCCAGATCACGCATCACGGCACCCTTGCTCCGTTCGCTTGGGTCGCCGTAGCCAGCACCGCCCGGGAAGGCCATGACGACTTTGCGCCCGTGGGCCACGAACTGTTTGCCTTTGCCGTTCATTTTTGTGCCGTCGTCCTGCACAATGGTCGTAGGCGCACCCGCACCGCCACCACGCCGCCCTAATGCGGGGTGATCGACGCGGTCGAACATGGCTTGGATGTCGAACTCGTGCCCTTCGCGTGCGCTGACTTCCATGTATTGTCCCAATCCGCCGCGCTGCTTTCCAGCACCGCCTGAATCGGGGCGCAATTCCTTGCGCCAGATGATGACGGGACCTGCATGTTCGGTCGCTTCCACAGGCATGGTCATCACACCCGAAGGGAAGGCAGTGGCGTTCAGCCCGTCAAATGCGGGCCGTGCGCCAGAGCCGCCGGAGTTGAACGTCAGCACTTCCGAGCGGCGCGCATGCGCGGGGGCAGGGGCATCGCTGCGCGGGCGCAGGGAAACTTGGAAATTGCACAGACATCCCGCACCCTCGGCGGGGACCAATCCCGGTACGATCTGGTCGAAGGCATTGAACACCGCATCGGGGACAAAGTGACCGACGATATGACGCAGGGCAACGGGCGCGGGGTGCACGGCGTTTACGATGGTATCCACAGGTGCCACAATCTCGAACGGCGCAAGCGAGGCCGCGTTGTTCGGGAGTTCTGGCGCAATCGCGACTTTGAGCGCGTAGCAGGCATAGGCCTTGGCATAGACCAGCGGGCAGTTGATGCCTTTCTTATCCAGCCCCGAAGTACCCGTGAAGTCAGAGACAATGCGGTCTTCATGCACAGTGACTTTGACCTTCAACGTGATCGGCGTGGCAAACCCGTCCACTGTCAGCACTCCATCCGCAGATTTGCGCGGCAAGGCTGCAATCCGCTCCAGCGTGGCGCGGCGCGAGTTGTCGAGGATGAAAGCGGCGATGCCGTTCAGGTCATCCAGCGCGAATTCGTCCATCATGTCGATCAAACGGCGGTGGCCGATCTCGTTACAGGTGGCAAGGGCGTACATATCCCCGATGAGTTGATCCGGCTCACGCACATTCCCGCGTACAATCCGCACAAGGGTCTGATCCACGGTCCCGCGCTCAGCGAACTTCATAATAGGCAGGTAGAGCCCTTCTTCATAAACACTTGCCGCATCCGCCCCGAACCCGCGCCCGCCGATATCCACGACATGCGCAGTGCAGGCAAAGAACCCCGCCAATGCACCGCGGTGAAAGGAGGGTGTAACCATGGTGATGTCATGCAAGTGGCCTGTGCCCTCCCACGGATCATTGGTGATATAGACGTCACCCTCAAAGATATTCTCGCGCCCGATGCGGCGGATGAAATGCGGCACAGCATCGGCCATGGCATTCACATGACCGGGTGTGCCTGTGACCGCTTGAGCCAGCATTTGGCCTTGCACATCATAGACACCCGCAGAGAGATCGCCTGCCTCACGCACAGACGTCGAGAAGGCTGTGCGCACAAGCGCTTGCGCCTGTTCCTCCACGACCGAGATGAGGCGGTTCCACATGACTTGGTAAGCGACGTTTGAGTGGGTCATGGCTTGGTCCTCATGTCGATGCAGCCGTCAGGCTGGCGAATGGCGGTGCGGCTGGTCGGGATGATGATCGTCGTCTCGTCCTCGGTGATGATCGCGGGGCCATCAACAGTCGCGCCCACAGCCATATCATCGCGCAGCACGACACTCGCTTCAACAAACTCAGCGAGGGCCGGATCAAACAACTGGCGTGCGCCGTGAGGTGTCGCCGCAGCACCACTCGCACCTTCCTGCACACGCGCCACGTCTTCGGGGGGTGTGGTGGCATTGACCGACCAGACGGTGATCTCGATATCCATCCCTTCGACAGCACGGCCAAACAGCTTGACGTAATCCTCGATGAACCGCGACTGATACGTCGCCGCATCGGGGTTCATGGCCTGCTCTTGCGTCAACGTAATCGGGATTTCCCAGCCCTGACCGGAATAGCGCATATAGACTTTGAACTCCGACAGGATTGGTGCAGTCGCATCGCAGTTGCGCACAAACCCTGTCGCCTCCGCCTGAAGGTCCGCCAACAGCGCCTTGATCTTATCCGCATCAAATCCCGCTAGTGTCATATAGACAGAGCGGTTCGCCTCAAAACTGAACGGCGCGCGCAGGAACCCGATGGCAGAACCAACGCCCGCCCCTTGCGGCACGAGCAAGCGGTCAACACCCAGCTTTTCACACAACCGCCCAGCATGCAGCGGGGCCGCACCACCAAAGGCGATCATGGTGTATTCGGACAGGTCCTCACCGTTTTCCACTGCATGCACCCGCGCTGCGTTGGCCATATTCTCGTCCACCACTTCTGCCAAGCCGAACGCAGAGGTGGCGGCGTCCATCTCAAGCACATCGCCCAACACATCCGTGAGCGCCTTAGCAGATGAAGCCGCGTCCAGCTTCATAGTTCCGCCTGCGAAATTGTCAGGATCAAGCTTGCCCAGCACCAGATCGGCATCGGTCACCGCAGGTTTTGCACCGCCGCGTCCGTAGCACGCAGGCCCTGGCTCGGAGCCAGCACTCTCTGGCCCCACACGAATTTGGCGCATGGCATCCACATGCGCGAGCGATCCGCCCCCCGCGCCAATCTCTACCATATCGATCACAGGGATCGAGATCGGCATGCCCGAGCCTTTCTTGAAGCGGTAGGTGCGGGCGACTTCAAACACGCGGGAAGTCTTGGGCGTCTGGTTCTTGATCAGACAAATCTTCGCTGTGGTGCCGCCCATGTCGAACGAGAGCACTTTGTCCAATCCATACCTTGCTGCGATGTTGGCGGCAAAGACCGCGCCGCCCGCAGGGCCACTCTCCACCAGCCGCACAGGGAACTCCGCCGCATTCTCGATCGAGATAATGCCGCCGCCCGAATGCATCAGGAAGATATTGCAATCGACGCCTTCATCACGCAGCCGCCCTTCAAGCCGCCCGAGATAGGATTTCATCAGTGGCTTGATGTAGGCGTTTGCAACAACAGTGTTGAACCGCTCGTATTCGCGCATCTGCGGCGAGACTTCGCACGATAATGACACCATCGCATCGGGCAGCATTTCGGCCAAGACCTCACCCACCAACCGCTCATGGGCATCGTTGAGATAGGAGTGGATCAACCCCACGGCGATACTCTCATACCCCGCCGCTTTGATCTGCGCGACAACAGGCTCGATGTCGGCGCGGGTTAGCGGCAACAGCTCATTCCCGCTCGCATCCATCCGCCCCGGAACGGTATATCGCATCTGCCGCGGCAATAGTGGCTCGGGCAGGGTGAGGTTCAGGTCATACTGCTCAAAACGGCTTTCGGTGCGCATCTCAATCACATCGCGGAACCCTTGCGTGGTGATCAGCGCTGTCTTTGCCCCGCGCCGCTCGATCAACGCGTTGGTGGCAAGGGTTGTGCCGTGGATGATCTGGCCAATCGCGGATGGGGCGATCCCTGCCTTGGCGCAGACCTGATGCATCCCGTCGATGATGGCGTTTTCGGGCGCGATATAAGTCGTGAGCACTTTGGTCGAGAAAGAGGCCGTCCCGACCTCCAGCACCACGTCGGTAAACGTCCCGCCAATATCAACGCCGAGGCGCACAGAGTGCTGTGTCATGGAGTGTCCCTTATCTGCATTTTATCGCACCCTATGCCGCTGCGCTGCGGGTGCAATTCAATTATCGCCCCTTGCGGCTCAGTCTGGCGTATAGAAGTCGGAGGTCTTTTGACGGCTGGCCAGCCACCAGCCTGATTGCTCGGGCCATGTGTCGAACGTCATGTCGTGCCCCAGATCGCGGGCCGCGTGCAGCGCCCACATGGGATTGACCAGTGCCTCGCGCCCGATGGCAATCAGATCAGCGCGACCTTCGGCCAGTATATCCTCGGCTTGTTGTGCGTGGGTGATGAGGCCCACGGCCATTGTCGTCATCTGCGCTTCT
Source organism: uncultured Sulfitobacter sp. (assembly GCA_963933905.1). Lineage (GTDB taxonomy): Bacteria > Pseudomonadota > Alphaproteobacteria > Rhodobacterales > Rhodobacteraceae > Sulfitobacter. The sequence goes on from CAWVWS010000053.1 coordinate 11,882, forward strand.
TTGCGCACCCGCTCGGCATAGGGGACTTGAAAGCTGGGCTGCCGTTTTGAGGGCGCACCTGCGGTGGCGGAACCTGCAATCCCGCTCGACGAGCAGTCCATCACGTCAACGCCAATGCGTTTGAGCGCGGAGGCCAGCACAACTGTATCGTCCAGCGACCAGCCCTCTTGCGTGCCATCAACAGCTGATGTGCGAAAGAAGAGCGGCAAATCGTCGGGCCAGACGGCACGCACGGCATGAGTAACTTCGAGTGCAAGGCGCATCCGCCCCGCCAGATCGCCACCGTATTCATCCATCCGCTTGTTTGACAGCGGCGACAGGAAGCTGTGGATGAGATAGCCATGTGCGCCGTGGACTTCGGCAATCTTGTACCCCGCCAACAGCGCCCGCTGTGCCGCCGAGACGAAGTCGGCAACCAGCGTGGCGATATCGTCATGGGTCAGCGCGTGTGGCATGGGCCAACCTTCGGCCACAGGGATTGCCGAGGGGCCAACAGCCGTCCAAGGCATATCGCCCCGCGCGGTGTCGGCATCATTCAACGGCCCGTTGCCGAACCATGGCCGCTGCATCCCGCTTTTGCGTCCTGCATGGGCAAGCTGGATCGCGGGGATCGCGCCATTGCGCAGGACGAATTGCGCTATACGGGCATGACCCGCGATCTGGCTGTCGCACCACAGACCCGGACAGCCGTGGGTGATCCGTCCTGATTTCTGCACGGCGCTCGCCTCGGTAAAGACAATACCCGCACCCCCCGTAGCAAAGCGCCCCAGATTGACCAGATGCCAGTCGTCCATATGTCCTTCATGCGCCGAGTATTGGCACATAGGCGAGATCACGACGCGGTTGCGGGTGGTAATGCTGCGCAGGGTTAAGGGCTGGAACAGATGCGGGGTCGGGGACATGGGGTATTCCTTATATATGTAGAAGGGATGCTAGCCGAGGGGAGGGCGGTGTTGCAATGGCGTGCGGGATTGCGTCGGCGTCATCGCGGGGCCATGCTGGTGTCATAGTCCGAATGACAAGGGAGCCAGCCATGCGCAGTACCAAAACTATTCATGTTGTCTCCTGTCATGCCGAGGGCGAAGTGGGCGATGTGATCGTCGGCGGTGTCGCCCCGCCCCCCGGTGAGACGCTTTGGGCGCAGCGCAACTGGATCGCCAAGGATCAGACCCTGCGCAACTTCATGCTGAACGAGCCGCGCGGCGGTGTCTTTCGCCATGTGAACCTGCTGGTGCCGCCGAAACATCCCGAGGCCCAGATGGGATGGATCATAATGGAGCCAGAGGACACGCCACCTATGTCGGGGTCGAACTCCATATGTGTGGCAACGGTCCTGCTGGACAGTGGTATTATTCCGATGGTGGAGCCTGTCACTCACATGACGCTGGAAGCGCCCGGTGGCATTGTGCGGGTCCGTGCAGAATGTAGAGACGGGAAAGCGCAAAATATCACTGTGCAAAATCTGCCCTCTTTCGCAGGGGAGATCGGGGTGATGCTCGATGTGCCCGAGTTGGGACAGATCAAAGTTGATACCGCTTATGGTGGCGACAGTTTTGTGGTCGTGGATGCGCGGGCGCTTGGTTTTGGTCTTGAGGCGGCGGAAGCGGGGCAATTGGCCGAGCTTGGCGTGCGGATCACTAACGCGGCCAATGAGCAGTTGCGGTTTCACCATCCCGAAAACGCCGAGTGGACGCATTTCTCCTTTTGCCTGTTTGCAGGGCCGATCACACGGGAGGGTAGTCATCTGAGCACCACCGCGGCAGTCTCTATTCAACCGGGCAAGATTGATCGCTCTCCCACAGGGACAGCAGCATCAGCGCGCATGGCATTGCTCCACGCGGCGGGGCTCATGCAGGTGGGAGAGACATTCACCGCGCGTTCCATCATCGGCTCAGAGTTCCACGGCAGCATTGTGGGGACGACACGCGTGGAGGAGAGACCCGCGATTATTCCCGAGATTACAGGCCGCGCATGGATCACTGGCACACATCAACACATGCTTGATCCTGATGATCCGTGGCCGGAGGGATACCGCCTGACTGATACATGGCCGCAGCATCGCGGGAAAAGGTGACGCGGCGACCGTTTTGGCCTGCGTAACCCAAAGGCAATTGAAACCTGCAAACGCGGTCAGTAGCGTGCAGCGCAACACGACACATTCCACGATCTGAGCAATCGGATCCCAACAATATACGGCAAGGAAATTCAGATGGCCCCAACGATTGATCCGACACGCTTTACCAACCTCGCTGTGGAAGAGCGCGAGGACGGCATTTGGGTCGTGACCCTGAACCGCGCCGCCAAGCGTAACGCACTCGACAGTCATACAGTCGAAGAACTGGTCGAGTTCTTTTCGGTGGCGCCTCGTGCGGGGGTGCGGGCGGTTGTCCTCGCAGGGGCGGGGGATCACTTCTGCGCTGGCCTCGATCTGATCGAACACCACGACGAGGATCGGAGCCCTGCCGACTTTATGCACCTGTGCCTGCGCTGGCATGAAGCGTTCAACAAGATGGAATACGGTGGCGTCCCCATTATTGCGGCCCTGCACGGCGCTGTTGTCGGCGGGGGGCTTGAGCTGGCTAGCTCTGCTCATGTGCGTGTGATGGACCAGACCGCCTATTTTGCGTTACCCGAAGGCCAGCGTGGATTGTTCACAGGGGGAGGGGCCACAATCCGTGTCACCGATCTGGTGGGAAAGTCGCGTATGATCGACATGATGCTGACGGGCCGCGTCTATCAGGGACAAGAAGCGGCTGATCTGGGGTTTGCACAGTATATAGTAGAAGGCTCCAGCTTTGATGCCGCGATGGATCTGGCGCGAAAGGCGGCGCAGAACCTGCCGCTGTCGAATTTTGCCATCTGTTCGGCTGTAAGCCACATGCAGAATATGTCGGCAATGGATGCTGCCTATGCAGAGGCCGTTGTGGCGGGTGTTGTGAACACCCAGCCCGATGCACGTGCCCGTTTGGCTGCATTTGCCGATAAGAGTGCTGCACGTGTACGCCGTAACGATTGAGATTCGCTCAAACGAGCGGATGATTCCGCAAGATTAGTGCCCGAGTCGCCAGTGTGCGGCGAATTCATGCTAAAGCGGTGCCCAATTTCTGACCATCCTGTCGAAATCGTGCAAGATATCCCGCCTTAGTGCGAAAAAATGCTTGGCTGCTTTCCAACGCAGCGCCATAAAAACAAAGAGGTTTAGTGCAGGTGATACGATTGATCTGGAAAAACTCGACCTTTCGGTCAGTTTCTTCAAAAATCCACTTGCGGCTTGTTGGAACTAACACTAGAACGCCTCTTACCGAAGCGCAGCAATGTGGATCGGGGCAGCGGAAGGGCCGGAGCGGAGACGCCGAGGATTGGAAGCGAAACAGAATTCGGAGAGATTGACTGGCGGGCGCGCAGTGAGAATTGCGCATCTGTTCGATTTTTGTCTCCACGTTATTTGAAAATAGAATATCTGAAGAGATATGTGGGCGGTTTGGTCTATTTCGATGGATCAACGTCTGTATATCGCGCTCTTAGAGAAGTCACTTATGTGGTGGATCGATTATAGAGTGTCAGCTTCACTGTTTGAACGGCTTTCGGTTACTTTGGTAACTTTAAGTACATCAAACAGAAAAGACGCCTAAGTTGTTCAGTAAGCAATTTAGGTCGATGTGCAGAGGTTCGACGTCAAGGATATGATCGCAAGATCATTTCAACTTGAGAGTTTGATCCTGGCTCAGAACGAACGCTGGCGGCAGGCCTAACACATGCAAGTCGAGCGCACCCTTCGGGGCGAGCGGCGGACGGGTTAGTAACGCGTGGGAACATACCCTTTGGTACGGAATAGCCTCGGGAAACTGAGAGTAATACCGTATGTGCCCTTCGGGGGAAAGATTTATCGCCAAAGGATTGGCCCGCGTTAGATTAGATAGTTGGTGGGGTAATGGCCTACCAAGTCTACGATCT
>CAWVWS010000054.1:0-15794 GCA_963933905.1 uncultured Sulfitobacter sp.
GTCCTGATCCTCGGGCATACCCATCGCCGCCTTCCCTCCACGGACTATGCCGCATGAAAAGATGTCAATTTCCAGAAAAGCACGGTGGGCACTGTGCCTGCCATTATGGCGGGGCATGCAGGGTCTGACTTGGGCGTGATGGATTTGACCCTTACCCATGACGCACAAAGCGGATGGCGCATTACGGATCATCACGCCTCCATGCGGCCAAATGGCGGCAACGTAAAACCCGATCCCTATATCGTCGACATCGCCCAGCATGCCCATGAAACCGTAAGGCGCACCCTCACGGAGCAGGTCGCGACCACACCGACCCACCTGCACAGCTATTTCTCGCTTATGCGCCCTGCCTCTACACAACAACTCGCAGCACTTGCACAATATCGCCAAGTGCGCGAGGCGCTGCGCGATGGTCCCTTCGCGGATTTGCCAATTCTAAGTTGCGCACCCGCCCATGGCGCAGGGGGCCGCGATGGCCCGGGGAACTATGTCTCAATCCCCGCGGGGCTGGTTCTGCGCCTTCACATTGCAGGCCTCAATCCTTTTGCAAACCAGACTGTTGGCATCCGCGTAACAGGTGCGCAAATGCTGGACTGGCTGGAATACGCAGCGCTGCTGTTCAATGCCTTGCGCCCTAACGCCCCCTCCCAAATGCTGGTCGACAACGATGTTCCCGCTTTCCAGTTCGATACAATCTTCGGACTGCACTACCAGATTAACCCTAGTGCACCGCCCCTGAAACGCATTTCACAACTTGAATTTAACGGCAGTCCGCTGCGTCTGGATCAGGAGTTTATCCTCGCCTCAAACATGTTCCGCGCCTCTGGCGGTGGTGGTTTCCCAAAGATCCCCGCCAACCGGTTTGCCTGCCGGGTCGGCACAGAGCTCCAAGAGACGATGATAGAGGTTCTGAACACAAAAGAGGCACCACCATGGGACGGAAATCCACCATGGCGATTCGCCCCCTTGGGCGGCGTTGAAGCCATTGTTCTAACTCATCCAGAAGCGCTCGGCTCCATTGCAGAAATTGCCCACCTCAAGCCGAAACCCCAAAGAACCACGCCGGAAGGCTTCATCCGACTTTCCATCACGCTCTAGTCTTGCAGCGGATCGCGTCATTGCCTATATCTGAAATCGAGAGGTTGGTGCGGGCAGGTGCCTCGCCAACCTGGTCAGAGCCGGAAGGCAGCAGCCACAACGAGTCCCACTTGGGTCGTTATCAATCTCTCACCTAGAGCTTAAGCGGCAAAGCCGGTTAAGCGGAAGCCTGGCAGGCGCATCTGAAAGATGCTGCCGAGAAGGCCAAGACCCCCAAAGAATCACAGGGTGAGCGTCCATAGGGCAGCGAAGAGCATACCCCACCTTACAACCGCGCCGCCGCAAACGTATCGCACTGCCCAACATCGCCGCTGTCGAACCAACGCCCGAACCACCCCACACGCTGCGCCGAGGTGCCATGCGTAAATGTATGCGGCTGAGGTACGCGCCCTGCTTGGCGTTGCAAATGGTCATCCCCGATCTTGCGGGCCGCATTCAGCGCCTCTTCCAGATCGCCACGCTCCATCAACCCTTTGACATTGCGCGCCCAAATCCCCGACAGGCAATCCGCCATCAACTCATGCCGCACAGTCAGCGCGTTTGCCTCAGCCTCTGAGGCCCGCTGCCGCGCTGCATTCACTTTCGGCAAAATGCCCAACTCGTTCTGCACATGGTGCGCGACTTCATGCGCGATCACATAGGCAGCCGCGAAATCTCCCCCCGCACCCATCTGGCGGTCCAGCGCTGTGAAAAACTCTGTATTGAGGTAGGCCTTGCTGTCCGCAGGACAGTAAAACGGGCCCGTCGCCCCATTGGCACCACCACAGGGGCTCTGCGTGACACCATTAAAGATAACCAACTTGGGTGCTACATAAGCACGGCCAAGTTGATCGCGGAACACCGTTGTCCATACCTGCTCGGTTGTCGTCAGAACCTGCGCGCTAAACTCGGTTGCTGCGTCATTGGGCGTGCCACCACTGCTCTGCTCTTGTTGGACAGTGCCACCCTGCAACAGTGGCGAGACATCAATGCCCGTGAAATATCCGATCGCCAGAACCGCCAGAACGCCCGCAATTCCAAGGCCACCCTTCGCACCAGCGCCCCGCGTACTGCCACCGCGCACTTCCACATTCTTACTGCGCCGAATTCCTCTGAGCCGCATACCAGCGCCCTCCCCTGATCAATCTTGCTTGCCAGCTTAACACCATTGTCCTACGAAAGTTCAACGTCACAAAGCAACGACCTTGCCGAAGAACGCACCGATTGGGCCGAAGATCGCACCATTCTAGCCAATGAACGCACATTCGCAGGCTGGATGCGCACGGGCATGGCCGCTGTCGCACTTGCGGTGGGTTTACGCGCCGTATTCGGCTCGTTCGAGCCTACATGGTTGGCAAAATCTGTGGCCACCGTCTTCATCGTGCTTGCTGTTTTCATCTTCTGGGCCGCACAATCATCGGCCGCACAAACTCTGTCGCGCCTCAACGACAATCAGGCACACGCCCAACCTCTGCGGCGCATGCAGGTAATTGCGGTCATCCTTGCGATTGGCGCGCTGGCGACAGGCGGCATTCTTTGGGCGCTCTAGCCGCGCCCCGTTGCCCCCGCCGCCCGCACACCCTACCTTAGGCCAACCGCCCGAATCCAACACCTAGGACACCCATGTCAGACGCAACCGCCTATCGCGTACTCGCCCGCAAATACCGCCCCGAAACCTTCGCCGATCTGGTGGGGCAAGAAGCGATGGTGCGCACGCTGAAAAACGCGTTTGAAGCGGACCGCATCGCTCAGGCCTTCATCATGACAGGCATCCGCGGTACAGGCAAAACCACCACCGCCCGCATTATTGCCAAAGGCATGAACTGTATAGGCAGTGACGGCACTTCCGGCCCTACAACCGGACCTTGCGGCGCATGCGAGCATTGCAGCGCCATCATGGAAGGCCGCCACGTCGATGTGATCGAGATGGACGCTGCATCCAACACAGGCGTGGCCAACATCCGCGAAATCATCGACTCTGTGCACTACCGCGCGGCCTCTGCCCGTTACAAAGTATACATCATCGATGAGGTGCACATGCTCTCCACAGGTGCGTTCAACGCCCTGCTGAAAACGCTCGAAGAGCCGCCAGAACACGTAAAATTCATCTTCGCCACGACAGAGATTCGCAAAGTCCCCGTAACGGTCCTTTCCCGTTGCCAACGTTTCGATCTGCGCCGCATCGAGCCCGAAGTGATGATCGCCTTGCTACAAAAGATCGCCAAGGCCGAGAATGCGGAAATTGCAGATGATGCCCTCGCCCTGATCACCCGCGCCGCCGAAGGCTCCGCCCGCGATGCGACCTCCCTGCTGGACCAAGCGATAAGCCACGGCGCAGGCGAGACAACAGCGCTTCAGGTCCGCGCGATGCTGGGCCTCGCCGATCGCGCTCGCGTGCTCGATCTGCTCGATATGATCCTGCGCGGCGATGCAGCAGGTGCTCTGACCGAAATTGGCGCGCAATACGCCGAAGGGGCTGACCCCATGGCCGTCCTGCGCGATCTGGCCGAGATCACCCATTGGATCAGCGTGGTCAAAATCACGCCCGACGCCGCCGAAGACCCGACAATCTCACCAGAAGAACGCGACCGTGGCCGCCAGATGGCCGATGCCCTGCCTATCCGTGTACTCACCCGCCTGTGGCAAATGCTGCTCAAAGCGCTGGAAGAAGTCTCCGCCGCACCGAACGCAATGATGGCCGCCGAAATGGCGATCATCCGCCTGACCCATGTCGCCGATCTGCCCTCGCCGGACGAGCTTGTGCGCACGCTGCAAAACACACCCGCCCCCACAGGCGGCAACCCGCTCCCAACCGGCGCAGCCCCGCAAAGCAATGGCGCCCAAGCTGTAAGCCACGCCCAAACCCGCATGGCATCCCAGCCGAACGCAGCAGGTCAAACAACCGCACTGGCGCGCGCCCCTGATGCCGCCCTAGCCCATTATCCAACCTTCGAGCACGTGCTGGAACTCATCCGCCACAACCGCGATGTGAAGCTGCTGGTCGAGGTTGAGACCTCCCTCCAACTCGCCGCTTACCAGCCGGGCCGGATCGAGTTTGTTCCAACCGATGCCGCCCCTCGCGACCTTGCGCAACATCTTGGCAATAAACTGCAACTGTGGACAGGAAACCGTTGGGCCGTCACTGTCGTTAACTCGGGCGGCGCCCCCACCATCGCCTCCCTTCGCGATGAGAAAGAAAACGCACTGCGCGCAGACGCCACTGCACACCCCTTGATGCAAGCCGTCCTCGCCCAGTTTCCACAGGCCAAGATCACGACGATTAGAACCGCCCAAGACATCGCCGCCGCCGCGGTGAGCGAAGCCCTGCCCGAGGTCGAGGACGAATGGGACCCCTTCGAGGATAGTTAAGCACACCTTGTCCAACGGGGCATGAAGCAACATATAAAGATGAAGACAAACACAGGAGAATAAGATGCTCAAAGGACTAGCAGGCCTCGGCGATATGGCCGGAATGATGAAAAAAGCCCAAGAGATGCAGGGCAAAATGGCCGAAATGCAGGAAGAAATGCATAACATTATGGTCACCGGCGAATCCGGCGCTGGCCTTGTGAAAGCGACCTGTACCGCCAAAGGCGAACTCAAAGGCCTCGACATCGATCCGTCGATCTTCAACAGCGACGACAAGGAAGTCGTCGAAGACCTGATCCTCGCCGCCATCAAGGACGCGCAAGGCAAAGCATCCGAGCGTGCCGCCGAAGAAATGGGCAAATTGACCGAAGGCATGGGCCTTCCCGCAGGCATGAAACTGCCTTTTTAAGTCACAGCTTTGAAAAAGCTGTGAATGGCGGGAGGCAGCGTATCTCCTTGAAGATGCGCGTTCCCGCTCCCCCTCAATACAGCGCAACACATGAGCACCACACCTTGAGCAGCACCCGCGACATCGACGCCCTGATTGAGCTGATGGCCAAACTACCAGGCCTTGGCCCCCGCTCTGCGCGCCGCGCGGTGCTGCACCTCATCCGCAAACGTGCACTCCTGCTCAGCCCATTGGCCGACATAATGCAAACTGTTGCCGCAACAGCGCGAGAATGCCTGAACTGCGGCAACGTCGGCACGACGGATATCTGTGACATCTGCGACAGCAACAAACGCGCCAACGGCGAGCTTTGCGTGGTCGAGGATGTGGCCGACCTCTGGGCGATGGAACGCTCGGGCGTGTTCAAAGGGCGCTACCATGTCCTCGGCGGCACCCTCTCGGCACTCGACGCGATCGGCCCGCAAGAATTGCGCATCCCCCGCCTCATCGACCGCGTTGCCAGCGAAGGCATCAGCGAAGTCATCCTCGCCCTCAACGCCACCATCGACGGCCAAACCACCGCGCATTACATCGCCGACCAGCTTGAGGGCCAAGTGCAACTCACTTCACTCGCTCAGGGTGTGCCCATCGGCGGCGAACTCGATTACCTCGACGATGGCACCATTACCGCCGCCATGCGCGCACGTAAAAAAATCTAACATCAAACGTAAAAAGGGCGCCCAAACCGGACGCCCCTCTCTAAATCAATTCCGAAATCGCGCTTACTTAGCGTCGTCTTCCTCGTCATCACCTGCATCAGGGATGTTGAAAAAGCTCTCCGCATCCGCGAAATCGCTGTCTTTCTTCTCGTCCTCATCGTCGACCACATCAGTAGACAGCGTAAACGTCTCAAGACCCTCAATCGCAGACGGGATCTTCGGCTCGGTATCCATACCAAGGCTCTGCTCGGTGCTGACCAGCTTGCGGCGCTCGTCGTCAGACATAACACCACCCTCGGCTGCCTTCTTGGCAGCAGCCTTCTGCACCATGGCATCCAGCTCGGACTGCTTGCACAGACCCAGTGCAACAGGATCAATCGGCTGGATGTTGGAGATGTTCCAGTGCGTACGCTCACGGATCGCCTGAATGGTCGGCTTGGTCGTACCAACCAGCTTGCTCACTTGTGCATCCGACAGCTCGGGGTGGAATTTTACCAGCCACAGGATCGAAGCAGGACGGTCCTGACGCTTGGACAGCGGCGTATACCGTGGACCACGGCGCTTTTCCTCACCAGCAGCAGCAGCGTTGAACTTTAGCTCCAGCTTGTGCAGCGGGCTGTCCTGCGCCTTGTCGATCTCTTCTTGCGTCAGCTGGTTGTTGGCAATCGGGTCAAACCCCTTGACGCCAGCGGCCACATCACCGTCCGCAATGCCCTGCACTTCCAACTCATGCATGCCAACGAAATCCGCAATCTGCTTGAAGTTGATGGTCGTGTTATCCACCAGCCATACTGCGGTGGCTTTCGCCATAATCGGTTTGCCCATGTCTCTCTCCTCTAAACGCACCTTCCCCGTCGCCTGACTTAGGCTGTCCTGACTGGGTCAGAACCGTTTCCAATTTGGGGGAACTTGTGGCTTATATAGAGAATGGCACTCCATAAGGAAAGACCCCAGATGCGCCCCCTTTTTCTAAGCCTGATCCTGTCCCTCACAGCGTTTACCGCCCGTGCTGAAAGAGAACGTGCAGGTGACTTCGACTATTACGTCATGGCGCTCAGCTGGTCAGCCAATTGGTGCGCACTTGAGGGCGACGCCCGCAACTCCTCTCAATGCGACACATCCGAGGACCACGGCTGGATTCTCCATGGTCTTTGGCCTCAATTCCACCACGGATACCCTTCTTACTGCAAAACCGCCAAACGCGCGCCCTCGCGCAGCATGACGAATGACATGTCCGACATTATGGGCACAGGCGGCCTCGCATGGCACCAGTGGAAAAAGCACGGCACCTGCACCGACCTGAGTGCCACCGGCTACTACGCTCTATCCCGCGAGGCTTATGCCACCGTCACCCGCCCCGCGATTTTCCGCAAACTCGACCGTACCGTGAAACTTCCCGCTTCCGTAGTCGAAGACGCCTTTATCAAAGACAACCCGACCCTCAAGGGCGACAACATCACCATCACTTGCCGCCAAGGGTACATCCAAGAAGCCCGCATCTGCCTCTCGAAAGGCCTCGAACCAGTCCCCTGCGGCCGCGATGTAATCAAAGACTGCACACTCAAAGATGCAGTATTCACCCCGCTGCGCTGACCGACAGCTTCTCTATTTTGCCTATAAACTCAAATCCCAAACAAAAGACCGAACGCAGTCCCCCGCGTTCGGTCCCCAATAAATCATATAATCGCGCAGCAGCCGCGTCCTTTGGATCAGCCGCCGACCTTGAGCACGATCTTTCCGATGTGCTGGCTCGCTTCCATGAGCGCATGCGCCCCTGCCGCATCTTCAAACGCGAACTCGCTGTCCATCACAGGCGCAATGCGCCTGGCCTCCAGCAACGGCCAAACCGCCTCGCGCAGCTCTGTCGCGATCCCTGCCTTGGCCAGATCCGACTGCGGCCGCAGGGTTGATCCCGTCATGGTCAACCGCTTCATCATCAAAGGCGCAAAGTTGATCTCGGCCTTCGGTCCGCCCAGAAACGCGATCTGCACCAGACGCCCCTCCATATCCAGCGCATCAATGTTGCGCGCAATATAGGAGCCTCCAACCATATCCAGAATCACATCCGCACCGCCCTCGACCTTCATCACTTCGACGAAATCCTCCTCGCAGTAATTGATCGCACGCTCCGCGCCCAGCTCGACACAAGCGGCACATTTCTCGGCATTGCCCGCTGTCACAAACACCCGCGCACCAAATGCATTCGCTAATTGGATCGCCGTCGTCCCGATCCCGCTAGAGCCACCATGTATCAAAATCCGCTCACCCGCTTTTAACCCACCGCGCATGAACACATTGGACCAGACGGTAAAGAAGGTCTCGGGCAGACAGGCTGCTTCCTTCATGCCCATGCCCTTTGGCACAGGCAAACAATGCGCCGCAGGGGTCATGACATATTCCGCATATCCGCCACCGGGCAACAGCGCACAGACCTGATCGCCCAGCCCCAGACCTGTCACACCCTCACCAATGGCCACAACTTCGCCTGACGCCTCAAGGCCCGGCAGATCACTTGCCGTTGGTGGCGGCGCATAGGCCCCTGCACGTTGCAGCGCATCAGGACGGTTCACACCCGCCCATGCCACTTTGAGCACAACCTGCCCCTGCCCTGCTTGCGGCATCGGGCGCTGCGTTTCTTTCAGCACCTCTGGCCCACCGGGCTTTGTAATCTCGATGGCACGCATCATCTGGGTCATGGTCGGCTCCTCACAAACAATTCTATCCCTCTCACCATAAGTGCGGGTAAACCAGTGTACAGCCCCATATGGCCAGCACGCCTCCGCTTTGCTACATCTCGCATGATCGCGTAACAAGGATGCCAACATGCCGCTGCCCCGTTTCCAATGGCATCCAGATGCACGCGCCTTTGCAGACGGACATCAAACAACACACAGCTCCTCTTCCCCGCCTCTTACAGCCTCGCCAGCGACACAATCGCTCCACATGGTGCGTCAGGCCCTGACGAACCACACCCCCTTCTGCGTGAGCGACACGGCAACGCCACCCCTCGGCCCTCTCGATCCCGCATGGTTTGCGACCCTCACAGGCGGCACCTCCGGTCCGCCCAAAGTCATCGCACGTAGCCAAGCATCTTGGATCGCCTGCTTTCACACCAACGCGGCACAGTTCGCATATACCCCTACCGACAGCATCGCCGTGCTCGGCGCACTCACCCATTCGCTTGCTCTTTATGGCCTCCTCGAAGGGCTGCATCTTGGTCACGATGTCCACATCCTCTCCGGCTCCAAGCCCACAACGCAAAGCAACGCACTACGCCAGAGCCGCAGCACCATCCTCTACGCCACACCCACTCAACTTCGCCTCCTGCCAACAGGCACGAGCCTGCCCAACATCCGCCTGATCCTGTGTGGCGGCGGCGCACTCAGCGGTCAAACCCGCAGCCATATCCGCACCATCTGCCCAAACGCGGCACTGCATGTTTTTTATGGCGCAGCAGAGACAAGCTTTATCACACTGAGCGATGCACAGACGCCCGCAGACTCCGTAGGGCGCGCCTATCCGCAGGTGGAAATTTCGGTACGCAACCCTGATGCGCAGGGTGTGGGCACCATCTGGGTGAAAAGCCCGTATTTGTTTGAAAACTACATCACAGGCAAAAGCGATCACACCCGCCGCGACGGGGATTGGCTCACTGTCGGCGAGCTTGGACATATGGACGCGCAGGGATATCTGTTTTTGCGGGGCCGCGCGGGGCGCGTGTTCAACATCGCGGACCAAACAGTATATCCAGAAGAGCTTGAAGCACAGTTCGCAACCCATCTTACTGTCCATCATTGTGCAGTTCTGGCCCGCCACGATGCGCTACGCGGGCACCATCTGATTGTCACGTTGGAGGGGTCCGAGGATTCAACCCTAAGACAAACCCTGATGAGCTATTGCGCGACAAAAAATATTATCACGCCGCGTGCCATTCTTTTCCTTGATCCCTTCCCGACACTCCCCTCGGGAAAACCCGACCTCACCCGCATCGCGGCCCTCACAGGATGCGTTTTATGACCGCCCAGATCATTGCCGCCTGCCGCAGTGCCGTTGTCCCGCGCGGCGGTGCCTTTGCAACTCTGTCTCTAAACCAAATCGGCGCACCCATCCTGCGCGCCGTGCTGTCCCAAGCTGGCATTGACCCTGCACAAGTCGACGAAGTCATTGTCTCAAACGCAATCGGCGGCGGCGGCAATCCCGCACGCCTCATTGCCCTCGCCGCAAGCATGCCTAAAGACATTGCAGGCCTCAGCATTGACCGCCAATGCGCAGGCGGCCTCGACGCACTCCTGCTCGCCAAAGCGATGGTCGAGAGCGGTGCCGCTGATATCGTCGTCGCAGGCGGAGTCGAGAGCTACTCACGCAGCCCCCAGCGCCTGCAAACCTTTGCCGATGGACGCCCAGCCGCACCCTACGATCAGCCCCCCTTCGCCCCATGGCCCGACCGCGATCCAGACATGGCAGATGCCGCCGACACCCTCGCCACAGCCTATGGCATCAGCCGCGCAGACCAAGATGCGTGGGCTGTCCAAAGCCACGCAAAAGCCCGCGCCGCAAAACCATCTCCCGATGAAATAGTCCCCATCGAAGGCCAAAACACCGACCCCTTCACCCGCAACATGACCCAAGCAGTCACCACCCGTGCAAAAGCCGTCAGCGGCACCATCACTGCAGCCAACATGGCCGTCGCTGCAGACGCCGCCGCCTTCTGCATGGTGGTCTCGGCACGGATGGCAAAGCAGCTCGGCAGCCAAGGGATCACCCTGCTCGGCGGCGCCACCAAAGGCGACAAACCTGAACTTCCCGGCATCGCCCCCCTCGCAGCGATCAAGGCTACCTTCGTCAAAACGGGGCTGAGTACAAACGACATCACCCATGCCGAAGTCATGGAAGCCTTCGCCGTCCAAGCCATTGCTTGTGTCCAAGGTGCAAACCTCGATCCCGCCTGCGTGAACATCGGTGGCGGCGCACTAGCACGTGGACACCCCATCGGCGCATCTGGCACCATCAATGCCGTACGCCTCTATTACGAATTGCGCAAAAACGGCGGAACCGGCCTTGCCACCATCGCGGCAGCAGGCGGCATCGCAACGGCGCTGATCTTAACCGCGTGACAAAACGCTATTAGGCCGCGCGCGGAACAACGCTGCCGTAATCAACCCCGCCAGAACCGCCTTGATCAAATCACCCGGAATAAACGCCGTCACCAGCAACGCCGCCTCAACCGCCGACTTTTCCAGCACGATCGCCAGCCCCGCGATGCCAAAGACATAAAGCGTCACAACACCGCCCAAGACAGCCGCGACCCCCGCAGCCCAGCCAACAGCCATACCATGTAACCGCTCCATGACCAGACCCGTTACAAACGCCGCAATGGGAAACCCGATGAGAAATCCGACCGTCGGTGCCGTAAACAGCCCCAAACCACCGCGACCACCTGCAAGCAGAGGCAAACCAATCGCCACCAGCCCAACAAACAACAGCGCCGCATAACCGCCACGCTTTGCCCCCAGCACGGTGCCACACAACATCACCCCAAGGCTTTGCGCCGTGATCGGCACACCAAAGGCCAGCGTCAGCTGCGGGATCAACCCCAGCGCCGCAATCAACGCCGTGAAAAGCGCGACCTGCGCTACATTCCGTTCCATATTCATCCGCTCTTATCCACTTCAAAACCACCACGCGCGCGCAGCGCCTCGGCCACACGGTCCGCATCATCCAGCGCCAGCACCATGAACGGCACAATCACCCGCCACCCCGCACGCTTGGACGACCGCGCCCGCCATGCCAACGCCAATGCACTGCCCTTCTGCGCCAGAACGGGGGTAAAGCGGATCACCATCGCCGCAGCAAGCTCTATTGCGGCTAGGTTAAGACCAAAGCGCGCAAAGGGGCGCAGCAGCCAATTCACCACTGCCATCATATCACCCAGCGTGGTGGTCATCGTTACCAGATTGGCAATGCCAACAGCACTCAGCATCCTCAGCGCGATCATCGCCCCCTCACGCGGCACACCCGTTACCACGTGCCACGCCAACAACACTGCCACAAAGGGCCAGAGCGGCCAAAGCCGCCGCATCCCATGCCACAAAAACACCCGCCCCGGCAGCGCATAAAGTACAAGCGCCCCGACGGCAGCCCCCACCTGTACCCACAGATCACGCGCCGCAAACAGCGCAACAGACGCCACACAAAGCGCCAGCAGTTTAGCCCCCGCAGGCCAGCCATGGGCGCGGGTCTTAACCGGTGAGGTCAGTGAGATCATCCCGCGCTCCCAATTCCCGCATCGCCGCTTCAAACGCAGGTGCAACTTCCGCAGCACTCCCCTGCATCTCGATCCTACCACCCTCAATCCACAGCGCATGGTCATAGCCCGCGACCATCCGCGGATCATGGGTGATATGGACCAGCGCCGCCTCCGTGCCGTCCAGCACACGCACCAAATGCATCGCCGTCGGAATATCCAACCCCGCAAACGGCTCATCCAGAATGATTACTTTCGGGTCCATCGCAAGGATCGCCATAAGGCAAACCAACTGCCGCTGCCCTTGTGACAGTTGATGCACCGCCACGTCCAGCCACGCCCCCTTGCCGAACCGCGCCAGCGTCTGCGTCACACGCGCCTTTACCTCTGCCTTGTCCAACCCCATCTGGGTCAATCCAAAGGCCAGCTCCTCACCAACAGTCGGAAAAATAATCTGGTGATCAGGGTTCTGAAACAAAATGCCAACGGCAGCCAACGCCCCCCGCCTGTCCCGCGGCACCTCAACACCCGCGATCCGCACAGCACCACCCGTGGGCTTGGACAGCCCCGCCATGACCCGCGCCAGCGTCGTCTTGCCCGAGCCATTGCGCCCCAACACCGCAATCCGCCGCGCACCCGTGCGCACCGAGATACCTCGCAAAATATCAAGCCCGTCAATCGACAGATCAACAGCATCCAAATGGATCAAGGGGGACGTATCAGGTGCGATGGCGATAGACCTTTGGCGAAAATCCTGTTCGCGACCTACCAGCACCAACCGCTCGCGAAAAGATCGAAACTTGACCAAACCACATCGCGGTACATCTTCCGCAGCATGGTTTGTATCTCACACGCCGCCAATGTCCTGATCCTGATTGCCGTCTGCACTGCTCTTTGGCGTGGCGATACTGGCATGGATGACGCCTTTGGCCCCGACAGCCCCGCCCGCCGCATCCTGGCCTGCGTCTATTTCGCGATCCTACTGGCCAGTCTCTATGCCTTGATCCGCGCAGGTTTCGGTGCTCCACACATCGCTGTGCAAATCGCGCTCGTGCTCTTCCCACTCCAGATCATCTACAAACTCGCCACAGCAGTCGCAGTCGGCATAGACAACCCTGTCGTGGTGACCAACATCGCCGTGGTCGCTCGCCACTCGGTCACATTGATCGTTATGCTGCGCAGCGCCTAGGGCCGCGTCCAGCGTCCAGGCAAGCCTGCCTGCGGCACCCGCTGCGGCGCTTTCACATGGCTCAGCAGCCAGTTCGGCCCCGCCATCAGCTTGCTCAATACAGGGCTATCGTTCACTTGCGCCTTGAGTTTTTCAATCTGCATGACATTCTCAATGCGACGGTCCAGAAACGCCAAAGTGTCGGCGTGACCCTCACTGGTATCCCCCAGCCAGAACAATATCGTCGCTGAATACACCCCGCTCAAAGTCGCCCGCTTTGTGTACCAATTCACATCCTCTGACGTATCGCCCAAGGTGTTCCAAATCGCGTCCGCCGTGCCCCAGATCGCTTTCGCACCATCCCCCGCATACATCGGCAGGGCAAAGAGCGTGGTCCCGCGCCGCACAACTTCCTTATTCTCAACAGCTTCCAGCCTGAACCGCACCGCCGCTGCAACGCGCTCACTATATTTCATCGCGCCCAGATCAGCCGCGCCCATCCGCGCCACCATCTCCGTATCACCCTGCTGGTGATAGGCAATCGCCAGATCAACTGCACCGCGCGGGCACACACTCTGCGCCACCGTCCGCTCAATCCCCGAATCGAGGGTCGCCGCATCAAACGTGGCCTGTGACCAGCCATCAAACGGCACATGCATGAGGGCCGCTTCCAAAAGCTGCTCTTTCGGGGATGTTTTCAAGGCAGTCATGGCAATGCTCCGTTCGGGTCAAGACACTGGACAATATAGCACGGCTTTGCTAAAGCACCACTTCCTGCAAATCCTTGCAACTTCAAACTAGAAAGGTGGTGAAAACCACATGCAGGTTAGTGTTCGTGATAATAACGTCGATCAAGCGCTGCGCGCCCTGAAGAAAAAACTTCAGCGCGAGGGTGTGTTTCGTGAAATGAAGCTCAAACAACATTTCGAGAAACCTTCCGAGAAAAAAGCACGCCAGAAAGCCGAAGCGATCCGCCGTTCTAGGAAACTGGCACGGAAAAAGATCCAGCGCGAAGGTATGATGTAAGTCATACTTCTCTTGCTAAGCAAAAGAATAAATCACCCCGTGGCCCTCGTGGCTGCGGGGTTTTTTGTTGGGATATTAACTAACAAGAAGTCTGCCATGTGGGACGAGGCTGCCGTCGGAGATAGAGGGAGCGAGGTCTGCTCTCGGCAGTTTGCGACGCAGCATGAAACTGGATTTACCAAGATAGACACAGATGGAATGGCGGCACCCAAAGGTGCCGCCATCTTGCTTAGATATTGCCTGCGCTCATTTCGCGAGCGATGTGATCGGCCTGCCGGATCGCCAGCGCCACAATAGTCAGCGTCGGATTTTCGGCAGCACCCGTGGTGAACTGAGACCCATCCGAGATGAACAGGTTGGCGATATCGTGGGTCTGGCCCCACTTGTTCACGACACCGTCTTTTGGGTCTTCGCTCATCCGGTTGGTGCCCAGATTATGCGTCGACGGATAAGGTGGCGTTGGGAAGGTCCGCGTAGCCCCCACCGCGTCATAGATCGCCTGCCCCTGGTCGTAGGCATGATTGCGCATCGCGATATCGTTGGGGTGATCATCAAAATGCACATTCGCCACGGGCAGACCGTACTGGTCCTTGACGTCCATGTTCAACGTGACCCTATTGGTGGCTTGCGGCATGTCTTCGCCAACGATCCACATCCCGGCCATGTTCTCGTATGAATCCAGCGCCGAGGTGAACTCACGCCCCCAAGCGCCCGGATCCAGGAAGGCCGCCATGAATGGCAGACCCAGACTGAGGGTTTCCAGCTCGTACCCGCCGACAAACCCTCGCGCCGGATCGTGCCGCGCCTCGTCCTGCACAATACCGGCCATGGTCGTGCCACGCCACATCTTCACCGGCTTGTCAAAGGTGGCATAAACCGACCCGGTCATATGGCGCATGTAATTGCGGCCGACCTGATCAGAGGAATTCGCCAAGCCGTTGGGGAACATCTCGGAGGCCGAATTCAGCAGCAACCGGGGGCTTTCGAACGAGTTACCCGCCACACAGACGACACGGGCCATTTGCGTTTGCAGAGTGCCATCCGCGTCATAATATTCGACGCCCGTCACCAGACCTTTGTCGTTGTGCAGGATGCGGGCGACATGGCTTTGCGGACGGACTTCAAGATTGCCGGTTGCCTCCCCTTCGGGGATGTCATTGTAGCCGGCGGACCATTTGGCCCCCCATTTACAGCCCTGAAAACAGAACCCGGTCTGCTGACACATGGTCCGGGCCTGATTGTCGTCTGACGCAATGGCCATGTTGCCGGTATGCACTTTCTCATACCCAAGCGCCTTGGCACCCTTTTCAAACACCTTGTAATTGTTGTTGCCCGGCAGCGCGGGTCGACCGTTGGTCTGGGTGACACCCAGCTTGTCCTCGGCCATTGCGTACCACGGCGCCATTTCCGCGCCATCAATGGGCCAGTCAAGCAGGCTTGCGCCATCGACATCGCCATAGGTGGATTTGGCCTTCCACTCGTGGTCCTGAAAGCGCAAGGACGCCCCAGCCCAGTGCTGCGAACTGCCGCCAACCGACTTGACGATCCACGCAGGCAGGCCTGAGAAATCCTTGGCAACGCGCCAGTCGCCCGATGTCGTGCGTGGATCAAGCCAAGCCAATTGGCCAAAGCTGTCCCATTCATCGTTGATGAAGTCTTCGGGTAGATGCCGTGCACCTGCTTCGAGTGCGACAACGCTGACGCCCTTCTGCGCCAATTCGTTTGCCAGAACACCACCGCCTGCGCCAGTGCCGATAATGACGACAACACTGTCGTCGGATAGTTCAAATGGAGCTGTCATTT
>CAWVWS010000055.1:0-15634 GCA_963933905.1 uncultured Sulfitobacter sp.
CGTCCGAACCCTCGGCCGTTACGAGCGTATCGTTGCCGCCCAAACCGTTGACGACCTCACCGCTTTGGGCGGTGAGCATGTCGGCACCTTCGGTGCCGTTTACGACCTCGGGTTCAACGGGGGGTAATTCTTCTTCGTCCCCGCCTGAGTCCACGTCTGATGCGTCCGTGAAAGCGGGCAGAAATAGGACAAGTCCCAAAAGTGATAATAACGCGAGTGCAGACATGGCAGTGGTGCTCCCTGATTTCATTAACCATTTGCCAAATCCTGCCACGAGTCAAATATTGTTTGTTTTCAGGGGTAAGGAGGGGATGATGTGCGTTGACAGGAAACAATTAGATTAATGTGAAGATGATTGTTTCGCATTTCAGGAAAGTTGGAATGATCGCTGTGGGAAACGTTAAAGATAGTAGAATCGCCCCAAATTGCGCAAAATGCGACAGGAACTGGAAAAATATGCGTGGTCAAAAGGCCGCATTTTTGCCAAGCCCTTGAAAACATGAGGAGTGGAGGAGCGGTGTCGTCGCGATAGCATGTTGCGGCGCTCATAACGGTCTGCTACATCGCCCCTGATTTAACCGCTTTTGCCAATTTTGGCGGAGGCCGCGCCACTCACTGGCCCAGCGATGATCGCAGGCTGGTGTAAACGTATGAGAGGATGGACGTGTCGGAACCAGCTTCGATTTCCACCGGTATCGCGCAGCGCTATGCGACAGCCGTATTCGAATTGGCCAAAGAGGCCAAAAAGGTTAAAGCCGTTGAAACGGATTTGACCTCTTTGCACGAAGCAATGAGCACGAGCGAAGATTTTCGCGCGCTTATTCACTCGCCCATCTATACACGGGACGAGCAGGCGACGGCGATTGCAGCCCTTGCAAAGAAAATGAAACTTTCGCCGATGATGGCAAACACAGTGGCATTGATGGCGCAAAAGCGTCGTTTGTTCGTCCTGCCGCAGCTGGTGCAAACCCTGCGTGACATCATCGCCGAGGACAAAGGTGAAGTGACTGCGGATGTGACATCCGCCAAGGCACTGACCAAGACGCAGGCCGACAAGTTGGCGGCGTCACTCAAGAAGACAACCGGTAAGACCGTAACACTCCACCAGACTGTTGATGAGACCCTCATCGGCGGTTTGATCGTTAAAGTGGGCTCGAAGATGATCGATACGTCGATCCGCTCCAAGCTCAATTCCCTTCAGAATGTAATGAAAGAGGTCGGATAAATGGGTATCCAAGCTGCAGAGATTTCTGCGATCCTTAAGGACCAGATCAAGAACTTTGGTAAAGAAGCCGAAGTAGCCGAAGTTGGCCGTGTTCTGTCCGTAGGTGATGGTATCGCGCGTGTTTACGGGCTGGACAACGTCCAAGCCGGTGAAATGGTTGAATTCCCCGGTGGTATTCAGGGTATGGCCCTGAACCTCGAATCCGACAACGTCGGTGTGGTTATCTTCGGCTCTGACCGCGACATCAAAGAGGGTGACGTTGTAAAACGTACGAACTCTATTGTGGACGTGCCAATCGGTGACGAACTGCTGGGCCGTGTTGTTGACGGTTTGGGCAACCCTATTGACGGCAAAGGCCCCCTTGGTGCGACCAAGCGCGGTCTGGCCGAAGTTAAAGCGCCGGGCATTATCCCGCGTAAATCCGTACACGAGCCGATGGCAACGGGCCTGAAGTCTGTGGATGCGATGATCCCCGTTGGCCGTGGCCAGCGCGAATTGATCATTGGTGACCGTCAGACAGGTAAAACAGCTGTCGCACTTGATGCGATGCTGAACCAAGCGCAGGTTAACAAAGCGGCTGGCGACGACGAGAGCAAGAAAATGTACTGTGTGTACGTTGCGATCGGCCAGAAGCGTTCCACTGTTGCCCAGCTTGTTAAAAAGCTCGAAGAAACAGGCGCTATTGAGTATTCCATCGTTGTTGCTGCGACAGCGTCCGAGCCTGCACCGATGCAGTTCCTCGCACCTTACTCCGCGACAGCCATGGCAGAGCATTTCCGCGACAATGGCCGCCACGCTTTGATCGTTTATGATGATCTTTCCAAGCAGGCTGTTTCTTATCGCCAGATGTCACTTTTGCTGCGTCGTCCACCCGGGCGTGAAGCTTATCCTGGTGATGTTTTCTATCTCCACTCCAGATTGCTTGAGCGTTCCGCCAAACTTGGTGATGACGCTGGTAACGGGTCCCTGACGGCGCTGCCGATCATTGAAACCCAAGGTGGTGACGTGTCCGCGTTTATTCCGACTAACGTGATTTCGATCACCGACGGTCAGATCTTCTTGGAAACGGAACTGTTCTACCAAGGTATCCGCCCTGCTGTGAACACCGGTCTGTCGGTTTCGCGTGTTGGTTCCTCTGCTCAGACGAAGGCGATGTCTTCTGTTGCTGGTCCGGTGAAGTTGTCCCTCGCGCAGTACCGCGAAATGGCTGCTTTTGCCCAGTTTGGTTCCGATCTTGATGCCTCCACCCAGCAGCTGCTGGCCCGTGGTGCGCGCCTGACAGAACTGATGAAGCAAGCGCAGTACAACCCGCTGACCAACGCCGAAATCGTCTGCGTCATCTATGCAGGTACGAACGGTTACTTGGACAAAGTGGATGTTAAGTCGGTTGGCCACTACGAGGCTGGCTTGCTCAAGCACCTGCGCGGCAACCACAATGATCTGCTCGAAGACATCACCAACAACGACCGCAAGGTGAAGGACGAGTTGGCAGATAAAATCAAAGCGGCTCTCGACGCGTTCGCTGCTGATTTCGCTTAAGGAGAGATAGGCAATGCCCAATCTCAAGGACCTTAAAAACCGGATCGCGAGTGTGAAGAACACCCGTAAGATCACGAAAGCCATGCAAATGGTTGCCGCGGCGAAGCTTCGCCGCGCGCAGGAAGCAGCAGAGATGTCGCGCCCTTATACGGAGCGTTTCAATGCTGTGATGGCGTCGCTTGCGGCGTCGGTTGGTGGATCAGATTCTGCACCCAAACTGCTCAGCGGTACGGGCAGGGATGACGTGCATCTGCTGTTGGTTATGACGTCTGAAAAAGGTCTGTGTGGGGGTTTCAACTCCAACATCGCCAAAAAGGCGCGTGCGCATGCGCAGGACCTGATCGCCAAGGGTAAGGAAGTCAAAATCCTGACCGTTGGCAAGAAGGGCCGTGACCAGCTCAAGCGTGATCTGGGCAAGCATTTTATCGGTCACGTTGACCTGACCGAGGTCAAGCGTATCGGCTATGTCGATGCGCAGGGCATCGCGCAGGACATCTTGGGCCGGTTTGACGAAGGCGAATTCGATGTCGCCACGCTGTTTTATGCAGAGTTCGTCAACGTGGTGACACAGATCCCGACGGCGTTGCAGATCATTCCGGCGAAGTTCG
The DNA here is from genome assembly GCA_963933905.1 of uncultured Sulfitobacter sp. Taxonomy (GTDB): domain Bacteria; phylum Pseudomonadota; class Alphaproteobacteria; order Rhodobacterales; family Rhodobacteraceae; genus Sulfitobacter. The sequence continues at coordinate 3,373 of CAWVWS010000055.1, forward strand.
AAGCAGCGGAGGGCGATGCGCCTGACACACTGTTTGATTACGAGCCAAGCGAGGAAGCGATCCTTGCGGATTTGCTGCCACGTGGTGTTGCGACTGCCATCTTCTCGGCGCTGTTGGAAAACGGTGCATCCGAGCAGGGGGCGCGTATGTCTGCAATGGACAATGCGACACGCAACGCGGGCGATATGATCGACGATCTCACAATCGTCTACAACCGTTCACGTCAGGCCGTCATCACCAACGAGCTGATCGAAATCATTTCCGGCGCGGAAGCGCTGTAAGATATTGGAGTAACACGACATGGCACAAGCAGTCGGCAAAATCACCCAAGTCATCGGCGCGGTCGTTGACGTACAGTTCGAGGATAATCTGCCACAGATTCTCAACGCTCTGACAACTGAAAACAACGGCAAGAAGCTGATCCTCGAAGTGGCTCAGCACCTTGGCGAAAACACGGTTCGTACCATTGCGATGGATGCGACCGAAGGTCTGGTTCGTGGTCAGAAAGTAACTGACAACGGCGCACCGATCACGATCCCCGTGGGCAACGCCACATTGGGCCGGATCATGAACGTCGTAGGCGAGCCTATCGATGAAAAGGGCCCTGTTGAAGCAACCGAGCACCGCTCGATCCACGCCGACGCTCCTGCGTTTGCGGATCAGGCGACAACTTCTGAAGTTCTGGAAACAGGCATCAAAGTGATCGACCTTCTGGCACCCTACGCCAAGGGTGGTAAAATTGGTCTGTTCGGCGGTGCCGGTGTTGGTAAAACCGTTCTGATCATGGAACTGATCAACAACATCGCAAAAGTGCACTCGGGTTTCTCCGTGTTCGCGGGTGTTGGTGAGCGTACGCGTGAAGGTAACGACCTTTACCACGAGATGATCGAATCCAACGTTATCGTTCCTGATAACTTGCTCGAATCCAAAGTGGCACTGGTCTACGGTCAGATGAACGAACCTCCAGGTGCGCGTATGCGTGTTGCCCTGACAGGTCTGACATTGGCCGAGCAGTTCCGCGACCAGTCCGGTACAGACGTTTTGTTCTTTGTGGATAACATCTTCCGCTTCACACAGGCCGGCTCCGAAGTTTCCGCTCTGTTGGGTCGTATTCCTTCCGCTGTTGGCTACCAGCCAACATTGGCCACCGATATGGGCCAGATGCAGGAGCGTATTACGTCCACGAAGGCAGGTTCCATTACGTCCGTTCAGGCCGTATATGTTCCTGCGGATGACCTTACCGATCCTGCACCAGCGACATCCTTTGCGCACCTCGACGCGACAACGGTTCTGGACCGCTCGATCTCGGAAAAAGGTATCTATCCTGCGGTTGATCCGCTTGGTTCCACATCGCGTTTGCTCGATCCACTGGTTATCGGTGAAGAGCACTACAAAGTGGCGACCGACGTTCAGCAGGTTTTGCAGCGTTACAAATCCTTGCAGGATATTATTGCGATCCTCGGCATGGACGAACTCTCGGAAGACGACAAACTGGCTGTGGCCCGTGCGCGTAAGATCGAGCGTTTCTTGTCCCAGCCGTTTGACGTTGCGAAGGTATTTACCGGCGCAGACGGCAAGCAGGTTCCGCTCGCGGAGACTGTCCAGTCGTTCAAAGCGGTTGTTGCTGGCGAGTATGACCACCTTCCCGAAGGTGCGTTCTACATGGTAGGCGGCATCGAAGAAGTGATTGCGAAAGCAGAGAAAATGGCGGCTGACGCCGCTTAAGGAGCGCTCAAGATGGCAGACACGATGCAATTCGATCTGGTGTCGCCCGAGCGGCGCCTTGCCTCGGCTCAAGTGGCCTCGGTGCAGATTCCCGGTGCGGATGGTGATATGACGGCAATGCCCGATCATGCACCAACCATCACCACGCTGCGCCCTGGTTTGTTGACCGTGGACGGCCCTGACGGGCAGTCGCAATATGTGGTGACAGGCGGTTTCGCCGAGATCACAGCGACAGGCGTTTCGGTTCTGGCCGAGCGTGCATTGGCCAAGGAAGACATGACGCAGGAAACCATGGACGAGATCATGGAAGAAGCGCGTACTATGTACACCAAGGTCAAAGAATCGTTCGAGAACGAGCCTGGCCCCGTTGATGACGCAGCCAAGCTGTTGTCGGATATGGTCGCTATGGGTGATCACATGGGCCTTACCGCCAAAGAGTGATCCTGTTTCAGAATATTTCAGAAGGCCCCGCCATTGTGTGGGGCCTTTTGCGTTTACCAGCGTCGTGATTATGCCATAAATCGGATGTACTAGGCCCGCTCAACCCATGACAGGAAAACCTCTATGAAGAAGCTGCGTAGTTTGATTGTTGGAGTGGACAGCGGTGACGAAGTTTTGTTCGAGGATTTCGAGGACGGCGGCAAAATGTGGACTGGCCGTGGCCAGCGCGAGCGGCGGCGGCGGATCAAGTTCTTGGAGAAATACCTCAGCGTGCCGAATGTGCAGCTGTCCATCTCGCTTTAGGATATGGATGCGGGCACGGTTTTGCGTGCCGATGTCACTGCGGAGGCCGTGACCGAAAAGGGGTTTGATATGGTGTTCCGCACATGGGGTGACACCAAGGTCGCGCGCATCCGCATTTCATGGACTGCTTTGGGCGAGCTTGAGGATTCTGATGCTTGGGATGTCGGCTGATAACCGCCCGTATTTGACGTGAATGTTGATGCCCCAATACTGCTCTTTATGTTGATATGCGCATAGTCTGCAAATTCGAACGGCTAGAGGGGTGCAGGATTTGGACTGGATTACAGTCGTACAAATCACGTTATTCGGGATACTCATTGCCCAGATCGTGGCGTGGGTGCTGAACAAGCAAAAGGCAAGGAAGAAGGACGCGCCGTTTCAACCTCCGCCTCCGCTGCCTGGTTCTATGACCGAGATTGAGAGGCAATGGTTGGTGCAGACGGATGCGCAAGTGCGTGCACTGGCGCGTGCCGGTCTGGCCGGGATGGCGGTATCGGATCAGAGCCCGGGCCGTTGGAGACTCGTGTCGGGGGGCCGCTGATTGTGCCGAAAGGCAAGGAAGCGCCTACCAACCAGTTTGGAAAACCGCTGCTTCCCCTGCTTTTGCTCCGCCTGTCTGATCTGCCCCAGACCGAGGGGAATGTATTGCCCAAACGCGGCTGGATTCAGGTTTTGATTGAGCCGGATGACCCTTTGGACATTCCCGTTCCTGCCCCTCAAGGTGCGGGTTTTCGCCTGATACACTTTAGGGAAGAAACAGAGTTCGATGTGTATCCAGTCGATCCCTCGGGTGAGGGTCTGGATTTGATTTGGGATAGCGTCACTGAAGGTGACGGCGTGATGGAGACGGGGTTCAGCATCGAGTTTGAGCCAGTGAATGACATTGCCCCCAATACTCACCACAAGTTGGACAGCCTCCCTGATGGTAGGCACACCAAAGAGTTTAATGATGCCTTTGACAAGCAATACTACGCGCTGGAAGACGAGCGCGTGCGGTGTGATGTGATGATTGGCGGTCAGGCCGTCTTTACGCAGGATGATATCCGCTATTAAGATAGGTACGCTGGTTTTGAAAACCTGATCAGGATGTCAGGCTCTGGGCAGGTCTTTTTGTGGGTGGATGTGGGCGAGGCCAACATCATGGTCCCGAGCGGTGATCTTGGCACGGGTGATCTCAGCAATGCAGTGTTTAATCTGGATTTTCACTGACCGTGTGTCGACCCGCGCGCGCTCAGTCGGGTGCGTACATCCCGTCATAGATCGGACCCAGTGTGTCCTGCTCAAACAATGAGGACACAGAGGTGCCGTTCCAGATGTTCAGGATCGCTTGGGCGAAGATCGGGGCGGTTGGCACGATGCGGATGTTTGGGGCTTTTTTGACGGCTTCGGATGGTTGGATGCTGTCGGTCAAAACCAGCGATTTCATCACGGAATTTGTGACACGCTCAACCGCAGGGCCGGACATGACGCCGTGTGAAATATAGGCGTGAACTTCCTTGGCGCCGTTTTCCATCAGCACTTCGGCGGCTTTGCACAGTGTGCCTGCGGTGTCGCAGATGTCGTCGATGATGAGGCAGGTTTTGCCTTTGACGTCACCGATCACTGTCATCTCCGAGACTTCGCCAGCCTTCTCGCGGCGTTTGTCCACGATGGCGAGGGGGGCGTTCAGGCGTTTGGCCAATTCGCGCGCACGCGCCACGCCGCCCACGTCAGGGGAGATGATCAGCAGATCTTCCATCTGGTCCTTGAACGCATGTTTGATGTCCAGCGCAAAGACGGGGGAGGCATAGAGGTTATCCACGGGAATGTCGAAGAAGCCCTGAATCTGTGCGGCGTGCAGGTCCATCGTGAGGATACGCTCGATCCCTGTGCCGACCATCATGTTGGCGACCAGTTTGGCGGTAATGGGTGTGCGGGCCTTTGTGCGGCGGTCCTGACGGGCATAGCCGAAGTAGGGCAGTACCGCAGTCACACGCTGGGCCGAGGAGCGGCGCAGGGCGTCAGCCATGATCAGCAGCTCCATCAGGTTGTCATTGGCGGGGTTCGAGGTCGGCTGGATGATGAACATATCCTCGCCGCGCACGTTCTCGAAGACTTCGGCGAAAATCTCGCCGTCGTTGAAGCGTTCCACCCGTGTGTCGACCAGATCAACATTCACGCCGCGGTGCAGGGACATCCGCCGTGCGATTGCTTTTGCGAGGGGGAGGTTGGCGTTACCTGAAATGAGTTTCGGCTCGGGGGTGTGTCGCATGGGGAAGGCTCCGGTGGCAGCGGCAGACAGAATCGTCTCTGGAACAGGGGGTAACATGTGCCTAGGGTTAGGCAAAGCGCACAGGCCTTAGAGGAGCCCCAAATGACCCAGATTGATTATTATTTCGCGGTGTTGTCACCCTATTGCTACCTTGCGGGGACGCGGTTGGAGGAGGTGGCGGCAAAGCATGGTGCCACGATCAACTATAAGCCGTTCGACATCATTCAGGGATTCGGGCGCACGGGTGGCACGCCACCCAAGGATCGTCACATCAGCCGGATCGAGTACCGTGCGCAGGAATTGCCGCGGCAGGCAAAAAAGCTGGGGATGGCGTTTAACCTGAAACCTGCGCATTGGCCGACCAACGGGGCGCCTGCATCCTATGCGTTTATTGCGGCGCAGAATGCGGGGGGCGGCGATTTGGGGCTGCTGGCCCATGCGTTTACGCGGGCCTGTTGGGCGGAGGAGGAGGACATCGCGCAGGATGATGTCATTCAGGCCTGTCTGGTGGAGGCGGGGTTTGATCCTGCGTTGGCTGATAGCGGTTTGTTGCAGGGGGCGGAGACCTATACGCGCAATCTGGAAGATGCAGTGGATGCTGGCGCATTCGGTGCGCCGTTCTACGTGGTAAGCGAGCAGCGGTTCTGGGGGCAGGACCGGATCGCTGATGTTGACCTCTATTTGCAAGGAAATCTGTGACCCTACATACGCATACACATCTCTATGAAGGGGCGGAGCGCCGCGCCCTCGCCATCCATTGTACGTTGGGGCATGTGGGGGCGTGGCGCGGGCTGGCCGCAGCACTCAAGGATGATTTGAGCCTTTTAGCGTTTGATTTGCCCAGCCACGGCAAGTCTGGCATTTGGGACCGGACGGGCAACGTGCATGATGTGGCCACGGATATGGCGCGGGCGCTGATTCATTCGTCTGGGGATGGGCCGATGGATCTGATCGGGCATTCCTTTGGGGCCACAGTCGCGTTGCGGATCGCGGTGGAAAGCCCCGAGTTGGTACGCAGCCTGACAATGATTGAGCCAGTTTATTTTGCCGCCGCCAATCAGGACGAGCCTGAGCTATTGGCTGCACACCAAAAGGCGAGTGAGCCGCTCAACGCGGCCTTTGCCAGTGGGGACGAGCGCGAGGCGGCGCGTGTGTTCAACCGTGATTGGGGCGATGGCACACCGTGGGAGACGCTGCCCGAGCGGATGCGCGATCACATGGCGCGGCTGGTGCATTATGTGCCTGCCAGCGGCGCGTTTTTGCATCACGACAGCGCGGGGTTGCTGGAGCCGGGGCGTATGGACCGTGCGGCGATGCCAGCGGTGATGATCGAGGGCGACCAGTCGCCGCCGATGAGTGCGAAGGTTGCGATATCGCTGGAGAAGCGACTGCCCGATGTGGAGCGGGTGATTGTCGAGGGTGCAGGTCATATGTTGCCCGTCACGCACCCCGATGTGGTAGCGGACCCTGTGCGGGCTTTGCTGGCGCGGAGTTAGTCGGAGAGTTTAGGTAAAGTAGGTGCCGCCAATACCCTGCCACAGCATTGCTGTTCTTGGTACATTGGCGGCAAGCGGGTTTAAGGAGCTTCCCCAAACCTCTTAGAAAAAGCTCAGGAATTGGTCAATCAGATCGTCGGTCATGGCCCAGTCGCAGACGAGGCGGCAGGCGAGGTGTTCGTCGGCGGGACCAGTCGCTACATCGCCGTCGAGGACGTAGTATTTCGCACCTGCCGCTTGGAGCTTTTGGTGCACGGCGCGGGGGAAGCTGGCGAAGATCATGTTCGCGTCAGGCTCATGCAGGAATTTGGCACCATTTGCGCGAAGGCCAGCGGTGAGGCGGGCGCAGTTTGCGTTGGCAGCACGGGCCATGTCGGTCCAGAGATTGTCCTTGAGGTAGCCCGCCATTTGGGCGCTGAGGTAGCGGTGTTTGGAGAAGAGATGCGCGCCGCGTTTGCGGCGGTATTCGAATTCTTGGGCTTTCGATGGGTCGAAGAAGACAACGGCTTCGACACCCGCACAGCCATTTTTCGTGCCGCCAAAACTGACCACGTCTACGCCTGATTTCCATGTCATCTCGGCTGCGGTGCAGTCGAGGGCAACGAGGGCGTTGGCAAAGCGTGCGCCGTCGAGATGGACAGGCAGGTTTGCGGACTTGGCCACGGCTATGAGGGCGCGGAGTTCGTCAAGGGAGTGGACCGAGCCGAATTCCGTGACTTGGGTGATGGAGACGGCGCCCGATTGGGCCATGTGGACACTGCCGCCTGCGCGGTGGGCGATTGCCTCGGATAGCCCTTCGGGGGTCATTTTGTTGTCAGTGGGGATTAGCGTGAGTTTTGCGCCGCCTGCGTAGAATTCGGGGGCGTTACACTCGTCCTCCTCGATGTGGCTGTACTGAGCGCAGAAGATGGTTTGCCATGGCTGGGTGTAGCAGCCGAGTGAGAGGACATTGGCGGCGGTGCCAGTGGCGACGAGATAGACGGCGGCGTCTGGTGCCTCGAATATCTCGCGCAGCTGCGCGCGGACGCCTTCCATTATGTCGTCGTTGCCATAGGGCATGGCGTAGCCTGTGTTGGCGTCAACCATGGCTTGCATGATTTGCGGGTGGATGATGCCGGAGTTGTCGGATGCAAAGAACATTTAGGTAGGCTCCTCGATGATGTGGTCTTCCCACTCTTCAAATGCGGTTTCCCATTCGCTGACCGTACGGCCCCGCATGGAAACGCCAGCGGCGTGCACGCTCTCTTGGGTGCCTGTGATCAGGGGGTGCCAGTCAGGCAGCGGCTTTCCCTTCCACAACAGACGATAAGCGCAGGTTTGCGGCATCCAATAGGCGTGGTCGTCGATGTTTTCGGGGGTCATGACGATGCAATCTGGGACGAACTGGTGACGGATGTCGTATTGGGCGCAGTGGCATGTGGCATCGTCGAGCAGGCGGCAGGCCACTTTTGTCAGGGCGACTTCGCCTGTGTCCTCATCCTCAAGCTTGTTCAGGCAGCATTTTCCGCAACCGTCGCAGAGGGCTTCCCACTCTTTTTTATTCAGCGACTTGAGCGGTTTGCGTTCCCAGAATTTGGCGCTGAGGCCGTGGCGGTCGATGAGGTCTGAGGGATCGCTCATAGGGCGGCCAGAATTTCGCGGGCGCGGAGGCTGTCGGCGTCCATCTGTGTGATGAGCGCCTCAAGGCTGTCGAATTTTTCTTCGCCGCGCAGGTGGTCGACGAGGGCGATGGATATGGGGGTGCCGTAGAGGTCCCCCTTGAAATCGAAAACGAAGGTTTCGAGGTTGGGTTTGTTTTCACCAAACATCGGGCGCACGCCCATGGAGGCGACGCCATGGTAGCTGCCCTTGTGAGGGCCTTCGAGCACATCGGCAAGGACAGCGTAGACGCCGAAGGCCGGCGGGTGCAGGCCGTCGATGGACATGTTGGCAGTCGGGTAGCCGAGTTCGCGGCCGCGTTGTTCGCCGCCGATAACCGGGCCTTCGATGCGGTGCCAGTGGCCAAGCATCGCGGCGGCGTCGCGGGGGCGGGCCTCGGTCAATGCGGTGCGGATTGCGGTGGAGGAGATGGTTTCCTCGGTCTGAGCCATCAGGGGCGCGATTGTTACGCCAAAGCCGAGGTCGCGCCCAAAGGATTGCAGGTCGGTGGCAGTGCCTTTGCGGCCTTGGCCAAAGCAGAAGTCAGCGCCGATGACGACGTGGCGCAGGCCGAGGCCGCGGTGCAGGACCTTGTCCGCGAAATCGAAGGGGGTGAGGGAGGCAAGGGGCGTGTTGAACGGGAGTTGGTAGAGCCGCTCTACGCCCAGTTTTGCGAGGCGGGAGGCGCGGGCGGCGCCGCTCATCAGCCTGAAGGGGGGTGATTTGGGTGCGAAGTATTCGCGCGGGTGCGGATCGAAGGTGACGATGCCAAGGGGCGCATCGGGCGCGGCATTGCGTGCCATGTCGATCACCGAGAGGTGGCCGAGGTGAACGCCGTCAAAGTTGCCAATCGCCGCTGTTGCGCCGCGATCGGTGTCTTCTACAAATTGATAGTCTGATATGATGCGCATAGGCGGTTTGGTAGCCGCCTATGGGGTTTGGTGCAAGGCCAGACAGTCGTGCCGTGCGCGGTTGGGTAAGGTCAGTCGAACTTGCGCGAGGGGGCCAGAACGGTGGCTTCGCCGACGAGGACTTTTTTGCCGTCAACGGAGCAATGGCAATCCATTTTCACAATGCGTTTGGCGGGGTCGATGTCGGTGACTTTTACTTCCGCATAGACGGTATCGCCGGGGCGCACGGGGCGGAGAAACTTCATCGTTTGGCCGAGGTAGACGGTGCCGTGACCTGGAAGTTGCTCGCCGATCACTGCAGAGATCAGGCCAGCCGTCAGCATGCCGTGGGCAATGCGGCCTTGGAAAATGGTGTCTTGGGCGTAGTCGTCGTCAAGGTGGACGGGATTGCGGTCGGTCGAGATGGTGGCAAACATCTCGATATCCTCATCCGTGACCTGCTTGCGCAGGTAGCGGAACATGCCGATTTCGATGTCTTCGATGACGATGGTGCCGCGCGGAAGATTGTCCAACATGTTTGCCCTATTGGTAATAAAAGTACGACTGAGACGCCGTTGTTGGAACTTAATTACTTCGCACACGCAGAAAGGCAAGCATTATTTATGTCAGCGTAGATGACCTATTGTGAAGGGTGGAGCGGAATTTTCTGAGATGAGGTAAGTGGTTAGGGCATCTGGATCGGGCTGGGTCACAGTTTTAGTTTCCGCAGCGGCGAGGCCGCCCGAGATGAAGAGGGAATCAATGCCTTCGTCAATTGCGCCTTTGACGTCCGTTGCGATGCCGTCGCCGATGGCGAGGATGCGGTCATCAGTAATGTCATTGCCGAGCTTGTGAAGGCGGCGGCGGGCGAGGTCATAGATGGGGGCGTGGGGTTTGCCGAAATAGAGGCTGGTGCCGCCCATCTCGGTGTACATCTTGGCCACGGCGCCTGCGCACCATTCGCGCACTTCGCCGCGATCCACGATCAGGTCGGGGTTGGCGCAGAGCAGTTTAAGGTCGCGTTCGAGCGCGATTTCGAGGTCGGCGCGCCATGTCTCGGAGTCTGCTTCGGCATCAAAGGGGCCTGTGCAGACGATGCCTGTGGCCTCAGCCAAGGGGACGCGGGTAATTTCGACGGGGTTGTCGAGGATGTCGAGCGGGTCGAAAAAGCGGCTGTCGGTGACGGGCCCGTAGTGCGAGACCTGTTGACCCACAACGCCGCGGTACATGGCGGAGCGGGCGGAATCACCCGAGGTTGCGATGGCGTCATAGGCGTCTTCGGGGACGCCGAAGTGGGCGAGTTGTTTAACCACACCTTTGCGGGGGCGGGGCGAATTGGTCACCAGAACGACGATGCCGCCTGTTTTGCGGTAGTCTTGCAGTGCTTTGACTGCCGCAGGCATTGCCGCCACGCCGTTGTGCACACAGCCCCAGAGATCGACAAAGAGCGCGTCATAGTCGGCGGATATCTCGGAAAGGGCAGTGATGATGCGGGTCATGGGCGGCTCCTGTATGTCTACTGGCGTTGAGATAGCGGAGTGGTCGCGGGATGCAATGGGCGGCTTGGCCATGAAAAAGGCCTCCGTGCGGGTGCAGGAGGCCTTTTGGGTTGAGATGTGGAGGGCGATCAGACCTTCAGGAAAGGTATGATCTGCTTTTTGCGGCTCATTATGCCGGGCAGGACGACTGTGTCGCCTTCCACTTTTGCGTCAAAGGAATTTTCGGCCACGGCTTTGGTCAGATCGTTGGGGATCAGCATTGTGGCCTCTTCATTCAGGATATCGACCACGAAGAGCAGAACCTGATCGGCGCCGTCTTCTTCGGCCACGGCAGGCATGGCGGCCATCAGCGCATCCTTGCGGTCGAGAATGGCGGAAGGGGAGGTGGTTTCCAGTACAGAGACGCGGAACTGCTTGCCGCTGACTTCGTATTCCTTGCTGTCCATGCGCAGCAGTTCTGCTTCGGAGAACGACGACACGTCGGATTTGGCGGCGAACATTTGCGCGGCGTAGTCGGAGATGTTTACGCCAAGGCTTTCGGCTAGCGACCATGCGATGGCTTTGTCTTCCTGCGTCGTGGTCGGCGAGCGGAATTCGAGCGTGTCGGAGAGGATGCAAGTGAGCATCGCGCCTTTGATGTCGTTTGGCATCTGCGCCATATCTTTGCCGATCATCTTCCACATGATGGTGGCGGTGCAGGCCAGCGGTTCAATGCGGATGTTGATGGGGCCAGCGGTCTCTAAGCCGCCGACCAGTTTGTGGTGGTCGATGATTGCAGTGATGTTGGCGTCGTTGATGTTGTCGGGCAGCTCTGCAGGGTTATTGGTGTCGACGATGACGACGTCTTGACCTGCTTCAATGCCGTTGATGATTTCGGGCTTTTCCAGCTTCCAATGGTCGAGCATGAACAGTGCTTCGGTATTTGGCTCGCCCAGCAGTGCGGGTTTGGCGGGGGTGCCCATGATCTCCGACAGGTACCATGCCCAGACAATCGGGCTGCCTGTGCTGTCTGTGTCGGGGGATTTGTGGCCGAATACGAGAGTGGTCATTGAGGGCGCTCCTGCAAGCTATGTGTCAATTTGTCCGCCTTATAGCAAGATGCTGGGGCGTGTCACGGGGGGCAAATCCTCTCAGAGGATTTGTGCACAGTGTCTCTGAGAGACTCTGGTTGTGCTAGAGGTTGAGTTCAGCGCGGAGTTTCTTTGTGAGCTTGTCCACGGCCATGTCGTAGGACGCGCGGATGTGCTCGCGCAGGCTCTCGTCCGCGAGGCCCGGCTCCTCGAATTGCTGTATCCATTTCACACCGCGCGAGGCCAGATAGGGGGCGGGGCGCAGGCCGGGGCTGTCCGACAGGATCTCGTAGGCGAGATGGGTGACCTTGAATGTCACGGCGTTGGAGGTGCCGCCCATGCCGAGGACGGCAAAGAGTTTACCGCCGACTTTATACACGTCCGAATTGCCCCATTGGACCACATGGGTCGCTTGGGGCAGTCCGGCGCAGAAGGTTTTGAGTTCATCGCGTGTCATAGGCGCAGCTTAGGGGGTCGCGCAGCATTTGGGAATGGTGATAGGTTTCGCTCATGAGTGTACGCGAGACTGATCTTTACCCGCCCGTGAAATCCTTTTTGGAGGATCAGGGGTATGTGGTTAAGGCCGAAGTGGGGGCTGCGGATGTGGTTGCCATGCGCGGGGCCGAGCCGCCTGTGGTGGTGGAGCTGAAGCTGGGCTTCTCACTGGCGCTGTTTCATCAATGTGTAGAGCGGCTGAAGGTCAGCGATGATGTGTATATGGCGGTGGCGCATAAGGCGGGGAAGCCGTTTTATAAGGCAGTAAAGGCCAATACGGCGATGGCGCGGCGGCTTGGACTAGGCTTGCTCACGGTGCGGTTGGAGGATGGGTTAGTGACGGTGCATTGTGATCCCGGACCCTACGCGCCGCGCAAGAACGCCAAGCGCAAGGCGACCCTGTTGCGCGAGTTTGCGCGGCGGCAAGGCGATCCCAATGACGGGGGGCAGACAC
>CAWVWS010000056.1:0-15629 GCA_963933905.1 uncultured Sulfitobacter sp.
ATACCTTGCGTGTTTATATCGAAAGTGCGCGATATAAACTGGGCGCTTTGAATACAACCCATGCCGTTGCGCGCGCGATGAGCCGTGGATTGATAGTGGTTTAAATCTTTAGAACTAGACCGTTGCGCGAATTCTGGATGAGGCGCACCCTTTGTAAAAATGCTGTTAATCAATCTTGCGATATTCCTTGTGACATCGAATTAGATGCCACGGGGAGCTCTTTAATGCTGCGTTATCTGTATGCCGACCAACTTGCTCAGTTTCCACGCCTTGCCGGTGAGATGTTTACGCACCGTGCGGATCAATTCAAAACGCGCCTTGGCTGGGACGTGACTGTGGATGCAAACGGACATGAGCGGGATGAATATGATGCGCTGAACCCACTCTATGTAATTTGGGAAACGACGGATGGCGGGCATGGCGGCTCAACGCGGTTTTTGCCAACAACAGGCCCTGTGATGGTGAATGATCACTTTGGTCATTTGACCTCAGCGCCGATCCAAAGCCCGCTGATCTGGGAATGTACGCGGTTTTGCATGGCGCCCGGACAGGGAGCCAATGTTGCGGCGGCGCTGATGCTGGGCGGGGGCGAGTTGATGAACGGATTTGGTGTGCGTCATTTCGTTGGTGTTTTTGACGCGCGCATGGTGCGGATTTACAAACGTGTTGGCTCCTCTCCCGAAGTGTTGGGGAGCATGGGCGAGGGGCGCGAGCAGATCAGTGTCGGCCTTTGGGCGTTCGAGAAGGATGCGCAAAACCGTGTGGCTGCGCGTGCAGGTGTGTCGCCTGCGCAAAGTCGTGCGTGGTTTGACCGCTCTTTTGGCGATGTGCCTGTTGCGGAATTTGCTGTCACCGCCTGAACGCCTCTGGCCCCTGCGCCGCCAGCCCTCTAATGTCGGGCCATGACCACAGAACTTACATATTCCGACGATCAGGCCGCTGCACATGATGCTGTTTGCGCAATGCTGCAATCTGCGGGGGTGAGCCTTGCGGATGACCTGCTGATGCCGCCCAAGGGCACGAAAAATCAGGTGATGGCGGTGACTGGCAAGGCGGGGTCGGGCAAGACGTTGTTGCTGGCCGAGCTTTACAAGGCGCTTGAGGCTGCGGGCGTCGATATTGTCTCGGGCGATTATGAGGGTAAGAAGCGCAAGGACAAGCGCACGCTGGCGATCCTTGCGCCGACAAACAAGGCGGCGAGTGTGCTGCGCCTACGCGGTGTGCCAGCGACGACGATCCACCGTATCCTTTATACCCCTGTCTATGACCCTGAGTATGAGCGTATTGCCGAGTGGCTTGCCGGTAATGGCGAGCGGCCTGTGGATGTGGAGGGGCTGACCGAGATCGCGCTTGACCGTGCCTATGCGTTCTATCAAGGCAACAAGTCCATTCCCGGTGCGCTGGCTGCGGCGGGGCTGCGCGGGAGTGATTTCATCACAGGCTGGAAGCGGCGGGAGGAGCCGCTGGACATCGGGTTTGTCGATGAATCGTCCATGCTGGATGACAAGCAGTTCGAAGACCTCAAAGAGATATTTCCGACACTACTGTTGTTCGGTGATCCTGCGCAGCTCGCTCCTGTGGGGCAATCGGGCACAATGGTGTTCGAGAAGCTGCCCGAAAAGCGTGTGATGAACCTCAACCGTATTTTTCGGCAGGAGGCGGACAATCCGATCCTTGATTTGGCGCATGCGCTGGCTGATCCTGACATAGGGTTCGAGCAGTTCGAGCGGATGGTCGAGGATGCTTCAAAGCGCGACGAGCGTGTTGTTTGGGGGCAGCGGGTCGAGGTGGATTTGATGGCGCGCTCGCCTGTGTTGGTCTGGCGTAACGCCACGCGCATTCGGCTGATCAATGCGTTTCGCCGTGTGCATGGCGCGCCAGAGGATGCGCTGATCGAGGGGGAGCCCTTGATTTGTGACGGGATTGAACTGCCGCTCAAGCACCGCAAGAAGCGGCTGGACCTTGAGGCGCGTGGTCTGATCAAGGGAGCGCAGGTTGTCTATCTGGGTGCAGGGCGCAAACCTGGTTTTTCAAGGCTGCATGTGATGGGGGCGGAGGATCCGCAGGTGAGTGCGGCGAGTATCGTGAAAATTGAAAAGCCTGATGAAGAAGAGCCGTTTATCCCCTTTGCTGCGCGGATGGGGGCCACGTTTTTGCATGGTGCCGCAGTGACGATCCATAAGGCGCAAGGCAGCCAATGGGACACGGTGCAAGTGTTTGCGCCGGACCTTTATGCAGCGGCGCGGATGGGACGGATGGAAGCGGGGCAGCCCTTGTGGAAGCGTCTGGCCTATGTGGCGATCACGCGGGCGCAGAACAGGCTGATCTGGGTAGTGCGAAACCGTTTGTCGACGCCGACCTATGCGCTGAACGTGGACGATCTACGCAGCGCCCCTGTGGCGGCGCTTACTCTTGATCCTACCGAGGAGGAATTGGGATGAAATCGATTTTGATTACTGGAGCAAGCTCTGGCATTGGACGCGCCACGGCGGAGGCTTTCCTTGCGAAGGGATGGCGCGTTGGACTGGTGGCGCGGCGGATCGAGATGCTTGAGGAAGTGGCACAGGGGCAGGCGCATGCGGTGGTCTTACCTGCGGATGTAACGGATGCGCTAACGATGGCGGATGCTTTTGCTGCGTTTGGTGATGTGGATGTTCTGTTTAACAATGCAGGCATGTTCGGCCCTTCGGCACCGATAGACGAGATCGCGCTGGAAGATTGGGCGCAGGTTTTGAATGTGAACCTCAACGGCATGTTTATTGCGGCGCGGCTTGCCTTTGGTGCGATGCGCACCTCGGGGCGCGGGGGGCGGATCATCAATAACGGCTCCATCTCGGCGCATACGCCGCGTGAAGGATCGGTGTGCTACACCACGACGAAACACGCGATTACGGGGCTGACCAAATCGCTGGCGCTGGACGGGCGACCCTTTGACATCACAGCAGGGCAAATCGACATCGGCAATGCGGAGAGCGCGATTGTAACGGATTTGAAGGCAGCTAATCCGGGGATGTACACGATGGATGTGGGGCACGCAGCGCAATCGGTCCTGCATATGGCGGAGCTGCCCTTGAGTACGAATGTGCCGTTTATGACCGTGATGGCGACCAAGATGCCCTATCTGGGCCGCGGTTGACGCAGCGCCCTAGCGGCGGAATGCAGAGAATATCGCGGAAGCGCCCCAGCCCGCAAAAATCGCGATGCCAAGCGAGAGCAGGCCATAGAGGAACGCGCGCTCGCGGCTGAGGGTAAACAGCCACCGTTCCATCCCGACTTTGCGCACGTAAATGCTTGTCTCGTATTGGGCCACTACATCGCCGCTTCGGGTGAGGAAAATGCGGGTTTGGTAATCGCCTTCGGTCAGTGCTGCGGGCAGGGCGATCGAGGTGCGGAACAGGGTCTGCTCGTCCACGCTGACGGTGCCTTCGTTCAATTGATATTGGTTGGACTTTGATTTGATGCGGATCAGCGCTTCGGTAAATGTTTCGCTGTTGGAAATATTGGCTGGTGCATCCACGGAGCGGATGGCGCGGGGGATCGAGACGCGGTGGCGCACGTCTTCTGTCTCGCTCAGCGACAGGCCCAAAAGGGTGCTGGTGGATACAGCGTAAAAGCTTGGTGCACTGTCGATCTCGACGGCGTCGGTGTTTACCCAGATGCCAAATTTCTTTTCTTTGCGCCGCACGGTGACAGGCTCGGACGGGCCGGACACAGTCACGATGACTTCCATCGGTGGATCAGCTGGAAAGGGCGCGTCGCGCTTGACCGCGCCAAAGATAAGGATTTCGGACCCGTCAAAGTTGGTGTTGATCGAGACAGTGTCGCTGCTCAGTCCCAACACGACTTCCTCTGCTACGGCAGGCATGGATGCTGCAATACACATCGCGAGTGACAGGATCAGGCGGCGCATCAATGGCCTCCTGCGGCGATGGAGTAAAGCTCGGTGGGTTGCAGGAGCAATTCGAGTGCCAGCTTGCCGCAGACGGCGAGAACCATCATGGCGAGCAGAATGCGCAACTGTTCCGCCTTCATCTTGACCCCGATGCGCGTGCCTACCTGTGCGCCGATCACACCACCGACAAGCAGCAGAACGGCCAGCACAATGTCGACGGTATAGTTTGTCGTGGCATGCAGCATGGTGGTGAAAGCGGTCACAAAAATGATCTGGAACAGGGACGTGCCCACAACAACTTTGGTCGGCATGCCGAGTAGATAGATCATGGCGGGCACCATGATAAAGCCGCCGCCCACACCCATGATCGCGGCCAGAATACCAACCAGGACCCCGACGATCAGCGGTGGAATAACTGAGATATAGAGGCCCGAGACGCGAAAGCGCATCTTGAAGGGCAGGCCGTGAATCCAGTTATGTTTCTTGCGTTTGGGGGCCTTGCCCTTCTTCACGTTGCGGATGGCATTGAGGCTTTCGAAGAACATCAACCCGCCGATGACGCCGAGGAAAACGACGTAGCAAAGCTTTACCAGTAGATCTACTTGGCCCTGCGCCTTAAGGATGTTGAAGACATAGACCCCAAGCCCCGCGCCAAGCAGACCACCAATGAGCAGAACGGTGCCCATCCTGAGGTCCACCGTCTTTCGTTTGAAATGGGCCAGCACCCCTGAGAAGGAGGAGGCGACAATCTGGTTGGCTTCTGTCGCAACGGCCACCGCAGGGGGGATGCCTATAAAGAACAGCAGGGGCGTCATCAAAAAGCCGCCGCCAACCCCAAACATACCCGATAAAATGCCCACAATTCCGCCAAGACCCAACAGGAGGAAGGCGTTAACCGATACTTCGGCGATGGGCAGGTAGATTTGCATGGCTTTCCTTAGGCTGCACTGCTTTCAAAATCAATGATCTAAAAGAGAGGACTTACGGGTTGGGGTAATCTGGACTTATCTTTCTTTGACGTATGGCTCGCCGCCTGCGCGGGGGGGGATGGCTTTGCCGACAAAGCCCGCGAGGATAATAACGGTCATCACATAGGGGAGTGCGGCGAGGAGTTGGCCCTGTACCTTCATACCGATGACTTGCTCGATGATGTCAGGGCGGGTTTCCAGCGCGCCGAACAGGCCAAACAGCAGCGTTGCATAGAGCGCGTGCCATGGGCGCCACTTGGCAAAGATGAGAGCGGCAAGCGCGATAAAGCCGCGCCCTGCTGACATGTCTTTGACAAAGCCCGCTTGCAGTGCGGTGCTGAGATATGCGCCAGCGATCCCGCAGAGGATGCCGCAGATGCCGACAGCGGCGAAACGCAGGCCAACGACTGAGACACCAGCCGTATCGACAGCGGCAGGGTTCTCACCCACAGCGCGCAGGCGCAAGCCGAACCGTGTGCGAAACAGCAGCCACCATGTGAAGGGGACCGCAGCGAAGGCTACATAGACGAGGATGGAGTGGCCCGAGATAAGCTCGTAATAGAGCGGGCCGATGATTGGCACGCCTTGGAGCGCTTCGGCGAAGGGGAGGGTGATCGGCTCGAACCGCCCATTGCCGATGAGCGACGGCGTGCGGCCGCCTTGCTTGAACCACGCTTGGGCGATCAGGACCGTGAGGCCAGCGGCGAGGAAGTTGATCGCAACGCCTGAGATAAGCTGGTTCCCGCGAAAGGTGATGGAGGCGATACCGTGAATGGCATTGAGCACCAGCGATGCCCCGATGCCAGCCATCAGGCCGACCCACACGTTGCCTGTAATCGCGGCAATGGCCGCGGAAAAGAAAGCAGCGGCGAGCATTTTACCCTCAAGGCCAATGTCGAAAATCCCCGCACGCTCGGAGTACAGACCCGCAAGGCAGGCGAGCAGTAGCGGCGTGGCAAGGCGCACGGTTGAGTCCAAAAGCTGGAGGAGGGTGAGATACATATCCATCGTCTACACCTCCTTGCGCAGAGCGAGGAAAAGGCGCTCCAGCGGCATGCGCACCATGTTATCGAGCGCGCCTGTGAAGAGGATTACCAGCGCTTGGATCACGACGATGAGTTCGCGCGGGATGGTGGTCCAGAGCGCAAGTTCGGCTCCGCCCTGATAGAGGAAGCCAAAGAGGATGGCGGCAATGAATACGCCTAGCGGATGCGAGCGGCCCATCAGGGCCACAGCAATACCGATGAAGCCTGCGCCCTCGACTGAGTTGAGGACCAGGCGCTCTGCCTCGCCCATGACGTTATTGATGGCCATCATTCCCGCTAGTGCGCCCGATATCATCATCGTGATCATGATGATTTTAACGGGCGCGATGCCTGCGTATTTTGCGGCAGATTCAGAATTGCCAAAGCTGCGGATTTCGTACCCCAGACGTGTGCGCCAGATCAGGAACCACAGGAACACGCAGGCAGCGACGGCCACCAGAAGCGAGACATTGGCAGGGGCGGATTTAGAGAACGCGATCCCGAAGGGGGCGAGCATTTCATGTAATGTCGGCAGGTGGACCGCTTCGGGAAAACGCGCTGTGGCGGGGTCCATTGACCCTTGGGGGCGCAAGACGTTGACGAGGACGTAGTTGAGCAGGGAGGCCGCGATAAAGTTGAACATGATCGTGGTGATGACGATGTGGCTGCCGCGTTTTGCCTGAAGGTAAGCAGGGATCGCTGCCCATGCAGCACCGAACAGACCTGCGGCCAATGCAGCGCCGATCAAGGCCAGCGACCAATGGGGCCACGGGATATAAAGACAGGCGAGGGCGACACCAAGGCCACCCAAAGCCGCCTGACCTTCACCACCGATGTTGAACAAACGCGCGTGGAAAGCGATCGATACTGCCAACCCCGTGAACATGAAGTTCGTCGCATAATAAAGCGTATAACCCCAGCCGTAAGTCGAGCCGAGCGCCCCGGTTATCACCAGCTTTACAGCGGCAATCGGGTCCTCCCCGATTGCAAGGATCACCAGCGCCGACAGGATTGCGGCCAGCAACAAAGAGATGAGCGGCACGAGGACTACCTCGGCCCATTTTGGCATCACATCCATCTATTTCGCCTCCCCGTCGCCCGCATGGGCGAGGTTTTCCTCGATTTCCGCCACGCTGTGCGGTGTGTCCGTGTCGGTGATGCCTGCCATGAGCAGGCCCAGTTCTTTCTCGTCCGTCTCAGAGGGTAGGCGTTCGCCCATGATGTGCCCGTCGAACATGACGGCGATGCGGTCGCTGAGCGCCAAGATCTCGTCCAACTCGACACTAACGAGCAGCACAGCCTTGCCCTTGTCGCGCAGCGCGATGATTTGTTGATGGATGAACTCGATTGCGCCAATATCGACGCCGCGTGTGGGTTGTCCGATGAGCAGCAGGTCGGGATTCCGCTCGATCTCGCGGGCCAGCACGATCTTTTGCTGGTTGCCACCCGAGAAGTTCTTGGCGCTGAGTTTCGGGTTCGGGGGGCGCACGTCGAATCGCTTCATCTTTCCCTCGGTATCGGCGCGGATCGCCGCGTTATCCATCAAGATGCCAGAGCGGTAGGCGGGGTCGTTGTGATAGCCGAAGGCGACATTCTCCCATGCGGCAAAATCCATGATAAGGCCTTCGCGCTGGCGGTCCTCTGGCACATGGGCGATGCCGCGTGCGCGGCGCGATTGCCCGTCGGAATATTTGCCTGTGAGGTCCAGCGCGTCACCGTTTACTGTGATGCTACCTGTGCCGTCGGCATAGCCACCCAACACTTCGAGGAGTTCGGATTGCCCGTTGCCTGCAACGCCTGCAATGCCAAGGACTTCGCCCGCCCGCACTTGCAAGCTGATGCCTTTGAGGCGCTCAACGCCCTTGTCGTCGCGCACGCGCAGGTCTTTGACATCCAGAACCACTTCGCCTGGTTGGGCGGGGGTTTTATCGACGCGCAGCAAGACCTTACGTCCGACCATGAGCTCTGCCAATTCGGCGGGGGATGTCTCGGATGTTTTGACCGTTGCTGTCATCTCGCCGCGCCGCATCACGCTGACAGTGTCGGTGGTGTCCATGATCTCGCGCAGCTTGTGGGTGATCAGGATGATGGTTTTGCCCTCGGCCCGCAAGCGGTCAAGGATGCGGAAAAGCTGGTCAGCCTCGGCAGGGGTGAGCACGCCTGTCGGCTCGTCCAGAATGAGGATATTGGCCTGACGGTAGAGCGCTTTGAGGATCTCCACGCGCTGCTGCATGCCCACGCCGATGTCTTGAATAACCGCGTCAGGCTCGACATTGAGGCCATAGTCCTCGGCCAGCTCCATCAAGGTGCGCCGCGCCTTGGCGATGGAGGGTTTGAGCCAGCGGCCATCCTCTGCCCCCAGAATGATATTCTCGAGGACAGTGAAATTTTCGACCAGTTTGAAGTGCTGGAACACCATGCCGATGCCGGCGGCGATGGCGGCCTGACTATCGGTGATATTGGTCTTTTTGCCGCCAATAAAAATTTCACCCTTATCCGCTTTGTAAAAGCCGTAGAGGATCGACATGAGTGTGGATTTGCCCGCGCCATTCTCGCCGATGATACCGTGAATCGTGCCGGGCATTACGCGGATCGAGATGTCTTTGTTGGCTTGCACGGGGCCAAAAGCTTTCGAGATGCCTTTGAGTTCGATGGCGGGGGCGATGGTCATGGAATGGGTCCTTCACACCTGCGCGCAGCGGCAGCGAGCAACAGAGAGTCTCAATAGAGTAGGGCCGCGCTGAATTGTCAACGCGGCCCTGAAAGATGCGTGTCGCTGATCAGAAGTCGAGCGCAGGGCAGCTGTCATTCTCATAGTAGGAGGCAACGGTCAGATTGCCTGCGATGATCTGCTCGCGCGCCGTATCTACGGCTGCTTTCATCTCGTCGCTGATGAGGGAGGCGTTGTTCTCGTCCAGCGCGTAGCCGACACCATCTTCGGCGAGGCCAAGAGTGAACACACCTGTCTCAACGTCTGTACCTGCTTTGAGTGCGTCATAGACGGCGACATCCACACGCTTGAGCATCGAGGTCAGAACCTTGCCTGGATGCAGGTGGTTTTGGTTGCTGTCCACACCGATGCCCAGAATGTTCTGGTCAGCGGCTGTTTGTAGAACGCCAACGCCTGTACCGCCCGCAGCGGCAAAGACAACGTCTGCGCCTTGGGAAATCTGCGCGCTTGTCAGTTCGGAGCCTTTTACAGGGTCATTCCATGCGGCAGGTGTTGTGCCTGTCATGTTTGCAACGATCTTGACGTCTGGGTTCGCCGCTTTTGCCCCTTGGGCAAAGCCGCAGCCAAAGTGACGGATGAGCGGGATGTCCATGCCGCCGATAAATCCGACTGTGCCGCTCTTGGATTTGAGACCTGCGAGCATACCAACGAGGAAGGACCCCTCATGCTCGGCGAAACCGATCTGGCGGATGTTGTCGGCCTCAAGCCATGTGACGTCGATCGCAACGAATTTGGTGTCTGGATAATCAGGGGCAACGGCAGTCAAAGGGTCGGCCATGGCAAAGCCCAAAGTGATGATCGGGTTCATGCCTGCATCGGCAAAGCGGCGCAGGGCCTGCTCACGCTGGGCTTCGGACTGCAATTCGATCTCGCGGTAGGTGCCGCCAGTCTCGTCTGCCCATTTTTGCGCCCCATTGAAGGCCGCTTCGTTGAAGGATTTGTCGAATTTGCCGCCCAGATCGAAGATCAGCGCAGGTTCGGCCAATGCTGCACTGGCGCTCAGCGCGGTGGCGGCAACAGCGCCGAGGAATTTGGTCATGAGGGTCATAGGTCTCTCCCAGGTTTTTGTGTTTGGGGCGGGTGTATCAGCAGCTTTGCCAAGTACCGGCCCAGTATCGCGCGAGCGCACGATGCTGGAGCAAATTGTCGGTGGGGACGGGGGTGGGGTCAACCTGATTCGGCCCATCAGGGCCTTCGGGGACGCGATTAACCTTGCGTAAGGGGCCGCGACATAAGCACGGCATCCACAGCAGGGGCAGTACTGCGCGCATAGTAGGCTTTGCGCAGGCCCGACTGCATGAAGCCGTGTTTGTTATAAAGGGCGATGGCCGCATGATTGTCCGCAGCAACTTCGAGAAATGCAGTCTGTGCGACGGGATTTACTGCCGCGATCCATTCGCCGATCAAGTGATCGGCAATGCCGCGCCGCTGGTGTTTGGGTGCAACGGCAAGGGTGAGGAGTTCGGACTCCTCGGCAAGAGTGCGGGTAACGGCGAAACCGCCTTCGGCGGTAAATGCATCAGTGTAGGGCTGCGCCAAGAGTTCGGTAAATTCCTGTGCAGTCCATCCGCGCTCTTGCACAAAGGCCGCTTGGTGGATTTCTGCCATAAGGTTAGGCCTCATGGTACGATTTGTGGGGCCACATCGCGGGCGGGTGCCGCATCCGCAGCACGAAGATAGAGCGGTGCAGGGGGTGCAGGATTGTCGAGGTAACGTGTTGCGGCAATTCGTGCGACAGCTGAGGCGGGATAAAAACAGGCAGGACCACTCTGCACGCCGATCACGGTCGCGATTTCATCCTCACGGTTTCCGACGCAAAACATTCCGGGGATTACCCACTCGTGTAAATTTTCAAGCGTTGCAAGCTCGGGGCCTCGATCTGTGACACGATCGTCTGCCGCGCCAAAACGCTGCACAAAAAGACGGTCCCGTCCCGCGTGGATGCTGGCTAGAACAGGGACGTTTTGCCCCAGCGCAAGCGCTTCTAGAAGCGAGACACCAACAGCGGGGATGCCCAGTCCAAGTGCAAGACCGCGCACAGCGGAAACTGAAATGCGGATGCCTGTGAAGTTTCCTGGACCTATCCCAACTCCAAGTGCTTGCAGATCGGGATAGCTTACGCCAGCCTCGCCCATCACTTCATCAATAAGCGGCATGAGGCGTTCGGCTTGGCCTTTGGCCAGTTCTTCGTGACGGGCGACAACCACATCGTCCCCCGCCCAAAGTGCGACCCCACAGTATGGTCCGGCCGTGCTGACGCCCAGAACAAGTAGGGTTTTAGGCAACCGGACGTACCTCGGTCACTTCGGGGATGTAGTGACGCAAAAGGTTCTCGATGCCCATTTTCAACGTGAGCGTTGAGGAGGGGCAACCCGCGCAAGCACCTTGCATGTGCAGGTAAACCACGCCGCGGTCAAAGCCGTGGAAGGTGATGTCGCCGCCGTCTTGGGCCACAGCGGGACGCACGCGGCTGTCGAGGAGTTCCTTGATCTGACCGACAATTACACCGTCCTCGCCCGTATGCTCGGCGTGGCCTGATGTCACCTTGTGATCGGCGCCCATGACAGGCTGGCCTGACTGGAAATGCTCCATAATCGCGCCCAGCAGGCTGGGCTTGAGGTGATCCCATTCCATCTCTTCGGATTTGGTGACGGTGACAAAGTCGATGCCGAAAAACACGCCTGTCACACCCTCAACCGCGAAAAGACGTGTGGCCAGCGGGGATGTGGCGGCGGTGTCAGGTGTCGGGAAATCTGCAGTGCCCATTTCCAGCACGTTCTGACCGGGCAGAAACTTGAGCGTTGCGGGATTGGGTGTGGATTCTGTTTGGATAAACATCGTGCAATATCTCCGTCAAGGGTTAATCAAGATATGCAGATGCAGAGCCTGAATGTCAAGGGATTGGAATCGTTCTAAACTGTAGGGAGGTCAGGTGATCGCCTCAAGCTGCTCTTTGGTCAGATCACCCGGAACGATGGTAATCGGGACAGGGAGAGAGCCAGAGTTACGGCTAAGCTGCGTTACCAGCGGCCCCGGCCCTTTGCCGTCGGTGCCAGCCCCAAGGACCAGCACGCCAATCTCGCTGTCTTCTTTGATTTGTGACATGATCTCGTCCACCGCTTGGCCTTCGCGGATGACCAGTTCGGGGTCTACCCCTTGGCGGTCGCGCATCCATTTGGCAAAGACTTCAAAGTGGACTTCGACCCGCTCGCGCGCTTCTTCACGCATGATGTCGCCCACCCCGATCCAGTGGTTGAACTCTTCGGGGGGTATGACAGCGAGGACTTCGACGCCGCCGCCTGTTTTTGAAGCACGCATTGCGGCAAAGCGCATGGCGCTGAGGCATTCGCGGCTGTCATCAAGGACCACAAGGAACTTGCGCATAATATTCTCCCTACATCGTGACGATCATGGCGCGGGCGAGCGCTTCATGCAATTGGCTTTTGAAGGTCCAGTCGGGTCAACAGAGGCGCGCAACGGAATTTGCAAAAATTCCAACCCAAATTTTTCAAAAAATTTGCGACACCCGCAAGCGTTTATACTTTTTGTGACGCGGCCCAGTCCCAATACATCTCGCGTACACGCTGGGTCACGGGATTGCCATTCCCGCCCACGCGGTAGGTTGTGTCGTCAAAGGCACTTATCGGGGTGACTTTCATCATATTACCCGACAGAAAAATCTCGTCGGCGGCGTGGAAATCATCAAAGCTCAGCACGCTTTCATGTACGCGCAAGCCGTCGGCCCGCATGTTCTCCATGTGCCGCGCGCGGGTAATCCCCGCGAGGAATGTGCCATTGGGCACAGGGGTAAAGACTTCGCCGTCCTTGACCATAAACACATTGGCGGAGGCAGTTTCCGCCACATTGCCGATGGCATCAGCCACCAGCGCATTGTTGAACCCTTTGCTGCGCGCTTCGGCCATCATACGCGCGTTGTTGGGATAGAGGCACCCTGCCTTGGCGTTCACTACATTGTCTTCAAGCACCGGACGGCGGAACCGCGTGCGGGTGAGTGTCGCGGAAGCCTCCGGCGGGGCCATAGGGATTTGTTCCAGCGACACAGCAAAACCTGTGGCCCCTTCGAGGGGAATGATGCCCAGCTCATCGCCCGCCAGCGCCCAGTACATCGGGCGGATATAGACAGGAGCCTCACGGGGATAGGTGGCAAGCCCTTCGCGCACGATCGCAACCATATCTTCGGTGCTCACGGTTGGGGTGATCATCAGGGCACGGGCCGAGCGGTTGATCCTTGCACAGTGAGCCTCGAGGTCCGGAGCCAGCCCGTCAAACAGGCGCGCCCCGTCAAAGACAGTTGTCCCAAGCCATGCACCGTGATCGGCCGCTTTCATCACACTCAAATCGCCGTCGTGCCATGTGCCTTCGAAGTAGGTGCGGATGTTGGTGCCAGTGGCCATGGAATGTATCCTGTGGATAGGCGCATCAAGGTGCGCTGTGGTAAATGCCTTCGGGCAGGTTAAGTGCGGCTGCAAGATCGCGCAACTGGTTGGGCGAGAGGGTGATTTTGCGGATGCTGTCGGTTTCCGCGTCCCATTGTTCCAGCATGATGCGGGTGTCAAAAGCGCTCAAGGTGACGTCCTCACGCAAAGGTGTATCGCCCTCGTCGACAAGGGTGATCACGGTCGCGTCAAATTCATGCTCGATGGTAAACATGTAGCTGACATTAACGGATAAGACCCCGCGCGCAAGCGGCGCAATCACCGCAGCAGTTGGCACAGTTGCGCGCAAACCGCCGATCACATCCTTATGAGGCTGGCACTGGCTGCACAGCGTGCTAAGTTGTTGCGCGAAAACCCGGATAAGGAAATCGCCCCGATGATCATGCGCGCTATTGTTGCTTTGGGCCTCATTGCTGGGCTGTCTGCTTGTGAAGTCGTGCCTGTTGCCCCGACGGGGCCTGCGCCTGTCACAGCGCCGAGCCAACCCTCCTCTCTTGATGCCCGAGCAAGCGCACGCTCCTTTGTGCGGGTGGTCAATACGCTGGAGCCTGTGGCAGAGCGCGAGTGCCGTGCGCGCACGCAGAACGTGAATTGCGATTTTAATATTGTTGTGGACGATCGCCCTGACCAGCCTGCCAATGCCTACCAAACCCTCGACCGGCAGGGTCGGCCCATCATCGCCTTCACGCTTGCCCTCATTACCGATGCCCGCAACGAGGATGAGTTGGCCTTTGTCATGGGGCATGAGGCGGCGCATCACATCACGGGTCACATTGGCCGCCAGCAGCAAAACGCAGTTGCGGGGGCGGTGATTTTTGCAGGGCTTGCCACGCTCAGTGGGGGGGACGCCAGCGCGGTGCGCTCCGCTCAGGAACTCGGGGCGCAGGTGGGCGCGCGCAGCTATTCAAAGGAGTTCGAGCTGGAAGCGGACGCATTGGGGACTGTAATCACCAAAACGGCCGGCTACGATCCTTTGCGCGGGGCAGAGTTCTTTACCCGCATTCCCGATCCAGGCGACAAGTTTCTTGGCACGCATCCCCCCAATGCATCGCGCATCGACGTGGTGCGCCGCACGGCGGCGGGTCTTTGACGCAGGTCTTTTTCTAGGTGCGTCTCAGCTGAAGTGTAATCCCGATCAATGACATGGAAATCCAGAAAATCTGTATCATTGCCGATGCGAGGTTAAAGCTGTTTGACAGCCCGATCAGAACGCAGCTGGCAGCATTGAGGTTCAGTGCAAAGTAGAGAACTGACTGGCCGCTAACAAAGCGGAAAGTGAGCAGCGCATAAGTAAGGACATAAAGGCAAAAGCCTGCGATGCCTATCAGCTCGGCCAAAGCCGATGTATGGGTGAGAAGTTGCATGGGTTTATTGTCCCGATTAAAAATTGGTTGTGTTTGAAACGGTCGTGAAATGCGTGAATTTAGAACAAAGCCAAACAAATGTCGTAAGGGCTGTAGTATAATTACGCCAAGCGCTATGCGCGGCCAAGTCAGGTATTCCTGACCATGCGTAAGCTTGGCGTTATCCTCACAGATCGGGGCAGTAAGTATGCCGTATCGGGATGTCCTGTCGCCAACCGCGCCGAGATTGAGGCAGCGCTAAAAACCCTCAAGCGTGATAAATCCTACGCAAAGGCAACCCATAATACATGGGGTGCGGTGTTGCCCGAGGAGGGACCGGTCAAGGCTGATGACTGGGAAAGTGGTGCAGGCATGGTGATCCTGCGGATGCTGGAGCGGGACGCGGTCATGGGCCATCTGGTTGTCGTGACCCGCTGGTACGGGGGCAAGCATCTGGGCGGGGACCGTTTCCGCCATGTGCAAACTTGCGTGCGCGATTATCTCGACGATCTGCTTGCGGGTTAGATCATGCGCCGCTGCCGCGAAATGTGCCAGCGATAGATCAGTGGAGCGAGGGCATAGTCATAGCCCCAGCAGGCGACGCGGTGGATTACGGGCAAGTTGAATAGTTTGGCCAACCATTGGGTTTGCGGTATTTCACGCCATAGGACGATAAAGGCAGGAATGCCTGCTGTAATCTCGCCGTCCTTTCGTACGTGCAGCCGCCGTGCCGCCTGATCGGGCGTGATGCCCCACACCTCCAGCTTTGACAGATCGTTGAGATCGTCATAGCGGATCGGCAACGCCTGATCTGCGCTCAGCTTTGCGTAGTGGTTTACCTCTCGGCTACATACGGGGCATTCGCCGTTATAGAGGACTTCGGTTTTTTCTGTCATGTGCAACAAATAGGAGTGAAAGGGGCCAAAACCAGCCCCTAGCGTGGCTTATTCCCGTCAATCCACCGCGACATGAGGCCACGGTCCTTGAAGCACTTGGGCGGCACTTGGGTGCGCATGAGCTTTGCGATCCTTTCGGCAAAGCCGACCTGCTTGGACGAGGGGTAGTCGTTGAATTTGCTTGGTGCGGGTTTATGCGCGTCAATCCACTTGGACATACGCGCACGGTCTTGGGTGATGCCAACAGGCAGCTCCGAGTGCGTCTTTTCCGCCAGAGATTTGGCATATTCGATCTGCTTTTCCGTCGCAGGCGTGGG
>CAWVWS010000057.1:0-15421 GCA_963933905.1 uncultured Sulfitobacter sp.
ACTGCTGCGTTGGTGTCTGTGAAGTATGTCATGTTAACTCTTTCATATCTACTGCGTCTTGTTGTGCATATTAATTAGGTATTTTGGTGCCGCGTACAAGAAGCAATGCTGCAATGCGGCTATGCGTTTTCTGCATACGCGACATTCTGACAAGCTCATGTTTCCTATTTATAAAATATCAAGGAGCGCTCACGAAAGAGTGACAGCAATAGGTTCGATTTGGGCAAAAAAAGGGCGACGATATCTGGGAGGAGATATCGCCGCCTAAAGATGAAAGGGTGCCTTCGGGAGGAGGTGAAGGTCCTTTCGGTAATTAAGAAAACCATCGGGAGGATTGTTTTCGAGAATAGAGATAGCAATTTTTGCTGCACCTGCACAACGATTTCTTTTGCATTTCTGCCATGCAGCAAGTGCATAAGTGTTTCTGCCCTATTTTTGGGCGGCTGCGCCTCTTGTTGGGCGGTATTATAACGCAGCTCTGTGGTCTTGTGGTTTTGGCTCAATCTGCGATGTCAGAAAGGAGCAATAGGAGAGACACCATGGCCCTGACAAAAGATGATGTGATCGCAGCACTTGAGCGGATTAACCTGCCCGACGGGCGCAGCTTGATCGCCCATGATCTGGTGCGTGCGCTGACGGTTGAGGGCAGCGTGGTGCGCTTTGTCATCGAGGCGCCGAATGCTGAAGTTGCAAAGGCGATGGGCCCGTTGCGCGATGCGGCCGAGAAGATCGTCAAGGAATTGCCTGATGTGACACAGGCGACCGTCGCGTTGACGGCGCATGGCCCTGCGGCCAAGCCTGCCGCACCGCCCAGCCTCAAGATTGGTGGCCACCCCAAGCCGCAAGATGGTCCGACCAAACCAAGCGGTGTTCAGCGCATCATCGCCATCGGCTCTGGCAAGGGGGGCGTGGGCAAATCCACGGTAAGCACCAACCTTGCCGTGGCACTGGCCAAACAGGGGCGCAAAGTGGGTCTGTTGGATGCCGACATCTACGGCCCCAGTATCCCGCGCATGATGGGCGTGAACAAGCGTCCCGCCAGCCCTGATGGTAAAACGATCATCCCTCTGCATGCCCATGGCGTAACGCTCATGTCTATCGGGTTCATGATGGAAGAGGGGAAAGCCACGATCTGGCGTGGTCCTATGCTTATGGGCGCGCTCCAGCAGATGCTGGGGCAAGTAGAGTGGGGCGAATTGGATGTTTTGCTGGTCGATCTGCCCCCCGGTACGGGCGATGTGCAGCTGACTCTGTGTACCAAGTCGGAATTGACGGGCGCAATTGTGGTAAGCACACCGCAAGATGTGGCCCTCATTGATGCGCGCAAAGCGCTGGACATGTTTGCCACGCTCAAGACGCCGGTACTGGGCCTGATTGAGAATATGTCGATGTTCGTGTGTCCCGACTGCGGCGCAGAGCATGCGATATTCGGGCAGGGCGGAGTCGCAGCACAAGCACAGACTATGGGTGCGCCGCTCTTGGGGACATTGCCGATTGATCTCGAAACGCGGCTTGCCGGTGACAACGGTAAGCCTGTGGCCGCAGGGGACGGACCTATGGCGCAGGCCTATGCGCGTCTTGCCGAGGGGCTTATCAAAGGTGGTATGGCCTAGGCGTTGCTGATTGGCTGCTTTTGCACATGTAGCTTATAGAGTGTTGTGAGAATGCTGAAGATGAGTAGCCCTTCAAAAATATAGACGGGCAGCTCGAAGATCATCAAATGGTACGCCGCCGAGACGCTAAAGAAACCTGCCAGTGCCGTTAGGGCAGTGTTGATAACGGCAAGCAATGCAGCAATGCGCCATAACAGATGGGTAAGCGGCTGGGTATGTCGCCAGCTCACTGCTAGTGTTATCGGTTTGCCGATCGCGGCGGCGGGCAGGATCAGACTAAGCCGGAGTGACAACCAAACAAGCAGCAACTGCGTAACAAAGGTTGTCAACATCATGGAATGAAAGGCGGGGCCGTCCCCCGCGTTGTGCTGGCTCGATATCATCAGCGGTATAATGAGTGTGAGGCTGAGCGACAGCTGGATCAGGATCAGTTGGGTGACGCGCAGAAGATAGCTGAGAACAAGCGGGATCGAGATCCGTTGCGCCAAGCCTTCGCCGCCAAGGGTATGTCTGTGCCAGAGGATTGCCATCATTGCATAGCTTAACGTCAGGCCTGCCAGCAGGAGCCAGTTGGTAGGCACGCTCATCGGGGCGTCCTCACCCGCATTGCCCAGCGACAGCTCTGGCGTTGTCAGTACGGCAACTACACTCACGCCAAGCATAAGGGCCACGGCAGGTCCAATCACCCTGAATGTCTTCAGGGGATTCCGGGTGAGTAGGTCGAGCGCGTGTCGCAATAAGCTGAGAGCGGTCATATCTGGAAACCATTCAACAATTGCATGAGCCTTTGTGTGACGGTTGCAGGCAAAATCTACAAGATGATCCGCCTGAAGGCGGGCGGGGGTGGTGTAAATAGGCCACCTCTCGCTGGATCAGACCGTTCTCATGGGAAATAGTGGGAAATCTCGTTTTCGGGGCAGGGCGAGCGACTCAAATCCAAGAATTCGGCCGCATGCTATGCGATTCGGAGATGAATATTATGTTTAAAAGAGAACAAAGGGGGAATATTGGTTGTGGATAAGTCTGTGGGTGAATTTTTCTGGGATTTTGTGGGAAATTTTTTCTCAGTTCATGATTGTCTATATCTAGTTGCTGTTTGTTTTTGATGCGCTAATTGTGCTATTATTTTCACCAATCTAACCTTTAGATGTTGTTTTTGATGTCTTCTGGAAACAATATGAAGTGTCTAAAATTCAAATTAATAGTAGACGCCCATGATTTCCCATCGTACTCCTTATTCATCGGATGAGAACGGGACTACGGGGCACCAAACGACCCCACACAAAAATAAACTCTAGCAGGTTTCATACAGGCCTTCGCTTTCATCAGACCAAGAGATCCGGCGCGCGGGCGAGCAGACATCCCCCCAGGTGGCGCGCGCAGTCGGACTTCCCCACCAAGGTGGGAATAAAGCGGCGGTTTGATCAGTGGCAGCAGATCAATCCGCCCTTTTTACATTCTGGCCCCGGACGCGAGGCCCCCGATTTGCACCTCAGGTGCGCAGGCAGGACGACAAGGCGCAAAACGCTCAAAAAGGGACAGGCACAGTGAGCCGAAGGTTCAGAGGCGAAAGCCAACACAAGGTCGACACGAAGGGGAGGGTATCTATACCCGCCTCTTTTCGCCGTGTGTTGGAGGCGTCTGACCCCAACTGGAAGTCCGGTGAAGCCCCCGAGCTTGTGATTGTCTACGGCGATCACCGCCGCGCATATCTTGAGTGCTATACAATGGCCGCCATCGAAGAGGTGGACGCCAAGATCGACGCACTTCCCCGTGGCTCCATGCAGCGTAAGATGCTCCAAGGCTTGTTTAACGGTCAATCCTTTCCCACGACTGTGGACGAGACGGGCCGCCTTGTCCTGCCGGCCAAGCTGCGCACCAAGATTAATCTCGATAAAGAAGCGTTCTTTATGGGGACGGGCGACACCTTCCAGATCTGGAACCCCGAGACATATGACACCCAAGAGCGTGCCAAGCAGGAAGCATGGCTCGACGAGCTGCCAGAGGACTTTGATCCGATGGAGTTCCTGGACGGAACGCCGGGAGCGTAACAGGTTATGGCTGCCACCGAGACCTCCCCCCACATTCCCGTCTTGCTCCGCCCGTTGTTGGCCGCGGTATCCCCAGTCTCAGGCCGTTGGCTTGATGGTACATTCGGTGCAGGCGGCTACACGCGCGGTCTGCTTGATGCAGGGGCGGACAGCGTGATTGCGGTAGACCGTGACCCCATGGCGCATGAAATGGCAAAGCCATGGGCGGGGGAGTACGGCGAGCGTATCATTATGCAGCACGGCGTTTTCTCCAAAATGGATGAATACGGTCAGGATCTCGACGGCATCGTCCTCGACCTCGGTGTTTCCTCTATGCAGCTTGATCTGGCGGAGCGCGGGTTTTCCTTCATGCGCGATGGGCCTTTGGACATGCGCATGTCTCAGGACGGCCCCTCTGCTGCTGATCTGGTGAATGAAGCGTCTGAGGAAGAGCTGGCCAACATCATCTTCCTTTACGGCGAGGAGCGTGCCAGCCGCCGCATCGCAAACCTTTTGGTGCGCGCGCGCGAAGAGGCGCCGATTGTGCGGACGTCCAAGCTTTCAAGGCTGGTGGAGAGCTGCTTGCCCCGCGCCAAGCCGGGCCAGAGCCATCCTGCAACACGTACATTCCAGGCGCTGCGCATTGCAGTTAACAATGAATACGGTGAGCTTTGGGAGGGTCTTATGGCAGCCGAGCGTGCCTTGAAGCCGGGCGGTCAGCTGGCCGTTGTGACGTTTCATTCTGTTGAGGACCGCATGGTCAAACGCTTTTTGACCGCACGGGCAGGGGCGGGGGGCAACGCTAACCGTTTCGCCCCCGAGGTCGAGCGGGATGCGCCACAGTTTACCATAAAATCGCGCAAGGCCATCGGACCAGACGCGCAAGAGCTGGAAGAAAATCCGCGTTCACGCAGCGCAAAATTGCGGGTCGCGACCCGCACTGATGCACCTGCCGGAACGATTGAGGCCAAGGCAATCGGCATGCCCATGATGAGGGAAAAGAAGCAATGAGATCTGTTATTTACGTATTGACCTCCTTGTGTGTGATTGGGCTGGCCTTCTGGGCCTACCGCGAAAACTATGCGACCCAAGCTGTGCTGAACCAGACGGACAGGTTGCATGCCGAAATCCGCGAAACTCATGCGCGGCTGGCGATCTTGCGCGCGGAGTGGGCCTTCCAGAACCGCCCCGACCGCCTCCGAGATCTTGCCGAGCTGAACTTTGAGCGGCTGCAGCTTTTGCCTCTGCATCCTGATCAATTCGGGCAAGTGGATGAGGTGCAATATCCCGTACCGCCGTTGCTGCCGATCACCAATCCCGTTGATGTCTCTACGATGAATTCGGAGAATGACCTATGATCCGTACCCCGCTGCGCCCGCTTGCCCGTATTCTTGAGGCCCGCGCCAAGGGGGAAAATCCCGACGCCATCGAGAGCCAGAACCGCCGCCTGCGCCATGAGCAGATGCGCGACCGTGACCGCAGCCGTGCCGAAAGCCGTCTGCTGGTGCTTGGGGTGTGCTTTTTCTGTGCTTTTGCCGTTGTCGGGGCGCGTATGGGCCTTTTGGCCGTCTCCGATCCCGTAGAACCGCGCGCTCATGCACCCGGCTCTATCATTGCCAACATGCGCGCGGATATCGTTGACCGCAATGGCCGCATCCTTGCGACGAACCTCGACACACATGCGCTTTATGCTCAGCCGCCTCATATGATTGACCGCGAGGCAGCGGCCCAAAAACTGGCCAAAATCTTTCCCGATTTGGACGAGAAGCGCCTAATCAGGGATTTCACAGGCAAGCGTAAGTTCCTGTGGGTGAAAAAGAAAATCAGCCCCGAGCAGATGCAGGCCGTGCATGACATAGGCGATCCGGGGTTGCTCTTTGCGCCGCGTGACATGCGCCTTTACCCCAATGGCAAACTTGCCGCGCATATCATGGGCGGGTCCAGCTTTGGCCGTGAAGGGGTGAGTGCGGCTGAAGTTATCGGTGTTGCGGGTGCCGAGAAGTATTTCAATGACTACCTCAGCGATCCTGCCAACGCAGGCAAGCCGCTCGAGCTGAGCCTTGATTTGTCGGTTCAGGCCGCCGCCGAGCGGGTGCTTGAGGGCGGAATGAAGATGATGAACGCCAAGGGGGCAACTTCGATCCTGATGGATGTCCGCACAGGCGAAGTCATCAGCGTCGCTTCCTTGCCCAGCTTTGATCCCAACAACCGCCCGCGTCCCGCTGTTGAGGGGGATGCCTCCGACAGTCCGCTTTTTAACCGTTCGGTACAGGGGGTTTACGAGCTTGGCTCTACCTTCAAGATTTTTGCAGCCGCCCAAGCGATGGAACTGGGTCTGGTTAATGCAAGCACCATGATCGACACCAAAGGACCGATGAAAGTCGGCGGTCATACAATTGGCGAATATGCGAACAAGAATTATGGCACGATCAGCGTCAGCCAGATCATCGAGAAATCCTCCAATCGTGGCACAGGCCGCTTGGCCCTGATGATCGGCAAAGAACGCCAGCAGGAATTCCTGCGCAAGCTGGGTCTCTTCGAGAAATCCCCATTCGAGATTATTGAGGCCTCGGGCAGCACGCCTCTGGTGCCTGCGCGCTACACGGACCTGTCAGCGGTTACGATCTCTTTTGGTCACGGCATCTCGACCACGGCAATGCACCTCGCCGCAGGCTACGCCGCGATTGCAAATGGGGGCCGCATAATAAAGCCGACCCTGCTCAAGCAGAAGGGCCCCAATATGGGTGAGCGCGTGATGCGTCCCGAAGTGGCTGCTGCCGCGCGCCAGATGTTGCGCGATGTTGTTGCAGGCGACGATGGCACAGCCTCTTTTGCCGAAGTGCCGGGATATTTCGTGGCGGGCAAAACGGGAACTTCCGAGAAGCTGCGCCGTGGGGGCGGGTACTACAAAGACAAGAACATCAACACATTTGCTGCGATGTTCCCTGCAAATGATCCGCGCTATGTATTGATCGTGACATTGGACGAGCCTGTGATGACTTCGGGGGACAAACCGCGACGCACCGCGGGTTGGACGGCTGTGCCAGTTGCGGCTGAGATGATCCGCCGTGTTGCGCCCCTTTTGGGCATGCGGCCAGCCATTGAACCCTCAGGCGTCGCTGTTATAACGCTCACCAGCAGTAACTAAGCCCGCAGGCTCACATATGTCGAACCCACCGCGTACCTCGTTGAACTCTTTGGGGCTGATGGCCGTGGGAGGACATAACCCTGATTTGACCGGCATCGAAGTGGACAGCCGCCGTGTGGCGCAGGGCGTGCTCTTTGCGGCCATGCCCGGCAGTGTAGTGCACGGGGCTAGCTTTGTTGAAAAGGCGCTTGAGCAGGGTGCCGTCGCGATCCTGACCGATGCAACGGGTGCGCAGCTTTGCGCGGACGCTGTGCGTGCGGCGGATGCAGCTTTGGTGATCTCTGAGGAGCCGCGCGAGGCTCTGGCGCGTACCGCCGCCCTGTGGTTTGGTGCGCAGCCACAGACGATGATTGCTGTGACTGGCACTAATGGCAAAACCTCTGTCAGCACCTTTGTGCGCCAGATCTGGATCGAGATGGGATTGGACGCCGTCAACCTTGGAACAACTGGTGTTGAGGGCGCATGGTCCGCGCCATTGGCCCATACCACGCCAGAGCCGATTACATTGCACCGCACATTAGCCCAAGCCGCAAAGAACGGCATTACCCATGCCGCAATGGAGGCGTCATCCCATGGCCTCGATCAGCGGCGCCTTGATGGCGTGACGCTCAAGGCAACAGGATTTACCAACTTCACCCAGGACCACCTCGATTATCACCATACTTTCGAGGCCTATTTCGACGCTAAAGCCGCCCTGTTTGCGCGTATCCTGCCAGAAGACGGCACGGCAGTAATAAACATCGACGACCCAAAGGGCGTCGAGATGGCCGCGATTGCCACGGCACGGGGCTGCAAGGTGCTGACCTTTGGCCGTGATGGCGGTAATTTGCATCTGACCACTCAGCGCTTTGATGCCACGGGTCAGGACTTGCGATTTGAGTGGGGCGGCAAGACATTTCAGAAACGCCTGAACCTGATCGGCGGGTTTCAGGCCGATAACGTATTGCTTGCCGCTGCCCTTGTAATTGCATGCGGCGCGGATGCGGCAGATGTGTTCGACACCATCCCGCACCTGACCACTGTACGGGGCCGCATGCAGCTGGCTGCGACCCGTGACAATGGGGCGGCGGTGTTTGTGGATTACGCCCATACACCCGATGCAGTTGCCACGGCACTGGCTGCAATGCGCCCCCATGTGATGGGCCGCCTGATCGCGATTGTGGGGGCAGGTGGTGACCGTGACGCAGGAAAGCGGCCGTTGATGGGGGCCGCTGCGGCTGAAAATGCCGACATGGTTTTTGTGACAGACGACAATCCCCGCTCCGAAGATCCCGCCACGATCCGCGCGGCGGTCATGGGCGGCTGTCCTGACGCGACCGAAGTGGGCGACCGCGCCGAAGCGATCCTGCGCGGGATTGATGTGCTGGAGCCGGGTGATGCGCTGCTCATTGCGGGTAAAGGCCATGAGACGGGTCAGACCATCGGCGATGATGTGCTGCCCTTTGATGATGTAGAACAGGCAAGTGTTGCAGTCGCAGCCTTGGACGGGAGATTGGCATGAGCTTGTGGACAGCAGCAGAGGCGGCAGCCGCAACGGGTGGCCGTGTACAAGGCGATTGGGCGGTGGATGGCGTCTCCATCGACACCCGCACGATTGAGGCAGGCGATCTGTTCGTCGCTCTCAAGGATGCGCGTGACGGGCATGAATTTGTCGCCATGGCGCTGGAAAAAGGGGCAGGGGCCGCATTGGTCTCGCGCATCGCTGAGGGCGTGGCTGCGGATGCACCGCTGTTGATTGTTGATGATGTCCTTAAAGGGCTGGAAGCCTTGGGTGCCGCTGCGCGGGAGCGGACGCAGGCAAAAGTGATCGGCATTACAGGCTCGGTCGGCAAAACCTCGACCAAGGAGATGCTGCTGGCCATGCTGGCCGATCAGGGGCGCACTCATGCCTCGATAGCCAGCTATAACAACCACTGGGGTGTCCCGCTGACGCTGGCGCGGATGCCGGCGGACACCGAATATGCGATCATCGAGATGGGCATGAACCATCCTGGTGAGATTCTGCCGCTAACGATGCTGGCGCGGCCACATGCTGCGCTGATCACGACAGTGGCTGCCGCGCATCTGGAAGCCTTTGAGAACATCACTGGCATAGCACTTGAAAAGGCGAGCATTTTTGACAGCCTGCCCATTGGCGCGCCTGCTGTTTATAATGCGGATGTCGAGACATCGGCAATTCTTGCCGCCAAGGCCCATGACAAACGTTTGCACGGCATCGCCTTCGGTGAGCACGGATTTGACTGGAAGCTCAAGGCGCTAACCATTCAGGGCGATACAACAATTGTGCAGGCCGAGTTTGACGACAAACCGATCCTGTTCAAACTCGCCACACCGGGGCGGCATTTTGCGATGAATGGCCTCGGCGCGCTGGCGATTGTGCAGGCGATTGGTGCTGATCTGGCACAGGCGATTGCTGTTTTGGGCCGCTGGACGCCGTACAAAGGACGCGGTCAGCGCGAAGTGATCCAGCTTGACCCCGTTGAGGCGCAGGAGCGTTTGTCGCTGATCGATGACAGCTACAACGCCAACCCGACCTCCGTTGCAGCCGCTTTGGAAGTGCTCGCAGGGGCCACCACGACCGACGGTGTTGGCCGCGTTGGCAAGGGGCGGCGCATTGCCTTTCTGGGCGATATGAAGGAGTTGGGCGATGATGCAGTGGCACTGCACGCGGGCCTTGCGCATCTGGAAACGGCCCAAAAACTTGACGTGATCCACTGTGTAGGGCCATTCATGCGTGCGCTTTATGACCTGCTGCCCGAGCAGCAGCGCGGCGATTGGTTCGAGACTTCAGCGGAGATGTGCGAAGGGCTGCGCCACAAGATCGACGCAGGCGATGTGGTCCTTGCCAAAGGATCTTTGAGCATGAAATTGGGCCTTGTCGTTGACGCCATCCGAAAAATGGGCCATCCGATAACGGACGTGTGATCCCCCTATGCGGGGGGAGCGGTGCGCGGATCCACAAGATGTGGACCTTTGCGCCGTTGATTTAGTAAGGACGATGTATGCTCTATTGGTTGACCCTGCTGTCGGATGGCGGTGATTTCTTTAACCTGTTTCGCTACATCACCTTTCGTGCGGGTGGTGCGTTTCTGACCGCACTCATCTTCGGTTTCATCTTTGGCAAGCCGCTGATCAACATGCTGCGCCGTACCCAAGGCAAAGGGCAACCCATCCGCGACGACGGCCCTCAGGGGCATTTCGCAAAGGCAGGGACACCGACCATGGGTGGCCTGTTGATTGTGGGCGCATTGCTAACCTCGACCCTTCTGTGGGCGCGGTTAGACAATCCTTTCATCTGGATGGTGCTTTTCGTCACCATGAGCTTTGCCGCGATCGGGTTTGCCGATGATTATGCCAAAGTAAGCAAGCAGACTGTTGCAGGCGTTTCTTCGAAAATCCGCCTCTTTCTCGGCTTTGCCATTGCTGGCATCGCGGCCTATTGGGCGGCGCAATACCACCCCGAGAATTTGCAGTACCAGCTTGCGTTGCCTGTGTTCAAAGACACGCTGGTGAACCTCGGCTATCTCTTTGTGCCTTTCGCGATGATCGTGATCGTGGGCTCTGCCAATGCGGTGAACCTCACGGACGGCCTTGATGGGTTGGCAATCATGCCTGTGATGATCGCAGCGGGGACCCTGGGCGTGATCGCCTATGCGGTGGGCCGTGTGGATTTCACCGACTACCTTGATGTGCATTACGTGGCAGGGACAGGGGAAATCTTGATCTTTACCGCTGGCATCTTTGGCGGCGGTCTTGGGTTCCTATGGTATAACGCGCCCCCAGCGGCGGTGTTTATGGGCGATACTGGCTCGCTCGCACTTGGCGGCGCGCTTGGTGCGATTGCTGTCGCGACCAAGCACGAACTGGTCCTGGGCATCGTCGGCGGTCTCTTCGTGGTCGAAGCGATGAGCGTGATTATTCAAGTGCTCTACTTCAAACGCACGGGCAAGCGGGTGTTCCTGATGGCCCCGATCCACCACCACTATGAGAAGAAGGGCTGGGCCGAGCCGCAGATCGTGATCCGCTTCTGGATCATCTCGCTGATCCTCGCGCTTATCGGCCTTGCCACGCTCAAGGTGCGGTAGTGACCAAACCTGTCAAGGATACCCATGCGATGATCGCTGGCATGGCCCCCGTGCTTGATGCGGAGCTCTATCATTTCTGTCAGGGCGCCGAGGCATTGCTGGGCCAAGCGACTGCGAGCTTTCGCGAAGACGAAGGCCTGTCGCTGATCCTGCGCGATAACGTGGCCCGCGCTGAAGGGCTGGCGTCTGATATACCGATGAAGCGGATCACGCTCTCGGTGCATTCGGCCCTCGACGGTGTTGGCCTGACAGCGGCAGTTGCAACAGTGCTGGCCGAAAATGGTATCGCGTGCAACATGGTGGCGGGTTTCCACCACGATCACGCTTTTGTCCCTGCGGCGGATGCGGAACAGGCTGTTGCTTTGTTGAATGCTTTGTCAAAAACTGTGTAACGCATCAGCTTCGCGATGAACCTGACCCAGTAGCGCCACCCATAAGAAGGACGTTTGAGATGATACCAGTTCAGGGCATGCAAGGATTGCGGGTGGCCGTGTTAGGGCTGGGCCGCTCTGGCTTGTCGGCGGCCCGTGCGCTCAAGGCGGGCGGGGCAGTGCCTGTGTGTTGGGACGACAATCCAAAAGCGCGGGCTGTTGCCGAGGGCGAGGGTTTCGAATGTTTGGAGTTCTCTCGCAGCGGCGCTTTCGAAGGCATCGCACGGCTGATTGTAAGCCCGGGTATCCCGCATCTCTATCCGACACCGAACCCTGTTGTCGCGGCCGCGCTGGAGGCGGGCGTACCAGTGGACAATGACATCGGCCTCTTTTTTCAAAGCTTTGCCACGTCTGAATGGGACATGTTCGATGTCGCCCCCCGCGTGATCGCGGTGACGGGATCTAACGGGAAATCCACCACTTCCGCGTTGATCCATCACATTCTCGAGCATGCAGGCCGCAACTCGCAATTGGCGGGCAACATAGGCCGCGGTGTGCTTGATATCGAGCCTGCGTCAAACGGGGGGGTCGTGGTGCTGGAACTCTCAAGCTATCAGACCGATCTGGCGCGCAGCCTGACGCCTGATGTGGCAGTATTCACAAACCTCAGCCCTGATCATCTGGACCGTCACGCCGGTATGGGCGGCTATTTCGCGGCCAAACGCCGATTGTTCGCCGAGGGCGGCCCCGACCGCGCCGTGATTGGGGTGGACGAGCAGGAAGGCGCATTCCTTGCAGGTCAGCTCAGCGAGGGGGCCGTCGATGACCGTGTCATCCGCGTGAGTGTGGACCGCAAGCTCGCGGGACCAGGCTGGAACGTATTTGCACGCAAGGGATTCCTGAGCGAGTACCGCAATGGCAAGCAAGCAGCCTCGATTGACCTGCGCGGCGTTGCTGGCCTACCGGGATCGCACAATCACCAGAACGCGTGCAGCGCCTATGCGGCCTGCCGCGCATTGTCGATTGCGCCTAAAGTGATCGAGGCCGCCTTTCACAGCTTTGGCGGTTTGCCCCACCGCAGCCAGACGATTGGCGAAAAGGGGGGTGTGCGTTTTGTGAATGACAGCAAAGCGACCAATGTGGATTCAGCAGCCAAGGCGCTGGCGGCGTTCACGAACATCCGCTGGATTTGTGGCGGGCTGGAGAAAGAAAGCGGGCTTGGCGGTCTGTCGGGCGCGTCCGAGACTGTGCGCAAGGCTTATGTCATCGGGCGCGAGGCGGCGGGGTTTGCCATGCAGTTGAACGTTGAGGCCGAAGTCTGCGGCACGATGGACGTGGCCGTTGCCCGTGCGATTGCCGAGGCGGAGGAGGGCGATGTGATCCTGCTCGCCCCTGCGGCTGCAAGTTTCGATCAATACGATAGTTTCGAGAAGCGCGGCGATGACTTTGCGCAGCTGGTCAAAGCGTACATTGGCTAGCGCGCGTTCAACGCCTGTGCTGCGGCCATGGCGGAGGACCATGCCCATTGGAAGTTATAGCCACCCAGCCAACCTGTGACATCCACCGCCTCGCCGATGAAATAGAGGTTGGGGTGGTCTTTTGACGCCATGGTGCGGGAGTTGAGCGCGTCCGTGTCCACGCCGCCCATAGTCACTTCCGCCGTGCGGTAGCCTTCGGTCCCGTTGGGCAGTAATTCCCACTGGCGCAGCCCGTCGATCAGCGCACTCAGACGTGCATCGGACCAATCGGCCAGATTGCCGCTGAGATCGAACACCACCGACAAATGCTCGACCAGACGGGCGGGCAGGTGTCGCGACAACTCGGTGGTGAAGTTTCGGCGGCCTGCTTCCTGCCGCTGTTTGCGCAAAGCCTCGTACATGTCGGGCGGGGCGATATCGACATTTACAGGATTGCCTTCGGTCCAATAGGAGGACGCTTGCAAGATCGCGGGGCCAGAAAGGCCACGATGGGTAAAAAGCAGCGCTTCCTCAAACACTGGACCCTCCGCATGGACGCGGGATGGAACCGCCACGCCCGAGATTTCCGCGAACCGCCCATCGGCGAAAGTGAAGGGCACCAAAGCGGGACGAATGTCAGTGACGGGCAGGCCGAACTGGCGTGCAATGTCATAGGCCCAGCCTGTCGCGCCCATCTTGGGGATGGACTTGCCGCCCGTAGCAATAACGAGGTTCTTGGCTGTGACCTGATGCGCACCATCGGGGGTGTGCAGCGTAAAGGCAAAGTGATCGCCGACCTTCTCAACTTCACTCACAGAGCTGTTCAGCCGCAGCTCCGCCCCCCGCGCCGCCATGAGGTCGCGTAACATGGCGATAATGTCTTTGGCGCTGTTGTCACAGAAAAGCTGGCCCAACGTCTTTTCATGCCACGCAATGCCGTGCGCTTCGACCAAGGAGATAAAATCCCATTGGGTATAGCGGGCCAGCGCTGATTTGGCGAAATGCGGGTTGGCGCTGATGAAGGCATCGGGATCAGTATAGAGATTGGTGAAATTGCACCGCCCCCCGCCCGAGATACGGATTTTTTCACCTGCCGCTTTTGCGTGGTCCACGATGAGGGTGCGCCCGTCCAGATGGGCGGCACACATCATCCCTGCGGCACCTGCGCCAATGATTGCTGTTTCAAATTCCATGGGTGTGAGGTGCCTGATCGGGCAGGGGCGGTCAAGCATTCGTGAGCCCCCCTTGTGGTGCGACGTATTCTCGGTACGGTTCGATAAAACACAAAAGGAGAGACCCATGGCCGGACTTGATGCAGGTAGTATTTTCCCGAAAACAGATGTCGAGCAGTTGGGCGGCGACAAGATCACCCTTGGCGCACCGCGCGGTGCGCATGACTGGCAGTTGGTTGTTGTCTATCGCGGTCTGCATTGTCCGCTGTGCAAAAACTATCTGGCGAAACTCCAGGAGCTTGAGCCTATCTATAGCGAGTTGGGTGTTGATGTGGTCGCAGTGTCTGGTGACCCAATGGAAAAGGCGCAGGCCTTTGCCGAGGAAAAAGAGCTGACGATTGCCATGGGCTATGGCCTGAGCGTCGCGCAAATGCGTAGCCTTGGCCTCTATGTCTCCGACCCTCGCAGCCCAGCAGAAACCGACCGCCCGTTCCCAGAACCGGGCCTTTTTGTCATCAATGCCGAGGGTGCCATCCAGATCCTCGATGTGTCCAACGCGCCCTTTGCGCGGCCCGACCTGCAAGGCATCGCAAACGGGATCAAGTTCATCCGTGGCAATGATTACCCCATTCGTGGCACTCACGCAGGGTAGGGACTGCTGAAAAGGGCGCAAAGACTCTAGCCGCGCTGCGAGTTTCGCGTTATGCTACAACATAGACCCCCGAAAAGGGGGCGAGACAGGCAGTGTAAGGCACGTACCCATGACAGAAATGGTCTTTGGCGCAGTTCCCGTGCGGGATGGCGAACCGATCCTCCCCAAATGGTGGCGGACCCTAGACAGGTGGGCGCTCTCCTGCATCCTGATGCTGTTTGGTGTTGGTATGTTGCTGGGTCTTGCTGCCTCTCCTCCGCTTGCGGAAAAGAACGGGTTTGAACCGTTCCACTATGTCCAGCGTCAGGCGTTTTTCGGCGGCTTGGCGATGATAGCTATGCTGCTGACTTCGATGATGTCGCCTGTGATGGTGCGGCGTTTGGCCGTGATCGGCTTTATCGGTGCCTTTATTGCACTGGCGCTTTTGCCCGTCTTCGGAACCGACTTTGGCAAAGGGGCTACACGCTGGTACAGCCTTGGCTTTGCCTCGGTCCAGCCTTCCGAATTTCTCAAACCCGGTTTCGTGGTGGTGGCCGCGTGGATGATGGCCGCGAGCCTCGAGATTAACGGCCCTCCGGGCAAGGCGTGGTCCTTTGGCCTTTGTATTTCTATCGTTCTGATGCTGGCGCTCCAGCCCGATTTCGGTCAGGCCTGTCTGGTGTTGTTCGGCTGGGGCGTCATGTATTTTGTTGCTGGCGCGCCGATTGTGCTGTTGGTCGGCATGGCGGGGCTTGTCGTTTTGGCAGGTACAGTCGCTTATGCCAATTCCGAGCACTTTGCCCGCCGGATTGATGGCTTTCTCAGCGTTGATGTGGATCCCACAACCCAGCTTGGCTATGCTACCAATCCCATACGCGAGGGCGGCTTGTTCGGCGTCGGCGTGGGCGAGGGCG
>CAWVWS010000058.1:0-15330 GCA_963933905.1 uncultured Sulfitobacter sp.
TCCTTCCATTCCTGAGAAAGGATCGCACCATCAAACCATGGGATCAAACACCTAATTGGGAAGCTCCGCGTATCGCGCAAACAACATTCGGCACCATGACGCCCCTGAGATCGGATGTCGCGCCACAAATTGCGCGGCAACTGGTCGAAGTCATGGCGCAAGCTGCGAACCGTCCTGTTGATATCGCATTGTCCCCTCATGAGTTGAGGCGTGTACGGATGTCAGTCCGCACCGAGGATGGTGCCGTTACCGTTCAGATCATTGCAGAGCGGGCGGACACGCTTGATCTCATGCGGCGGCATATCGATCAGTTGGGGCAAACTTTCCGCGCCATGGGATATGATACGATCAGTTTTTCCTTTGGTGCGGGTGATGA
Organism: uncultured Sulfitobacter sp.; assembly: GCA_963933905.1. Classification (GTDB taxonomy): domain Bacteria; phylum Pseudomonadota; class Alphaproteobacteria; order Rhodobacterales; family Rhodobacteraceae; genus Sulfitobacter. Next base: position 377 of record CAWVWS010000058.1, read on the forward strand.
AAACGGCGCGCAATCCGATGGACACCGTAACGAGGCACAAAATGCCACATCGGACCAATCTGAAGGCATAGCCAATCCCGCCGAACCCGCTTTGATAAATCTCGACCGCTCGCCAATCACTGGCGTCGACATTCGCTTGTAAGGAAAAAATATGATCTCTCCCACACTCACGTCCTCGGTTGGCACAAGTGGTTCTGGCGCAACTTCCGCCGCCCCATTGCCCACACAATCAGCGCTTTCGGCTGACTTTGAAACCTTCATCAAAATGCTCACAACGCAGGCCAAATATCAGGACCCTTTGGAACCGCTCGACAGCTCGGAATACGCAGCCCAACTGGCCCAGTTCTCAATGGTGGAGCAACAGGTTCTATCCAACGATTTGCTGACTGCTCTTTCGACACAACTCGGCAGCGGCACTATGGGCCAGATGGCTGAATGGATCGGAATGGAAGCGCGGACAACCGCACCTGTTCCGTTCAATAGCGCTCCGATCACCGTCCTGCCGACCCCGCCTTTGGGTGCGCAAAGCATGGAATTGGTTGCCTATGATGCAAACGGTCGCGAAGTGGCTCGAAATGCCATGCCCGTTTCCGATGACCCTGTGCTTTGGGCGGGGGTCCAAGCTGGTGGTGCCCCTCTCCCTGCGGGGCTGTACCGCTTTGAGGTAGAGGCCACGGACCTTGCGGGCAACGCCTTACCAACAACCCAAGCAGAAACTTATGCCCGCATTGTAGAAGTGCAAACACTCGGGATCGAACCCCGTGTCGTGTTTGACGGTGGGGCAGAAGCACCTGCAAGCAGCGTCACAGCGTTGCGCGAACCGGTCTAAATATCGGCGAGCATCAGGCCAGCATAGGCTACTGGCATCGCAGCGCGGCGCCATCGGCCAAGCTCGAATTTCCGCAGAGGTTTGCGTATCGCTTCTGGATAGATGCCATCCGGCATTTTACCCCGCACCAGCTGCGCGAGCAAGGAACCGCTATAACTCCCCATGGCAACGCCATTGCCATGGTAGCACATTGCTGCCCATAACCCCTTCGCATCCGGCACTGGACCCACAAAGGGCAGGAGATCGCGCGCAATACACACCATCCCCGACCAACGATGTGTCGTCTCGACATCACGCCAAGCAGGGAACATCGCTTCAAAGTTGCTGCGGATTTTCTTATTCGCACGCGCCTCTGCTGCAGGCCCTGTCAGTAGCCCACCCCGCATACCGAACAAAAAACGACGGTCTGGCATTAGACGAAAATAGTGGAGCAGATTTCTGGTATCATAGGCCATCTGGTCAGTTGTCCAACCAGCAGCCGCCAGTTCATCCTCCCGTAAGGGACGGGTCACGACCACATTAGACTGGCTAGGAACATAACGCCCCGCGAGCCATTCAGGCATGTCCTCTGATGAATATCCATTGGTTGCGACGATCACCTGATCCGCACGCAGATTGTGTCCATTCACCCGCAGTTCCCAACCGTCAACCTGGCGAGTAAGTTCAGACACAGCGCTTTGCTCGAATATCTGCGCCCCTGCGTTTTCCGCAGCCTGCGCCAGACCGTTCACATATTTTCGCGGGTTGAGCCCAAACCCCGCCTTGATCGTAAGCGCACCATGGAACGGACCAGCGATACCCATCGCTGCCAGCTCCTCTTTGCGGTGGAGCACATGATCAACTCCATAGTTTTCCTGAATTGTCGCACCCGCAGCAATAAGCTCCACCATATCTTTTGGTCGGTGCGCAAGTGAAGTCTCCCCATCGGAATGGCGATCCACATCAATCCCAAGCTCACCAATCAAGCTTTCAACATATTGGATTGCGGCAAGCTCGGTCCGGCGAAAATCAATGCGGCCCTTCACCCCAAAACGTTTGTCCAACGCGGCATTACTCTCGATGCCACCCCCCAAGCAACAAAAGCCACCGTTGCGCCCCGAAGCGCCCCAGCCGACATTCTTGGCCTCTAGAACTGTGACGCTTATCCCTGCCCGCGCCAGATGAAGCGCTGCCGAGAGGCCCGTAAATCCTGCCCCGATGATCGCAACGTCCGTTCCCAGGCTTTGGTCGACAACGGGCCGAGGTTTTGCACGACTTGTCTCATCCCACCAGCATCCCGCACGGGGCCCCTCCCCGTAAACATATTCATCAAAGATTCGCTTCATCCCGCGCGCTCGGCCGCTTGTGCATCTTTTTGCGCACGCACGGAACTGCGCTTGGAAATCAGGGATGCCGTAATGACACCAATGGTCACAATACCGATCATCAAAGTCGACAGCGCGTTAATCTCGGGCGAAACCCCAAGCCGTACAGCGCTCCAGATCTTGATTGGAAGCGTGGTGGAGGACGGGCCAGAGACAAACGATGCGATGACCAAATCATCAAGGCTTAGCGTGAAGGCCAGTAGCCAGCCAGAGATCACCGCGGGTGCAATGATTGGCAGGGTCACAAGGCGGAATGCATCAAACCTGTTGCACCCCAGATCAAGGGCCGCCTCCTCCAGCGAGCGATCAAAACTGACCAACCGCGACGAGACAACAACAGACACGTAGCACATCGAGAATGTCGTATGGGCTAGCACGATAGTGAGCACGCCGCGGTCCAAGCCGATCCCGATAAAGAGCAACAGCAACGACAAGCCTGTGATCACTTCGGGCATGACAAGCGGCGCATAGATCATGCCAGAAAACAGCGTCCGCCCGAAAAAGCGCCCTGAATTGACCAAAACATAGGCAGCCATCGTTCCAAGGACGGTAGCAAAAGTTGAGGAGACAACTGCAACTTTAATCGTGATCCATGCGGCATTGAGGAACGCCTCATCACGCAAAAGCTCACCATACCACTTGGTCGAGAAGCCAGCCCAAACAGTGACAAGTTTCGAAGAGTTGAAGCTGTAGATCACCAGCAGAACCATTGGCAGGTACAAGAATGCAAAGCCAAGGGTGAGTGCAGTGATGTTGAATGTACTCAGACGTTTCATGCTCCTTCCTCCGCCTGTTTTTGCTGGTTCTTCTGAAACAGCACGATTGGAATAATGAGGATCAGAAGAAGGATCACCGCGACCGCAGAGGCAACAGGCCAATCGCGGTTGTTAAAGAATTCCTCGAACAGGATTTTCCCGATCATCAATGTGCCAGAACCACCCAGCAGCGAGGGGATCACAAACTCGCCCAGCGCAGGAATGAACACGAGGAAGCAGCCCGCAATGATCCCGTTCTTGGACAGCGGAATCGTCACCAGCCAAAAGGCAGACAGCCGCGAACAGCCAAGGTCCTCCGCCGCCTCGATGAGGCTATCGTCCATCCGGTCAAGCGCGGCATAGATCGGCAAGATCATGAAGGGGAGATAGGTATAAACGATGCCGATATAAACGGCGGTGTTGGTGTTTAGGATCGTCAAGGGCTCGGAAATTACCCCCGTCCACAACAAAAACTGGTTCAACAGCCCCTCATTGCTCAGAATACCAATCCACGCATAGACACGAATGAGAAAAGACGTCCAGAAGGGAAGGATCACCAGCATCATCAATGTGGCACGCCATTCCTGCGGCGCGCGCGCCATAGCATAGGCCATGGGATAGCCGACAAGCAACGTGAGAGCCGTTGAGATGATAGCAATCTTGAGACTGCTCAGGTATGCTTTGTAATAGAGATCGTCAGTTGTCAGAAAAACGAAGTTCTCGAAATCCAAACCCTGTATCAGCGCGCTAAAGCCATCTTTGATCGTGGGGGTATAAGGCGGAATGGCCAGCGCAATATCGGAAAGCGATATCTTGAACACGATCAGAAATGGCACAAGAAACAGCGCCAAAAGCCAAGTGTAGGGAACAGCAATGAGTGCAAAACGGCGCATCAGTGCGGGCGCTCTCTATTTGGCAGATGTTTCGCGCGCGAAACAATTTCATTCATTAACAACATGTTAATCCTAGCATCATTGTTTCAGCAATACACCAGCAGTGGCATTCCAGCGGACCCAGACCTTGTCCTCCCACGTTATATCACGGCGTGACAGGCGGCGGGTGTTGGCCGTTTGCGCTTTGATCACCTGACCATCAGGCAGCTTGACGTGATAGGTGCTCAGGTTTCCAAGATATGCGATATCGAGGACTTCACCCTGCACAGCATTTTCAGCTTCTTCAGGCTTGTCCTTGGTAATACTGATTTTCTCGGGGCGGATCGCAAGAAAGCAGTCTTGGCCCTCAGTGAATGGCAGCTCTGAAGTTGCCATAATCGGCGCTTGGTTCACGCCCCAGTCAATAAAGTACTTGTCCTTGCCCGCAACCTTTGCTGTGCCTTTGATAATGTTCACGTCACCGATGAAATCAGCGACATAGACACTGTTGGGTGCTTCATAGATCCCATCAGGGGTCGCAACCTGAATGATCCGTCCTTCATCCATGACAGCAACGCGTGAGGCGACTGTCATGGCCTCTTCCTGATCGTGGGTGACGATAACGAATGTAGTGCCTGTGGTTTCCTGAATATCCATCAATTCAAACTGGGTATCCTGACGCAGCTTCTTGTCCAGCGCGCCCAATGGCTCATCCAGCAGCAACAGCTTGGGCGCTTTTGCGAGGCTTCGTGCGAGGGCCACACGCTGGCGCTGACCACCGGAAATCTGGTGCGGTTTACGGCGGGCGAATTTCTCAAGACGGGTGAGTTTGAGCATCTCGGCCACGCGGGCGTCGATCTGGTCCTTGGCAAGTTTGTCACGACGTAGTCCAAAGGCGATATTCTCGTATACACTGAGGTGCGGGAACAAGGCGTAAGACTGAAACATCATATTCACGGCGCGCTGGTTCGGCGGCACATCTGCAATGTCCTGACCCGCAAGCTCGATCGTGCCCTCGGTCAAGGTCTCGAACCCTGCAAGCATCCGCATCATCGTCGTCTTGCCACAGCCGGACGGTCCAAGGAGGGCAAAGAACTCTTTGGCGTAAATGTCTTGGGTGAGGTCATCAATCGCAACGAAATCGCCAAAGCGTTTCGTCACATTCTTGAACCGGATCAGCGGTTTTTCCTGCGGGTCATTCCAGGGGGCGAAAACAGGTGTGCTCACGGATGATATTCCTTGCGCGGGACGCGTGGTGAAAGGGCGGCACCCTCTGGCGCCGCCCTTTTTGTTGGTCTTAGGTGCCGGACTTGATCTTGGTCCAAGTCCGCGTCACGACACGCTGAACCTTTGGCGGGTATGGCGTTGTTGTGAACAAATTGTCCAATGTCGCCGCATCAGGGTAAATGGCGGGATCGCCGCTCACATCCTCAACGAGGAACTCTTGCGAGGCTTCGTTGCCGTTGGCGTAATAGACATAGTTCGACGCCGCCGCCATGTTCTGCGCATCCATGATGAAGTTCAGGAATTTATGCGCGCCATCGACGTTGGGTGCATCCACTGGAATGGCCATCTGGTCAAACCACATCTGTGCACCTTCTTTTGCGGCGTGATATGCAATCTCGGCACCATTGTCGGCCTCTGCTGCGCGGTCACGTGCCTGAAGGATATCGCCGGACCAGCCCACTGCGACACAGATGTCACCATTGGCCAGCGCCTGAATATATTCGGAGCTGTGGAATTTCTGGATATAGGGACGGACCTTCAGCAACACTTCTTCGGCTTTGGCGATCACTTCGGGATCATGGCTGTCTGGGTCTTCGCCAATGTATTTCAGCGTCATCGGGATCATTTCAGCAGGCGCATCAAGAAAGTGCACACCACAATCACCCAGTTTGGACATGTTGTCGGGGTTGAGGACCAGCTCAAGCGAATCTACTGGCGCGTCTTCACCCAGAATCTCTTTCACCTTCCCGAGGTTCACACCGATACCTGTAGTGCCCCACATATAATTGATGGAATAGGCGTTCTCAGGGTCATACTGCTCGGTCCGACTGGACACGACATCCCACATATTTTCGATGTTCGACAGCTGCGCCATATCGAGTTTCTGGAATGCGCCAGCAGTTATTTGGCGCTGGAGGAACGTGCCTGATGGCACAACCACGTCATAGCCGGAGCCACCTGCCAGCATCTTTGTTTCCAGCACTTCGTTGCTGTCGAAAACGTCGTAGATCAATTTAAGACCAGTTTCTTCTTCAAACTTGGCCAGCAATTCTTCGTCGATATAGTCGGACCAGTTGTAAACGCGTACTTCTTCGGCAAACGCGGTGCTGGCCATCAGGGCCACCGTTGCGGTACCGGTCAAAAGTGTCTTGATCATTTGGAGACTCCCATAGGTGAGGTCGGGTTGGCCCGACATTGTAGGGATTGTGATCAAATTTTGCGCGGCTTGCCAAGGTGATTCATCATATTGCATTGGCCGACAGCTCATTTTGTTCATCTATTCAGCACAGGTCCGAGCAACGCCAGAGAGTGTTTGATTGACCGCGCAAGAATTTGATCATATTTTGAAGCCAGCCAAACTCCAGCCTGATAGGGGCCTCTTATGACAATCGTTTCAAACCACCTGCCGACCGCCGAATTGCAAGCCCTCGACGGGGCGCATCACATGCATCCGTTCACCACCAACAACGAGCTTAAGGAGCGCGGCGCGCGGGTGATCACCAGCGGAAAAGGTATCTTTTTGCGTGACAGTGAGGGAAACGAGATTCTGGATGCCATGGCAGGTTTGTGGTGCGTGAACCTCGGCTATGGCCGCGAGGAGCTTGTCAAAGTGGCCGCGCGCCAGATGCAGGAACTGCCTTTCTATAACACGTTCTTCAACACCACACACACACCCGTCATCGCCTTGGCTGCCGAACTGGCAAAGTTGGCTCCCGAAGGGCTGAACCACCTATTCTTTGCCGGATCAGGGTCCGAGGCGAATGACACAAACCTGCGGATGGTTCGTGTTTACTGGGCAGAGAAAGGGCATCCCGAAAAGTCCCACATCATCAGCCGTCTGAACGGATATCACGGGTCAACTGTCGGATCAGGCAGCTTGGGCGGTATGACCTACATGCACGCACAGGGCGGCCTGCCGATCCCTGGTATCCATCACATCGGTCAGCCTGATTGGTACGCCGAGGGCGGCAGTCACACGCCCGAAGAGTTCGGCCTGCTGCGTGCCCAAGAACTTGAAGCGAAAATCCTTGAACTGGGTGCCGAGAAGGTCGCAGCCTTTATCGCCGAACCTGTGCAGGGCGCAGGTGGCGTGATTGTGCCGCCCAGCAGCTACTGGCCCGAAATCCAGCGCATTTGCGACAAGTATAATGTGTTGATTATCGCAGATGAGGTCATTTGTGGTTTTGGACGGACAGGCAACTGGTTCGGCTCCACCACAATGGGGATCAAACCACATATCATGACCATCGCAAAAGGCCTCAGCTCTGGCTATGTGCCGATCGGCGGCTCGATCGTCTGTGACGAGGTTGCAGAGGTGATTAACGCGGTCGAGTTCAACCACGGCTATACCTATTCAGGCCATCCAGTTTGCGCGGCAGTCGCTCTCGAAAACCTGCGCATCATGCAGGATGACAACATTCTGGACCATGTGAACAACGTGGCGGCCCCTGCACTGCGGGCGGTTCTCACCCAACTGGGCGAGCATCCTTTGGTCGGTGGCGTGAATGTGTCAGGCATGATGGCATCCCTGCCCCTCACACCGCACAAAGAAACCCGTGCGAAGTTTGCGATGGACACAGGCACAGCAGGTTTCATGTGTCGCGAGCGGTGCTTTGCCAACAATCTGGTGATGCGCCATGTTGGTGACCGCATGATTATCTCTCCTCCGCTGGTCATCACGCCAGAGGAGCTTGATATCTTCCACACCCGTGCAAAACTGGCCCTTGATGAGACGTATAAAGCGCTCAAAGATGGCGATATGCTCAAAGCATAATCGTAATATTGCCTGTTTGGGCGCGATAAATCACGCCCAAACAATGCTGACATAAGGCAATATGACTGTATCTTCACAAAATATAGGCAATTGTCCTTGAATCCGCGTGATTTATTCAGTTTTGATGTTATCCAGTTGCAAAGAACCGCGCGCATGCGTTTAGTTTGCGCCAGTGTTGATAATAATAAAGTCTACAGGGAGCCATAAATTTGGCCGATACCAAGAGCACCGACGCATTCGTCGAGTTTGAGCGCGTACAAAAAAGCTATGACGGCGAAAACCTTGTCGTCAAAGATCTCAACCTCAGCATGCCAAAGGGCGAGTTTCTGACAATGCTTGGACCATCAGGTTCAGGCAAAACAACCTGCCTCATGATGCTCGCAGGTTTCGAAACTGCGACACATGGCGATATCCGCCTGAACGGCACAGCGATCAACAACATCCCGCCACACAAGCGTGGCATCGGCATGGTTTTTCAAAACTACGCCCTCTTCCCCCACATGACCGTAGCCGAAAACCTGTCCTTCCCGTTGGAAGTTCGTAAGGTTGGCAAGTCAGAGCGTGAAGAGAAGATCATGCGCACGCTGGGGATGGTCCAGATGGAAGATTTTGCAGGCCGTCGCCCTGCGCAGCTCTCGGGTGGTCAGCAACAGCGTATCGCCCTTGCGCGCGCATTGGTGTTTGAACCCGAACTGGTCCTGATGGACGAGCCGCTCGGCGCACTTGATAAACAGCTTCGCGAAACATTGCAGTTCGAGATCACGCGACTGGCCCACGATCTGGGAATTACTGTGGTCTATGTGACCCACGACCAGACCGAAGCCTTGACCATGTCCGACCGCGTTGCCGTATTCGACGATGGTCGCATCCAGCAGTTGGCCCCACCGGATCAGCTGTATGAAGCGCCCGAAAACAGCTTCGTTGCGCAGTTCATCGGTGAGAATAATACCCTCGACGGCGTTGTGAAAGAAATTAAGGGCGGCGTTGCCATGATCCAGCTGGACAGTGGCGAACTCATTCAGGCCAAGCCGATCAACGTGACAAAGGCAGGGGAGCGCACCCGCGTCTCCATCCGCCCAGAGCGTGTCGAATTCGACAAATCACGTATGAAAGAGGGCGCTTTTACCCTCAAAGCAGAAGTGCTGGAATTCATCTATATGGGTGACATCTTCCGCACACGCCTGCGTGTGGCTGGCCGCGATGATTTTATCGTCAAAACCCGCAACGCCCCTGATCAGGTTCGCCTGACACCCGGCACCCAGATCGAAATCGGCTGGCTGCCCGAAGATTGCCGCGCCTTGGACGCCTAGCGTCCACTCCGCGCGTCATATCGCGGCGCAATATTTGCCGTGATCTATAAGAGGTGGCGACTAAACCCGTTGTTGCGACCTTGGAATACAAAAACGGGAATAAACTGGGAGAGACTAATGAACCTCACAAAAACACTGATGGCATCCACTGCACTTACAGTTGCAGCTGGCATGGCACATTCCGACGGCCACATGGCATCCGAGATGACAATTGTATCATGGGGCGGCGCATACTCCGCTTCACAGCAGAACGCCTACCACACACCTTACTCCGAAATGACCGGCGTAAAGATCATCAACGACGAATCCTCAGCCGAGGCCGTGTCCAAACTGCGCGCGATGAACGAAGCGGGCAATGTGACATGGGACGTTGTAGACGTTGTTGCATCCGACGCACTGCGTCTGTGTGACGAAGGTCTGGCGATGGAAATCGATCCGGATACACAGCTTGCCGATGCGCCTGATGGCACAAAAGCATCCGAAGACTTCGGCGACCTGCTGGTTGGTGACTGCTTCATCCCACAGATCGTGTATTCCACAACTGTTGGCTATCGCACCGATCTGGTTGGCGACACGCCTCCGACCGACATCTGCGCGATCTTTGATACAGATGCCTATCCAGGCAAGCGTTCGCTCGAGAAGCGTCCGATTGGCAACATGGAATGGGCACTGCTCTGTGACGGCGTAGAAAAGGGTGCGATCTATGACGCGCTGGCGACCGAAGAAGGTCAGCAGAAAGCACTCGATAAGCTTGCCACCATCAAAGACGATGTTGTCTGGTGGTCCGCTGGCGCCGACACGCCACAGCTTTTGGCCGATGGCGAAGTGATCATGGGTTCCACATACAACGGTCGTCTCTTCTCGCTGATCGTTGAGCAGAACCAGCCGGTTGCAATGCTTTGGGACGCGCAGATGTTCGACCTTGACGGTTGGATCATCCCAACAGGTCTGTCCCCTGAGCGTGAGGCACGTGCACTTGACTACATCATGTTCGCGACAGACACACAGCGTCTGGCCGACCAAGCCAAGTACATCTCCTACGGTCCTGCACGCAAATCCTCCGCACCACTGGTAAGCAAGCACGCAGAGCTGGGCATCGAAATGGCAGAGCATATGCCAACCGATCCCAACAACTCCAAGAACACATTCCTCTACAACTATGAGTTCTGGGCAGACTACCGTGACGACATCGACGCCAAATTCCAGGCGTGGTTGGTTAAATAAGCCTTCCATAGCTTAAAGGAGGGGGCCCAACGTGGCCCTCTCCGCACTTTGTTATCAGGCACTTCGCCACCTAAGACCAAGCCGATGGGGACACCATGAGCGACGCACCTACAGTCCAAACAGCATCATCATCCGCCGCAGAAGCGCGCATCGCCGATGCCGCCCACACAGGGCCAATGCTTGCCGCCGATGGCACGCCGCTGAAAAAATCGCTCAACCGTGCGCTGAGACTGCAAAAGATGCGCGCACTGGCGCTGATTGCGCCTTTGCTGATCTTTGTTCTGGTTACATTCATCGCACCGATTGCAGACATGCTGTTCCGTTCTGTCGAGAACGAGATTGTCTCCGAAACCCTGCCCCTCACCACGAATACACTTGCGCAGTGGGATGCTGAGGGCACCGAAATTCCAGACGAGGCCGTATTCGAGGCCCTCTATGACGACATGTTCTATGCCATTGAGGCAAAGGAACACACCAAACTTGGCACACGCTTGAACTATGAGCTGACAGGTATGTCCTCACTTTTCCGTAAATCAGGCCGCAAGGTCGAGGATATGGGCGAGGTCTATCAGGACCAGTTCGAGGACCTTAATGCCTTCTGGAAGACTGGTGAAAACTGGAACAGCTTTATGGGGAGTGACGACTGGCTCGCCTCTATGGATGGCTGGAAGAAGGCAGATGGCGGTCAGCCAAAGTTCAAGCTGCGCGAGGGTATGGCAGACGTGCTACCTGCCACCACTGCGACCTATCTGAAATATGCTGCATTTACCCAGAACGAGGATCAGAAGAACCTGTTTACGACAGACCCTTGGGCAATCGTCTATTCCTCGCTTCACAAGGACCTTACAGGTGAGAATGGACTGGCCGATTATACTGGTCCAGCTGCAGACCAACTCAAAGCTGCTGCCGAAGCAGCAACCTCATTCGAGACTGTGAACTTCTCCGAAGCGTTTCTGGATATTGACAAGAAATGGCACGATCTGGACGTTTGGACGACCATCAAAGTCTACAGCCCAAAACTGACTTCCGGATATTTCCTGAACGCCATCGACATGCAGAAATCTATCGATGGCGCGGAAATGCGTCCCGATAACCAGCAAATTTACGGCATCCTATTTTACCGGACAATGAAAATGTCGGTGATAATTACACTGTCGTGTATCATGCTCGGCTATCCCGTTGCATGGATCCTTGCAAACCTTCCTGCCCGTCAGGCGAACCTGCTTCTGATCCTTGTGCTACTGCCATTCTGGACATCACTTCTGGTGCGTACTTCTGCTTGGAAAGTGTTGCTTCAGGATCAGGGTGTCATCAACGACACGCTCGTCTGGCTAGGGATCGTCGCCACAGATGATCGCCTTACCCTTATCAACAACCAGACGGGTACAATCATTGCGATGACCCACATTCTGCTGCCATTTATGATCCTGCCGCTCTACTCCGTCATGCAGACGATCCAGCCGACCTATCTGCGCGCCGCAAAAAGCCTTGGTGCCACGAACTGGACCGCCTTCTGGCGTGTGTATTTTCCGCAATCTGTGCCGGGTATCGGCGCGGGCAGTATCCTCGTGTTCATTCTTGCTATTGGCTACTACATCACCCCCGCAATTGTGGGCGGTACTGATGGTACGTTCATCTCGAACCGCATCGCTTATCACATCTCCAGCTCGCTGAACTGGGGTCTGGGTGCGGCGCTGGGCGCGATCCTCTTGGCGGCTGTTATGCTGCTCTATTATGCCTACGATAAAATCGTCGGCATCGATAACGTGAAACTCGGATAAGGAGCAGACCAATGGTTGCACTCACACCCATCTCCCGCACCGCCCCGAGCTTTTATGTTCCGGTTGTTGCAGCTTTCGGTGCCTTTTTTGGCGTCTTCATCGGTACTGGACAGGGCAGCACGATTGGTGGTGTCCTCGGTGGCGCTATCATCATGGCTATACTGGCAATCGTCCTTACAAAGGTTATCAAGAACGAGCGGACTGGCCGCTGGGGACTCACACTCCTGATGGGGGCTGCCGGCTTTGCCCTTGCCGGTTTTCCAGGCTTGTTTATCGGTCTTTTCTTTGGCTGGTTCTTCGGATTCCTGATCTTCTGGCTTTACGAAGGTCGCTACCGTGCAAAAGTTGCACTCTATCTGACGCCTGATCAGGTGCTCTGGCATTTTACCTTCCGCACACTTTGTGGCGCGATATTTTTCTTCCTGATCGCCCCCATCATCATCGTGATGCCGCTGAGCTTTAACGCCGAGAACTTCTTTACCTTCACTCCAGAAATGCTGCGCTTTGATCCCGCGGGCTACTCGCTCAAGCATTACCGCGACTTCTTTACCAATGACGCATGGCAGGATGCAGTAAGAAACTCACTCTATATTGCGCCTGTGGCTACACTCCTCTCGGTCAGCTTTGGCACATTGGCAGCCATCGGTCTGAGCCAGCCTCACGTGCCCTTCCGCCGCGCGATCATGGCGGTTCTGATTTCGCCGATGATCGTACCGCTGATTATCTCCGCCGCTGGTATGTACTTTTTCTATAGCCGTGTTGGTTTGCAGGGAACGTATATCGGTGTGGTTCTGGCTCACGCCGCCTTGGGTATTCCATTCGTGATTATCACAGTGACTGCAACCCTTGTGGGTTTTGACAACTCACTGACCCGTGCCGCGGCGAACATGGGCGCAAACCCTGTTACCACATTCTTCCGCGTGCAGATGCCGCTGATCCTGCCAGGGGTTATCTCTGGCGGCCTGTTCGCCTTTATCACGTCGTTTGACGAAGTGGTTGTGGTGCTCTTCGTTGGCTCCGCTGGTCAGAAAACACTACCTTGGCAGATGTTCATTGGCCTGCGCGAACAAATCAGCCCAACGATCCTAGCCGTGGCGACAATCCTTGTGTTCATCTCGATCTGTTTGCTGACCGTGGTGGAACTTCTGCGCCGCCGCTCTGAGCGGATGCGCGGTATGTCACCGAGCTGATCTAACACGCTCCAACAATGCGGGAGAGGCATAGCCGTCAGGCACCTCTCCCTGCGATACCTGCCATCCCCTCACCGCATTGACCGTCAACGGCCCGATCTTGGCGTCGATCTTTTGCGTGTTAAACCCTTGTGCTGTCAGCTCTGTCTGAAGCTCTATCCGCTCCGCATAAGTGAGCGCACGATCCTCACGGGGCCAATCCCCTTTGAGCGGCCCGGCACCGGCAATGCGGTCCGCCAGATGCCCCACAGCGATCACATACGCGTCAGCGGTATTATAGCTCTCGATCACTTCGAAATTTTTGAACACCATGAAGGCCGCGCCATCTTTACCCGCAGGCAGCAGGATTGACGCAGACCCATAATCAGGCACGGCACTGCCACTGGTATCCACGATTCCAAGGTATGCCCACTCACGCGGGTCTTTCAGCACATCACGGTTGGCCAAGAGATAATCAAAACCGTCAGGGATGTTCACTTCCACACCCCAAGGCTGACCCGTGACCCAGCCGTTATCCTTTAGATATTTCGCCGCAGAGGCCAGCGCATCGCGGGGATCATCGCCCCAGATGTTCCGCTTTCCGTCACCATCCCAATCAACCGCATGGGCAAAGAATGAACTAGGCATGAATTGCGTATGGCCCATCGCCCCCGCCCAACTGCCCCGCAAATTTTCGGCGTCTGTTTCTCCAACGCTCAAGATCGTCAGCGCCGAAATCAGCTGATACCGAAAGAACGCAGCACGCCGCGCATCATAGGCCAGCGATGCCATGGAGTTCAGAACAGGGTCGCTTCCGCGAAAGGTGCCATATGCACTCTCGAGACCCCAGACCGCCGTAACAATCTCGGCGGGGACCCCGTATTTCGCCTCGATGGCATCGAGAGCCTTTTGTTGGCGCTTTAGCGCAGCCTTGCCGTTGCTAATGCGCAGATCAGAGACCGCTGTTTCAAGGTAGTCCCAAATCGTTTTAGTAAATTCCGATTGATTGCGGTCGCGCTCAACAACCTTTGGTGCAAACGTAACATTGGCCATATTCGCATCATAAATCTGCGCAGGGATACCCGCAGCAAGCGCATCAGCGCGAAAATCTAAAATCCATTTCTGTAGTCCCACATTGCTGCGTTCCGTCGATTGAGCGCACAAAGGTGCTCCGGCAAGCATTAGAAGGAAAACTGGAAGTGCGCGCATTTTCTGATCCTTTTAAAGTCGATTGTTTCCAATCTATCGACAACGCGGCAGCGCGCAAAGCGATCAGGCCTGCGCTGCGCGATCTTTGGCCCGCTGCTCGTCTTCCGCACGCAGGCGTTCCAGAAAATCACGCAGCATCGGAACACGGCGTGGGCGGAAATGTGCATTCGTAACCGAGAAATCATGCATCCGGTCCAAACGAAACGCGCGAAAGTCTTTCCGAAGGTGACACCACGCAAGCAGCATATGGGCGTTTTGCATGAACACAATACTGAGCGGATCAACCTGACGTTTCGAGGCCGATCCCTTTGCATCCTCATATTGGAATTCCACAGTCGCCTCATCCCATGTTGCCGCGCGCAGCGCCTTTACGTCGATCTTTGGTTCTGACGGGCGGACAAAGCGGCGGGCATCGAGCACCGCATGTTGCAAGCGGTGGGT
>CAWVWS010000059.1:0-15324 GCA_963933905.1 uncultured Sulfitobacter sp.
TTGTCGGATTTGTCGCCGCTGCAGCTCGCGCTGACAGCAGCCACAAACCTTAGACGAAGGGGACTTCGATTGCACAGACCTCAATGACTGCTTTTGTAAGGAAGGCTCTATCGTCGGCATGGAAGCTTGCGGATTTGGCGCATCACTGGGGCCGCGAACTACGCAGGCTTGGCCATGATGTGCGTCTGATGCCCGCTGCTTACGTCAAACCCTACGTGAGAGGCGTCATCACTGTGTTTGCGAGGATAAGCTCATAGGCTGGCTGCCGCACTCTAATCCTTCTTACTTATCAACTTAAAGAAAAGCGGTTCCTCATCTCCCTTACGGTCCATCTTGCCCATCAACTGGGTGTCGTTGATCCGGCGAAAATAGTCGATGATTGGTAATTGGTCATAGACCATCGCGGCCGATGCCACCCCTTCATGGTCGACGAGCCGCAGGCGCGCACGCGGTTTTTGCGTGCTAAAAAGCGGGTTGAGCAGGAGGAAAATATGAGGCATCAGGGGCCACTTCGCCACTCCTAAGCTCTGAAAAAATGGTAAACGGGATCAGTCCGGGGTTCAGATAAACCTCTCCCAAAATCGACTTGTGGATCAGTGGATGAACGATATCAGCGCTTTCAAATTTCTTCCCGCACCAACCGCTGCTATCAAGCAGCAGGTCGGTCGAATGACCCGTTGCGATACTAACACCATGCCATCGACCGATCATTTGTGGGACATCTACGGGCGGCAATGACGCAAACAAGGCTTTCGCCTCACTCAGTGCCATCACCCTTGGAACCTCCGAGAGACCCTCAGACATGCTTTCATTTTTCATAGGTTTTTCCTGATTGATGTGTCGGCGTCTTGAAGCGGCATCGATACTAAACTGAAATGGACACCAAACTGAAACCGACGACATTCAAGGGTTGGAAAAGGCCCAAGCGCCTCTTGATCATATGATCTCTCTTGAAGCGGCCATTGGACACCGGCGCAACATCGGTCAAAAAGGGCTCGAAGCAGACCTCCGCGACCTAGGGACATGCTGCGACGTCTTGTGCTGCCCTGCACCTATCCTCTTGCACGCGGCGAAACACCCGCGTAGCGATATCTTCATGAAAATACTCTTTCTTGGTGATGTGATGGGCCGCGCTGGGCGCCGTGCTATTACGGAAAATCTGGCCCGTTTGCGGACTGAATGGAAACTCGATTTCATCGTTGTGAACGGTGAGAACGCGACATCTGGCATGGGCCTGTCTGGCAGTCATGCCAAGGATCTGCTGGAGGCGGGGGCGGATTGTCTGACGCTGGGCGATCATGCGTTTGACCAGAAGGACATGCTGGCGTTTATCGAGCAGGAGCCGCGTATCATTCGCCCGCTGAATTTTTCCAAAAACGCACCGGGTAAGGGCGCGCGTCTGTTCAAGACGCGGACGGGCAAGCAGGTTCTGGTGACCCAAGCGCTTGGTCAGGTGTTTATGAAACGTCCTTATGATGATCCGTTCTCGGCGCTGGATACTGTGCTCAAGACGCATCCGCTGGGTGGTTTGGCCAATGCGATCATCGTTGATATTCATTGCGAGGCGACATCGGAGAAGATGGCGACAGGGCATTGGTGTGACGGGCGGGCCTCCTTGGTCGTTGGCACGCATACCCATGTGCCAACTTCCGATGCGATGATCCTGAAAGGTGGCACGGGCTACCTCACCGATGCGGGCATGTGTGGCGACTACCACTCCGTCATCGGTATGGAAAAGACGGAACCGCTGCGCCGTTTCATTACCGGCATGCCAAAAGAGCGGTTCTCGCCTGCTAATGGGGAAGCGACCCTGTCGGGTGTTTATGTCGAGACGGATGACAAGACAGGCAAGGCCACGCGGATCGTCCCTGTGCGCCAAGGTGGACAGTTGCAACAGAGCGCCCCTTGAGCGCAGACACACTCAGCCGCCGCGAGATCTTCCTGTTCAGCGGGTTTCTGGTGCTGATGGGCGCAGGCTGGGGTGCGACACAGCCGCTGACCAAGATTGCGGTGAGCACGGGCTATGGTCCGTTCGGGCTGCTTGTGTGGCAGCAGGTGCTGGGGGCCGCGTTGATGGGCGCTGTTTGCGCGATCCGCCGCACAGGGCTGCCGCGTCACGGCGCTGCGTTGCGGGCTTATCTGGTGATTGCGCTCATCGGGGCGGTGCTGCCCAATTCGCTGAGTTATCAGGCAGCGGTGCATCTGCCTGCGGGTATCATGTCGCTGCTGCTGAGTATCATTCCCATGTTTGCCTTTTGCATTGCGCTACTGCTTGGCACGGACAGTTTTGCGTGGCGGCGCCTTGGTGGGCTGTGCTTTGGCCTGATTGGCGTCATGATTATCATCATCCCTTCTGTTGATCTGGGTGAAGCGGTGCCTGTGGGATGGGCTGCGATCTATCTTGTGGTGGCGCTGTTTTACGCTTTTGAGGGGAATTACGTGGCGCGTTGGGGTGTTGCAGGGCTTGATCCTTTCCAGTTGATGCTGGGGGCATCGCTGGTGGGATTGGTGATCGTCGCACCCTTGATGCTGCTCACGGGGCAGACGGTGGTGCCGCAATGGCCCCTGCCACAGGCGCAGGCGGCGCTTGTGGGAAGTTCGGTTGTGCATGTGCTGGTCTATGCCAGCTATGTCTGGCTGGTCGGGCGGGCAGGGGCGGTTTTCGCGGTGCAGGTTAGTTATATGGTCACAGGCTTTGGCCTGTTCTGGGCGTGGCTGGTGCTGGATGAGGCCTTCTCGAACATGATCTGGCTTGCGCTGGCCCTGATGTTTGCGGGGATGTATCTGGTGCAACCGCGCCCCAAAGCTGTGCTTGAAGCGGGTGCGCCAATCGGCGACAAGTAAGACTTCAATAAGGGCGATCCGATGTATCTCTTTGAACTCTCCCAATTCTCACAGGCTGTTTTGTCGCTCACGGTTGTGGCGGTCATGTTCATCCTGTTCCTGCGCGAGTCCTTTCCCACAGAGGTGGTGGCGATCGGTGGGGCTGCTGCCGTGCTGGCGCTGGGGCTGTTGCCCTATGACGATGCGCAGATGGTGCTTTCGAACTCGGCCCCTTGGACGATTGCCGCGATGTTTATTTTGATGGGCGCAATGGTGCGCACGGGCTCCCTTGAGGTGCTGACCCGCATGGCAGAGCGGTATGCCCGCACCAACCCCAAGCTGGCCGTGGTGGGGGTGATCCTGTCGGTCATGGGGGCGAGTGCGATTATGAACAACACGCCCGTGGTTGTTGTGATGATCCCTGTTGTGGTGCAATTGAGTAAGACGCTGGGCACAAAGGCGTCAAAGCTGCTGATCCCGCTGAGCTATGCGGCGATCATGGGCGGCTCGCTTACCCTGATCGGGACCTCGACGAACCTGTTGGTGGACGGTGTGGCGCGTGCGCAAGGGATGGAACCCTTTGGCATTTTCGAGATCCTGCCGGTTGGTCTGGTGGTGTGCACATGGGGCCTGATTTACATGGCGACCATCGGAAAGCGGCTCCTGCCTGATCGCGATAGCATGGCAGGGATGCTGGGCGACCGCTCCAAAATGAAGTTCTTTTCCGAGGCTGTGATCCCTACCGACAGCAACTTGATCGGGCGCGAAGTGCTGGATGTGAAGCTGTTCAAACGTGAGGGCGTGCGCCTGATCGACGTTGTGCGCGGGGATGCGTCTTTGCGGCGCAATCTCAAGGATGTCGTGCTGCAAACGGGTGACCGTGTGGTGCTGCGCACCCAGATGGCAGAACTGCTCAGCCTGCAAGCGACACCCGAGTTGAAGCGTGTGGATCAGGTCTCGGCGGTTGAGACGACCACAGTTGAGGTCTTGATAACGCCGGGCTGCAAAATGATTGGCCGCTCTTTGGGTGCGCTGCGCCTGCGCCGCCGCTACGGGGTTTATCCGCTGGCCGTTCACCGCCGCAACCAGAATATCGGGCGACAATTGGACGAACTGGTCGTGCGCGTGGGCGATACGCTGCTGCTCGAAGGCGCGGCCGAGGATATCCACCGTCTGTCTGTGGATATGGATATGGTGGATGTCAGTACTCCGTCCGAGCGTGCCTATCGCCGCGCCCATGCGCCCATTTCTGTTGGTGCGCTGGCAGCGATTGTTGTTCTGGCTGCCTTCAACGTGGCACCCATCCTGATGCTGGCTGTGATTGCTGTGGCTGTGGTGCTGGTGACGGGCTGTATTGACGCGGACGAGGCGTTTTCTTTCATTGATGGCCGCCTGCTCGCGTTGATTTTCTCGATGCTTTGTGTGGGGGCGGCCCTTCAGCATACGGGTGCCGTGCAGATGATTGTCGATGCAATTTCGCCGACATTGGGTACGTTCTCCCCCGGGATTGTGATTTTCTGCGTGTTCCTGCTCACCACAATATTTACCGAGATCGTGTCGAACAACGCAGTTGCGGTGATTATGACGCCTATCGCCATATCGCTGGCCGATGCGTTGGGCATGGATGCGCGCGCGCTGGTGGTGGCCGTGATGATTGCGGCGTCCTGTGCCTTTGCCACGCCTATCGGGTATCAGACAAATACGCTTGTTTACGGGCCTGGTGGCTATAAGTTTGCCGACTTTATGCGCGTGGGGATACCGTTGAATCTGTCGATGTCCGTGATTGCCAGTGCGGTGATACCCATCTTCTTTTGATCTGCTTTGCGCGCGCTGGAGGCGCTGCTTCCAGACCTCCAGAGTTTATTGGCCAAATGAAGGCGGGGCGATTGCCTGCTTCAGAGTGGCCAGAACACAAGGATCGCGGGGATTGAGACAGCGACGATGATGATCTCTAGTGGCAGTCCAATGCGCCAGTAATCACCAAAGCCGTAGCCGCCCGGACCAAGGATAAGCGTATTATTCTTGTGCCCGATGGGGGTGAGGAAGGCGGAGGAGGCCGCGATGGCCACGGCCATGAGAAACGGGTCGGGGTTCACGTCGAGCGTCTGGGCCATCTGGATGCCAACAGGGGCTGCGACGATGGTGGTGGCGGTGTTGTTGAGCACATCCGACAGGGTCATTGTGACCACCATCAACACTGTGAGGACTGCCCAAGCGGGCATGCCTTCGGTGAGGGTGACAAGCGATCCGGCAATGAGTTCTGTGCCGCCTGATTTTTACAGGGCCGCATCAAGCGGGATCATAGAGCCGAGGAGCACAACGACGGGCCATTTAATATGGGTATAAAGCTCGGAGAGTGGTACAATTTTCACCAGCACATAGGCGACCACAACGATGCCAAGGGCGATGGGCAGATAGATCAGGCCAAGGGATGCAGCGACGACAGCACCTGCGAAGAGGCCAATGGCCAGCCACACTTTGCTGTTTTCAGTCACGGCGAGGCCACGGTCGGCAAGGGGCAGCACGCCTAGCCATTGAACAACATCGTCACCGGTATCGCGCGGGACCAGCAACAGCAGGATGTCTCCTGTCTCGAGTTCGGTTTTGCGCAGGTGCGACGTGATTTTGCGCCCCCGCCGCGAAATGCCCAGCAGGACGGTACGTTGACGCCATGCAAGGCCTACAGATTGCGCAGTGCGGCCTGCGAGGCGGCATTCGGCGGTGACGACCACTTCGATGATTTCGACACCTTCGCCATCTGCATGCAGGCGTTCTGCGCGCTCGGTCTCAGCCACGGCCAAGTCAAGCGTGGAGCGGAATTCGTCCAGTGCGTCGGGTGTTGCCTCAAGCACAATCGCATCGCCTGCGCGCAGTTCGGCGTTTTGCGCGCGGCCATAGCGGCGTTTGCCCTCGCGCATCAGGCCGATGATGGTGACGCCAGCTTTGTCGGCGGTTTCTTCCAACTCGGACAGGCGTTTGCCGATATGCTTGCTGTCCTCGGGGACAACCAACTCAGCGATATAGGCGTCGAGGTCTTCGGCGCTGATCCTGCCATCAGACCCGCAATCGCGGCCACGCCGCCCACGGGGGCAAAGTCGAACATCTTGAACGGCTCGCCGAGGCTTTCCTCGCGGATGGCGGCGATGATGATATTGGGCGGGGTGCCGATGAGGGTCACCATCCCGCCAAGGATTGTGGCAAAGCTGAGTGGCATCAGCGACAGGCCAGCAGAGCGCCCAGTCTTGCGCGCCGTCTGGATATCGACGGGCATCAGGAAGGCGAGGGCTGCCACGTTGTTCATGAATGCAGACAGGATACCGCCGACGGCCCCCATCAGCGTGATATGTGCGCCGAGCGAACGAGAGCTATCGATCAGGGTGCGCGTGATGAGCAGGACAGCGCCAGATCGGACCAGTCCCGCCGATACAACAAGCACCAAAGCCACCACAAGAGTGGCGGGGTGGCCAAAGCCGTCAAAGGCATCCTTGCTGTCGACCACGCCCAGCACGACCCCTGCCATAAGCGCGGAAAAGGCCACGATATCATAACGGAAGCGCCCCCAAAGCAGGAGGCCAAAGACCGCGCCGAAGAGGCAAAAGAGAATGATTTGATCTGTTGTCATGTGCGTTTCCCCGCTCCTCTTTGTAGGTGTTGTAGCCAGACCGCAGCGAGATCAACAGTTGTCATTGCGGTCTGAAACCTCTCGCGCTACCTCCCCGCATCTTCCGGTTGCCCAAAGCGGCCGGGGGCAGTGGATGGCGCCCCTGAACCACAGCAGACTTGAAGACAGCGGTGCCTCTGACATATAGAGGCGCAAATCATATTTGTCGGAGATAGACATGGCAGGCCATTCCAAATGGGCAAACATCCAACACCGCAAAGGGCGTCAGGATAAACTGCGCTCGAAGATGTTCTCGAAGTTCTCGAAAGAGATCACCGTGGCGGCTAAAATGGGCGACCCCGATCCCGACAAGAACCCGCGCCTGCGCCTTGCCGTGAAAGAGGCCAAGCAGGCTTCGATGCCGAAAGATAACATCGACCGTGCGATCAAGAAGGCGACAGGGGGCGATGCGGAGGATTATGAAGAAATCCGCTATGAAGGCTATGGCACAAGTGGCGTTGCCGTGATTGTCGAGACAATGACTGACAATCGCAACCGCACGGCATCTGTTGTGCGCTCTACCTTCACCAAATACGGCGGTAATCTGGGAGAGACAGGCAGCGTCGGGTTCATGTTCGACCGCAAGGGCGAGATTATGTATCCCGCCTCGGTTGGTGATGCCGATACTGTTATGATGGCCGCGATTGAAGCGGGTGCCGAAGATGTCGACAGCTCCGAGGACGGGCATGTGATCTATTGTGCCGATACCGATCTTAACGAAGTGTCCACCGCACTTGAGGCTGAATTGGGCGAAAGCGATAGCACCAAACTGATCTGGCGTCCGACTGTTACGACCGAGCTGGACCTTGAGGGGATGCAAAAGCTGATGAAGCTTATTGATGCGCTGGAAGATGACGACGATGTGCAGCGTGTGACTGCCAACTTCGAGGCCTCTGACGAGGTGATGGAAGCGCTGGAGTAACGCGCACGTTCCATGCTGCAAAAAGGCCGCTGCATTCAAACGCAGCGGCCTTTTTTGTATCTGCTATATGAGAGTATCTGCGCCGCCGTGAAAAACGAACCGCTGTGCAATCCGCTAAAGTATCAGGTCGCCTGATGCATGGAGCGCATAAGCCCCCACAACCCGATATTCTCGGTACGGGGGGGGCTTGTGTCTTCGCGGTGCGATGCGATTGTTGCAAGCACCCGCTTTACCTCGTTTAGGCGCGCGAGCGCGCCGTGCCCGCCAGCGCTGGCTTGCATGCAAAGGATCTTTAATTGGGTCTCAAGCGCGTTTGCGATGAGATCCAGCTCTATAGGGCTAATTTCTAGCTTCTTGGTTGTCTCGGTCATCTGCTTTTCCTTAATCTCTAACGGTGCAGATAGGCACTCATATTGATATACGCCAGAGGGGGCTGTTCAGTTTCACGTGAGGGGGCGATTTTTTAGGTTTTTTCGGTCGTTTCGAATAACACATTGAAAGGTAATAAAAAGATAATAACCCTTCACTTTGTCGAAGTTACGCCCAAACGCGATAACACGCAAAACGCATTGTTGTGAGGGGGCTGTAACGTCTGGACAATCGCGGCCAGCAGACCTAGGCCAAAGGCTTGTTCGTGACCCAGCCACAAGGCCAATTTCCCATGTCGTCGTTTATTCCCGGTTTTCTGCTCAGTCTGTCGCTGATCCTTGCGATTGGAGCACAGAATGCCTTTGTTTTACGGCAAGGGTTGCGGCGCGAACATGTGTTCTGGGTCTGTTTGACCTGTGCGATTACCGACGCGCTATTGATTGCGGCGGGCGTTGCGGGCTTTGGCGCATTGGCCGAGGCAGTGCCGTGGTTCGAGACAGCGATGCGCTATGGTGGTGCGGCTTTCCTGCTGGCCTATGGCACCCGCGCGGCATGGAGCGCGTGGCGCGGGGGTGAAGTGTTGGAGGCTGCGGGTGCGCCGGTTCAATCACTCAAGCGGACAATCCTGACGCTCTTGGCCATTACCTTTCTCAACCCCCATGTCTATCTTGATACACTGGTGCTGGTGGGGTCTGTCTCAGCGCAATATCCTGATCGGACGGCCTTTGCCGTGGGCGCGATAGCGGCAAGTGCGATTTTCTTTTTCATCCTTGGCTACGGCGCGCGCCTTTTGCAGCCGGTATTCGCCAAGCCGGTGAGTTGGCGTATTCTTGATGCGTTGATTGCTGTCACAATGTGGTCGATTGGTGTCGCGCTGCTGACCCAGTAAGCCCTTGCGCGTAATCCATAACTACGGTCAACTTGACCAATGGTAACACGCACTCCCCATCAGCCGATTGTGGGCATCTTCTGGATGTTTGTAACGGGCATCTGTTTCATCATGGTCACGGCACTGGTCAAAACCATGGGGCCGCGCCTGCCTCCGGGGGAGGCGGCGTTTCTGCGCTATGCGATGGGGCTTGTGTTTTTGCTGCCCTCGCTGGGCGCGTTGCGGGCTGCCCATCTGACCAAACGGCAATGGATGTTATTTTCCATGCGCGGCTTTTTCCACGCGGGCGGTGTGATCTTATGGTTCTATGCCATGGTGCGCATTCCCATCGCCGAAGTCACTGCCATGGGCTATCTCGCGCCGATCTATGTGACCATCGGCGCTGCGGTATTTCTGGGCGAGCGGTTAGCGGCACGGCGCATTGTGGCGGTTCTGCTGGGCCTTGCGGGGGCGGCAATCATTCTGCGCCCCGGATTTCGCGAGGTTAGCGACGGCCATCTGGCCATGCTGATGGCGGCCGTTGTCTTTGCAGGCAGCTACCTCTTGGCGAAAATCATGGCGGATGAGGTCAAACCGGGGGTGGTTGTCGGGCTGCTATCGGTCTTTGTGACCATTGGCCTTGCGCCTTTTGCCTTTGCCGATTGGGTGACACCTAACGCGCGCGAACTTGCTTTTCTTGCAGGTGTGGCTGTGTTTGCAACGGCTGGACATTACACTATGACCCTTGCCTTTGCTGCTGCCCCCATGACGGTGACGCAGCCTGTGACGTTCCTCCAGTTGATCTGGGCCACGCTTCTTGGTGCGCTCTGGTTTGGGGAGGCAGTCGATATATGGGTCATTCTGGGTGGAATTGTGATCCTCGGCTCTGTCACGTTCATCACGTGGCGTGAGGCGATGCTGAAACGCCATGTGACGCCGGATGCGCCTGCCACTAAGGGTTGATTTTATATTGATTGACGGATCAATATAAAAAGATCACCCTGCCTTCCATATTCAGGAAGGGTCGAATCTGATGCCAAAACTCGGGATGGAACCGCTGCGCCGCGCCTCACTGGTGCAGGCAACAATCGCCGAGATCGGACGCGCGCAATCGCTTGACGTGACTGTGGGCCAGATCGCCAAAACGGCAGGCATGTCTACGGCACTCGCGCATCACTATTTCGGCGGAAAGAACCAGATACTTTTGGCTGCAATGCGGCATATCCTTGGTGAGTATGGTGCCGTTGTGCGCCAAAGCCTCAGGGGGGCCACAACACCGCTGGCCCGTGCCGAAGCAATCATCACAGCCAGTTTTGACGAGACATGCTTTGCGCCCGAGACGGTTGCCGCATGGATGACCCTTTATGCCGCCGCCCCGACCCAGCCGCAGATGAAGCAGCTTTTGGCGGTTTATCAGTCACGCCTGCGCTCGAACCTTACCCATGCGCTGCGCCCGCTCAGCGCCACACCACAAGCGCATGCCGAAACGCTGGCTGCTCTTATTGACGGTCTATATTTGCGTGCGGCCCTTTCCGAGGACGGGTCCAGCAGGGACGCGCAACAGACCGCCCTGAAGGCTTTGGAAATGATTGTGAAAGCCGCAAAATGACCCAGCCCAATATCCTGATCATCATGGTGGATCAACTCAACGGCACGCTCTTTCCCGATGGTCCTGCCGAGTGGCTGCATGCGCCCAACCTCAAAAAGCTGGCGGCCCGTTCCACACGTTTCAAAAATGCCTATACGGCTTCGCCACTTTGCGCACCGGGGCGGGCGGCGTTTATGTCGGGCCAGTTGCCCAGTGCCACGGGCGTCTACGACAATGCGGCGGAGTTTGCGTCTTCCATCCCTACCTACGCGCATCACTTGCGCCGCGCAGGCTATCAGACCTGCCTTGCAGGCAAGATGCATTTCGTAGGGCCAGACCAGCTTCACGGTTTTGAGGAGCGTCTGACCACAGACATCTATCCCGCTGATTTCGGCTGGACCCCCGATTACCGCAAACCGGGGGAGCGGATTGACTGGTGGTATCACAACATGGGTAGCGTCACGGGTGCGGGCGTGGCCGAAACTTCGAACCAAATGGAATACGACGATGCCGTAGCCTATGAGGCAACGCGCAAGATTTATGAGTTGTCGCGTGGATTGAATGCGCGGCCATGGTGCCTCACGGCCAGCTTCACGCATCCCCATGACCCCTATGTTGCGCGCAAGAAATATTGGAATTTGTACGAGGGCTGCGAACATCTGCTGCCCGTAATCCCCGCGATGGATTACGACGATCATGACAGCCATTCGCAGCGGATTTTCGACGCCAACAACTGGCGTGAGTTCAACATCACCGAAGAAGATATCAAACGCTCGCGCCGTGCGTACTTCGCCAACATCAGCTATCTCGACGACAAGGTCGGCGAGATTTTGCAAACGCTGGAGGACACGCGCCAAGAGGCGATCATCGTGTTCGTCTCAGACCACGGCGATATGCTGGGGGAGCGGGGCTTGTGGTTCAAGATGTCCTTCTTTGAGGGCTCCTCCCGCGTGCCGATGATGATTTGCGCGCCCCAGATGGAGGCGGGACTACAGACCACACCTGTGAGCAATATCGACGTCTGCCCTACGCTTTGTGATCTGGCAGGGGTGAGCATGGAGGAGGTCGCGGAATGGACGACAGGCCAGAGCCTTGTGCCTATGGGGCAGGGGGTTGAGCGCACCGAGCCTGTGGCGATGGAATACGCCGCGGAGGGGTCATATTCTCCGCTGGTCTCGCTGCGCTATGGCAAGTGGAAGTATAACCGCTGTGCGTTGGATGCGGACCAGTTGTTCGACCTTGAGGCTGACCCACACGAGCTAACCAACCTCGCCCAAGTCCCAGCACAGGCGGGAACGCTGGCCCAACTCAAAGCGAAATCCGAAGTACGCTGGGACCTTGCCGCTTATGACGCCGATGTCCGCAAATCCCAAGCGCGGCGTTGGGTGGTGTACGAGGCGCTGCGCTCGGGCGGGTATTACCCATGGGACTACCAGCCGCTGCGGCTCGCTTCCGAGGCTTTTATGCGCAACCACATGGACCTCAACGTGCTGGAAGAAAACAAACGCTTTCCGCGTGGGGAATAGAAACACCAGACGCGGCAAATACCGATATCCGATGAAAAGAGAGAGATGATGCAGACCCAACCCACCGCCAGCCATTTTATCAATGGCGCCTATGTCGAAGACACCGCAGGTACACCGATTGATGTGATTTATCCCGCCACGGGCGAAGTGATCGCCACCGTGCATGCCGCAACACCTGCGATTATCGAGCAAGCCTTGCATGCCGCGAAAACGGCCCAAGCCGCATGGGCTGCGATGAGCGGGACCGAGCGGGGTCGCATCCTGCGCCGTGCTGCCGATATTATGCGCGAGCGGAACCACGATCTGAGCGTGCTTGAGACCTATGACACGGGCAAACCCTATCAGGAGACTTCGGTGGCCGATGCGACGTCGGGTGCGGATGCGCTGGAATATTTCGGCGGTATGGCCGCGACCCTGACGGGCGAGCATATCCAGTTGGGCGAAGACTGGGTCTATACCCGACGAGAGGCGCTGGGCGTTTGTGTGGGCATTGGCGCATGGAACTACCCCACGCAGATCGCCTGCTGGAAAGGCGCGCCTGCGCTGGCATGCGGCAATTCGGTGGTGTTCAAACCCTCCGAGACGACGCCATTAAGCGCGCTCAAAGTGGCGGAAATTTTGCACGAGGCGGGCCTGCCTGCGGGTCTGTATAATGTTGTCCAAGGTCTGGGTGATGTAGGGGCCGCTTTGGTTACTGATCCCCGCGTGGACAAAGTCTCGCTGACAGGTTCTGTACCTACGGGCCGCAAAGTCTATGCCGCGGCGGCGGCGGGCATGAAGCATGTCACCATGGAGCTGGGTGGCAAATCCCCGATGATCGTTTTCGAGGACGCCGATATCGAGAACGCCGTTTCTGGCGCGATCATGGCGAATTTCTATAGCTCTGGTCAGGTCTGCTCAAACGGGACGCGTGTGTTTGTTCATACCTCTATGAAAGACGCCTTTCTGAAACGTCTGGCCGAGCGGTTGGACAATGCCGTGATCGGCGACCCGATGGACCCCGTCACCAGCTTTGGGCCGATGGTGTCTAAGCGTCAGATGGACATCGCGCTCGACTATATCGCCAAGGGCGAGGCCGAGGGCGCACGGGTCGTCTATGGCGGCAAAGCGATTGAGGGGGCGGGGTTCTATATGCAGCCCTGCGTCTTTGCCGATGTGACCGATGACATGGTCATCGCACGCGAGGAGATTTTTGGCCCTGTGATGGCAGTGCTGGATTTCGAGGATGAAGCCGATGTGTTGGCCCGTGCCAATGATACCGAGTTCGGATTGGCCGCTGGTGTGTTTACCCGTGATCTGTCTCGTGCCCACCGCGTTGTGGCGGCATTGGAGGCGGGCACCTGCTTCATCAACAGCTATAACGACGCGCCGGTAGAGGCCCCATTTGGTGGCATGAAGGCCTCTGGTGTGGGGCGTGAAAACTCCAAAGCGGCGATTGAGCATTATAGCCAAGTGAAGTCGGTTTATGTGCGCATGGGCGATATGGAAGCGCCCTTCTGAATGGCAGCGTGATCCAGCGGAGCGCTGACGCGCATTACATGTTTTGACCTGTGTGGCTGATGTGGACGCGAAATAACAAAAGGCGGGAGTGGCTGAAAAGTCCTTCCCGTTTTGCTGAGAGGTGCTTGAGGGCTCAATCTGATCCTCAAGTCACCTCACCAAGTTTGGGGCGATTCCCCGACGCCTCAAGGACAAGCGCGCCACGGCGCGGGCCTTTGGCCTCCTTGACCCGTCGCGGAATCACATGAAGTGAAAGAGTTTGATGGAAGCTGATTTTATAATTGTAGGCGCGGGCAGTGCAGGCTGTGCCATGGCCTACCGTCTGGGTGAGGCGGGGGCTTCGGTGCTGGTGATCGAGCATGGCGGCACGGATGCGGGACCGTTCATCCAGATGCCAGCAGCGCTTAGCTATCCGATGAACATGAAGCGCTATGACTGGGGCTATCTGTCCGAGCCTGAGCCGCATTTGGGGGGGCGTGAATTGGTCTGTCCGCGTGGCAAGGTCATTGGCGGGTCCTCATCGATTAACGGGATGGTCTATGTGCGCGGTCATGCGATGGACTATGATCATTGGCGTGACAGCGGTGCGGACGGTTGGAGCTATGCGGATGTGTTGCCCTATTTCCGTCGCATGGAGACGTGGCATGACGGCGGACATGGGGGCGACAGTTATTGGCGTGGCAAGGATGGTCCGTTGCATGTGAGCCGTGGGCCGCGTGAGAACCCATTGTTTGCCGCCTTTGTCGAGGCGGGCAAGCAGGCGGGGTATGAGGCGACCTACGATTATAATGGCGAAAAGCAGGAGGGCTTTGGCCCGATGGAGCAGACGGTGCACGCAGGGCGGCGCTGGTCCGCTGCCAATGCCTATCTGCGTCCTGCGCTCAAGCGCGACAATGTCGAGATTATCCGTGCCTTCGTGCGGCGGGTGGTGATTGATAGCGGTCGCGCTGTGGGCGTTGAGGTCGAACGGGGCGGCAAGGTTGAGGTTATTCGGGCAGGTCGCGAGGTGTTGCTGGCGGCCTCTTCCATAAACTCGCCCAAGATACTCATGCTGTCGGGGATTGGTCCTGCGGCGCATCTCAAGGAGCATGGTATCGAAGTTGTTGTCGACAGGCCTGGTGTGGGTGGCAACCTTCAGGACCATCTCGAAGTCTATATGCAGATGGCGGCGAGCCAGCCGATCACGCTGTATAAACACTGGAACATGATCTCGAAGGCCGTGATCGGGGCGCAGTGGATGTTCACCAAAAAGGGCATGGGTGCGTCGAACCAGTTCGAGAGTGCGGCCTTTATCCGCTCGCGTGCAGGTGTCCCTTATCCTGATATCCAGTATCACTTCCTGCCTATCGCTGTGCGCTATGACGGGCAGGCGGCCGCGGAAGGGCACGGATTTCAGGCCCATGTCGGGCCGATGCGTTCCAAATCGCGGGGGCGCGTAACGCTACGCTCGAGCAATCCTGCGGACAATCCTAAGATTCTGTTTAACTATATGTCCCATCCCGACGATTGGGAGGAGTGGCGCCGCTGTATCCGCCTGACGCGCGAAATCTTTGCCCAAGAAGCGTTCAAGCCCTTTGTAAAACATGAAATCCAGCCGGGCGCGGAGGTGCAGTCTGATGACGAGATTGATGCCTTTGTGCGCGAGCATGCGGAGAGCGCGTATCACCCGTGCGGCACGTGCAAAATGGGCAGCAACGACGATGTGGATGCCGTGGTGGACAGCCATGGCCGTGTGATTGGTGTGGAAAACTTGCGTGTCGTCGACAGCTCGATCTTTCCGCGTATCACCAATGGAAACCTCAACGGACCTTCGATTATGGTGGGGGAGAAGATGGCGGACCATGTGCTGGGCAAGGACCCATTGGCGGCGTCAAATGACCAGCCGTGGATACATCCGAACTGGCAGACCACGCAGCGGTAAAGGTTAACGGTTTGTCATAATTCCGCAGTGTCATTAACCATTTGTTAGTGGCAAAATACCAAAAACTTCCTATTTAACCTGATATGTTGGACTATTTGCCTCTCTAGTGTGGGTAAAACGTGTGGGTAATCTAATATGCCAAAGTA
>CAWVWS010000060.1:0-15284 GCA_963933905.1 uncultured Sulfitobacter sp.
ATCTGCTGCATTTGAAGTTTTGCGATGTGGATCAGTATACGGGGGCGATGGACCGTCGCAATGCGATCACCCGCGAGATGGGGGATGATATCAAAGGCACTTCGATCGGGCGGCACTGGTTCTCGGAGGAGCGGGCGAGGACCGTAAGATGTTCGAGGGGTTCGCGAACTTGACGCTGGAGGAGGGGTTCGACCTCGGCTTTATGCGCAAGCGTATGCACCGCTCGTTCAAGGCGCCGGGTGAGACGGGATTTTACGAGTTCAACCGCCCCAGCTATGAGACGCAATATCAGTTGCCAGAGCGGTTTATCGGTGTGATCTAGGCCTGTTTGCGCAGGGCGCGTTCGGAGAAAAAGCTCATGCCAAGTGCAAAGAGTTGACCACAGACGAGCCAGATCACGACGTCCTGTCCGTTGAGCGATGACGCGAAAACCGCAACCATTACCGCAGTCCAGTGCAGCCCTTCGATTACATAATAGGCGTATCTTTTGCGGCGGGGCATTGTGGTCATGTCGGGTTTGGCGAGCATACCGTTGGGATGGGGTGCGCCCGCTGTCAGCGCTGTTTGTGCGAGGTTTAGCGCCGTCACAACAAGGCCGATGAGCAAAAAGAGGAAGGGCGAAACATTCCCGTGCCAAATGGCGACACCAAAAAGCAGCGCATAGCTGAATGCAAACTGCCAGCCGTTGCGTTTTAGGCGGTCATGGAAGTCTGATTTACTTGGGAAATAACTGTGCACGGATACATCCCTGAGTTGGTTGGTGGCATAACGCCAAGATATCACGAAATATTAGCCGTACAAATATATTATTGTGCTAATTTAGGGACTTGCAAAAAATTTCCAGATTGCAGCGGCGGCGTCCAACTCGCGGCTGGCAGGACCTTGTATCCATCTGGCGCGGGGGCCTGCGCCGGGCCATTCGTGACCGTGGCCGCGCAGCGTGATGTGCAGGAGGGGCGCGGTGCAGCTTGTGTATCGGACGAAGTCGGCGGTGGTGTCGCCGCCTGTCTGGTTAAAACTCTGTATTGGGGCGGTCGGGCCGCAGCGGTTGCGATGTGACCACTGGCTGAGGGTTTCCGAAGTGGAGAGGAGGCCATTGTGCTGGCGGCTGGGTGGCAGACCTTCGGGTGGGACAATCGGATCAGCGCTGCCGTGGATTAACAAGGCGGGCAGAGGCCTACCATCCTTACAATGCGGTCTGCGCGCGCGTTCATGGCAACCACGGCGATGGCGCGGATAAGGTCGGGTCGGGTGCAGGCCATGCGCAGGGCCATGGCACCGCCATTCGAGTGGCCAGCGAGATAGATGCGGGAAGGATCGGCGCGGCCTTCGGCAATTTGGGTGGTGATGAGGTTTGTGAGGGTGGCCACATCGGAGGAGGTGGGGCTGCTGTCGTCCCAGCGGCGATGTGGGCCAGAGGGGTAGGCCACGTTAAACCCATGGGCTCGGGCCAGCGCGTCAAAACCCGTTTTGCGCTGCATCGCGCGGCCTGAGCCAGTGAAACCGTGCAGGACGATGATGAGGGGCGCGGGGGCGCTATCGCTGCGTCCGTCGGTAAGGATCAGGGGGGCTTCGGCACGTGCTGGAAGTGCAAAGACTGGCAGCAGTGCAATCACCGCTGCCAGTAGAATGTGCATCAGCCGCGTTTGTCGACGACGATGGCCTGCATCTGGTCGAGGGGTAGATAGCCGCGCAAAAGCTCGTCCTGCATGACAAATGTGGGTGTGCCTGAAATGGCGAGGGTGCCTGCGAGTTCGCGGGTGGTGGCGATCTCGGCGGTGACTTCGTCGGAGTTCATGCGGGCCTCAATGGCCTCCATGTCCAGCCCGAAGGTGTTGCCCAAGCGGGTGAGGGCAGGCATCGTGATCTCGCCCTGAAAACTCATCAGAGCGTCGCCCACAGCCTTGTAGCTGTCACCCCCTGCGACCTGTTTCACGGCGATGGCAAAGCGCGAGGCGAGGACGGAGGCATCGCCAAGGATGGGCAGCTCTTTCACGATCCAACGGATGTTTCCATCATTTTGCAAAAGTTCGGCGACTTCGCCATGGGCGCGTTTGCAATAGCCGCAGCGGTAGTCGAGGAACTCGACCAGTGTGATGTCGCCGTCAGGATTGCCGCCCACAAAGGAATAGCCATCGTTAAAAATCGCCTCGGCATTGTTGCTCACCAGAGTGAAGTCGGCCTGTGCCTGACTTTCGGCTTCGCGGTTCTGGAGAATTTCGACGGCCTGCATGATCACTTCGGGGTTCTCGAACAGATAGGCGCGGACTTCGGCGCGAAATAGCGCGCGCTCTTCATCGGTCATCGGCTTGAGATCATCGGCGAAGGCCGTTGTGGCAAGCAGTCCCAGCAGGGAAGTGGTGGCAATAAGGCGTTTCATATCAGTCTACTCTCGTTATTTGGCGCGTTCGGAAGCAATCAACACATCCTGGGCGCGTTGCCAAGGGCCGGAGCCCCGTGACAAAAGTCCGGAGGCGCGTTTGGCGTGGATGCCGGCGTCTTTGATCCGCCCCTGAAGAGCAAAACGCTCGGCGGTGGTGAGGGCGGCCATGCCGGTCTGGCCTGCCTTGGCATAGGCCGTGGTGAGGTCGCGCAGCATGGAGCTGTCGCGGAAGTCCTGACGGCGGGATTTTTCAAGCGCGTTCAGGGCGGATTTTACCTGACCCGACGCCAGCAGGGCGCGGCCATAGCTTGACAGCAAAAGCGGGTCATTGGGGGCGCGTTGCACAGCACTGGCATGGGTATTGGCGGCGGCGGAAAAGTTGCGGGTTTCCAGCAGGATCTGGCCTTTTTGATCGCGCAGGAAGGGATCATTGGGGCGCGCGGCAATCGCTTTGTCGATGGCGGCGAGGGCCTTTTTGGTATTGGAATTGCGGTGGTGGGCCACAGCTTCGCGCAGCAGGCGCACATCTGCATAAGGCTCCGAGCGCAAGCGGCGCAAGGTCCAGCGGGGCGCGTGGGTATAGGCGGTGAGTTTGCCCTTGAGCCGCGCAAACCAGTATTCGGCGGTGGGATCAGGGGGCAGCGTGCCATAGGAAGCCACGGCACCCGCAACTGCGCGCACGCGGTCACGGCTGAGCGGGTGGGAGCGCATATAGGGCTCTTGGCGACCGACGCTGAGGGTTTCCTGACCTGCGAAAATCTTGAGCGTGTCGAGCAGGCCTTCGGGGGAGGCCCCTGCGGATTTCATGAAGCGCACCGCGGATTGGTCGGCGGAGGCTTCTTCCTCGCGGGTGTGGCCGCGAAACGCCCCTTGGGCCGAGCTGGTGGAGCCGAGGGCGATGGCACCTGCCGCTTTTGCGTTGCCTGATGCCGCGGCGGCAGCCGCAAGCGCAAGGCCTAGGCCCGCAATTGTGCGCGAATTGGCAAAGTTGGTCATGCGCCGCGCGAGGTGGCCATTGGCGATATGGGCGGCCTCATGGGCGATGACCCCTTGCAGCATCGCGGCGCTGTCGAGTTTGTTGATCAGGCCGTAGTGCAGAAAGATGGCATCGTTGCTCACGACAAAGGCGTTGAGCGAGCTGTCGTTCACGATGAGGATTTTGACAGTATTGGGATTGAGCCCTGCGGCACGCACCACGGGCGCGCCGATCTGTTTGAGCGCGTGTTCCATATCCGCATCGCGCAGCAGGCCGATGGCATGGGCGGGCAGGGCCAGAAGGGTGGCCAAGAGCAGGGCCGCTATTGACGGCAGAAGTCGGATCAGGTGAAAGCGCATGAAAGCACTCTAGGAGCAGCATCATGCGGAATTCAAGCCGATCTGAAGTCGATCCCTTTATTGTGATGGATGTTATGCAGGCCGCAGCGCGTGCCGAGGCGGCGGGGCGGCATATTATCCATATGGAAGTAGGCCAGCCCGGCACCGGTGCGCCCAAGCCTGCGGCGGATGCGTTGAGTGCGGCGATGGCGGCGGGACCGTTGGGGTATACGGTTGCCCTTGGCCTGCCAGCGCTGCGCGAACGGATCGCAAGGATGTATGGGGAGTGGTATAATTTGGACCTCGACCCGAGCCGCGTGGTGGTCACATCGGGGTCTTCGGCGGGGTTCTTGCTGGCCTTCACGGCGCTCTTTGACAGTGGCGACCGTGTGGGGATTGGGGCGCCGGGTTATCCGAGTTACCGCCAGATTTTGAGCGCGCTGGGGATGGTGCCTGTGGACCTGCCGACAGCGGCGGAAAACCGCTTTCAACCTGTGCCAGCGGATTTTGCAGAGATGGATTTGCGCGGGTTGATGGTCGCCTCGCCTGCGAATCCGACGGGGACGATGCTGGATAAGCCTGCGATGAGCGCGTTGATAGATGCGTGTCACGGGACGGGAGCCTCGTTCATTTCGGACGAGATTTACCATGGCATCGAGTATGAGAAGAAGGCGGTGACGGCACTTGAGATCGCCGACGAGTGCTATGTCATCAACAGTTTCTCGAAGTATTTCAGCATGACGGGCTGGCGCGTGGGCTGGATGGTGGTGCCTGACGATCAGGTGCGGGTGGTGGAGCGGATTGCGCAGAATATGTTTATTTGTGCGCCGCATGCCTCTCAGGTGGCGGCACTGGCGGCGATGGATTGTGTGGATGAGTTGGAGGCGAACATGGATGTATACCGTGCCAACCGTGCGCTGATGTTGGACGGTTTGCCCAAAGCGGGATTTGACAAGATTGCGCCGCCTGATGGCGGGTTCTACGTCTATGCCGATGTGAGTGAGATCACGCAGGACAGCCGCGCGCTGGCTGCCGAGATTTTAGAGAAGGCGGGGGTGGCGGTGACGCCCGGTCTGGATTTTGATCCCCTGCGCGGACATACCACGATGCGGTTTTCCTATGCACGCAGTACGCAGGATATTCGCGAAGGTCTGTCGCGGTTGGCGGCGTTTATGGCGGCGCGCTGATCTGCTGGACCGCATGCGCGGGTCGGTGGTATGTTGCGCAAAAGTGCCATGCAAAAACCAATGGCCGGAGCAGTGATGAAACGAATTTTACTTAGCCTTATCTTGTGCTTATGCGCCCCTGTTTATGCAGTGTCTCAAGAATTGAGCGCGCTTGCGCGGGTGGAGCCTGAGGCCAGTGTGATCGAGGATGGCTGGTTCGGGCGGACTGACTTGACGCTCAAGCTGAGCCAAGGGGTGCCGTTTCGGGTGTTCACGCTGGATAATCCTGCACGGCTGGTGGTGGATTTTCGGGAGGTTGATTTTCGCGGCCTAAGGGCGGCGGATCTGATTGGTGAAGGCGGACGCTTTGCAGCGGTGCGGTTCGGGGCGTTCCAACCCGGTTGGTCGCGTCTGGTGGCGGATATGGCGGAGCCGATGTTGCCGCGCGAGATCGGGATGCCTGTGGACCTCAACACGGGGCACGCAGCCCTTGAAATAACGCTCAAGACGGTCAGTGCAGAGGAGTTTGCCAAGGCTTCGGGTGCGCCTGTCGATCCCAACTGGACCCCCGCATTCCTGAGCGCGCCCAAGCCAGCGCGCAAGGGTGCAGACCGTTTTGTGGTGGTGCTGGACCCTGGGCACGGGGGCATTGATCCGGGTGCAGAGCGCGAAGAGGTGAACGAAAAGGAGCTTATGCTCAGCTTTGCCCAGACGATGGCGGAGACCCTGCGGCGGATGGACGTGGATGTGGTACTGACCCGCGAAAGCGATGTGTTTGTGGCCCTTGAGACGCGGGTGGCGATTGCCCATCAGGTCGAGGCGGATTTGTTTATCTCGCTGCATGCGGACAATCTGAGCCAAGGCGGGGCCAAGGGGGCCACGGTTTACACCCTCTCGGAGGAGGCCAGCGATGAGGCGACCGAGCATCTGGCCGCACGGCACAACCGCTCTGACATCATTGCGGGGGCGGATTTGACGGGATCAGACGATCAGGTGGCTCAAGTGCTGCTGGATCTGGCGCGGCAGGAGACGGGGCCGCGCTCCGCCGCGTTGGCGATGACGCTGGCCGAAGGGATGGCGGCGGCGGGGGGGCCGATGAACCGCAGGCCGCTGCGCGAGGCGGGTTTCTCGGTGTTGAAGTCTGCGGATATCCCTTCTGTGCTGGTCGAAATCGGATTTCTCAGCTCTGACCGCGACCTTGCCAACCTTGGTGATCCGATCTGGCGGCGGGGCATGGCAGAGGGGATGGCAAAGGGTGTTCTGTCATGGTGGGATGCTGTTGAAGGGCGTAAAGCGCTGGTGCGTCAATAGGGCGCTCTGTCAGGACGCTGGATTTAGGCGGTTAATCGCCCTTATTCCCCTTAAAACAGGCGGTATGCCTTTTTGACGATCTGTGCCTTTGCGGGTATAGACAGTGCAATACAAGCGCCATTCAAGGAGCGTTGCTGCGTGTTTCGGATGATCCTGTCGTTCTTCGGGGGTATTTTTACCACCCTGACCATGTCGGTAGGCATGGTTGCCCTCACTATTGGTGCGGTTTTCTGGATGTACGGGCGCGATTTGCCCAGCCACGAATCCCTTGCGTCCTATACGCCACCAACGATCAGCCGGATTTACTCCGGTCAGGGCCGTTTGATTGACGAATTCGCCAAGGAGCGCCGCCTGTTCGCGCCTGCCGACACGATACCCGACCTGATCAAGCAGGCGTTCATCTCGGCGGAAGACAAGAATTTCTACGAGCATGACGGCTATGACCTGCGCGGTATCGGTGCGGCGGCGATTGATGCGGTGCGCACGCGCGGTCAGGACGTGCGCGGAGCCTCGACGATTACGCAGCAGGTGATGAAGAACTTTTTGCTGAGTGGTGATCGCCGTGCGGAGCGTAAGGTGAAGGAGATTATCCTCGCCGCACGTGTAGAAGAGGCACTGCCGAAGGAAAAAATTCTGGAGTTGTATCTGAACGAGATTTTCCTCGGGCAAAACAGCTATGGCGTGGCGGCGGCGAGCCAGACCTACTTCAACAAGACCTTGAGCGAGCTTGCCCCCCATGAGGCGGCGACACTGGCGAGCCTTCCAAAAGCGCCGTCGGATTTCCACCCTGTGCGCCGCAAGGACCGCCTGATGGCGCGTCGCAATTTCGTGCTGCGCGAGATGAAAGAGAACGGATATATCACCGAAGCCGCCTATGAGCAGGAGCGCAACCTGCCGCTTTTGTCAGTGCAGAACGGTGATTTTGAGAGCTTTAAGGCGGACCTGCCGCCGCGTGATTACTTTACCGATGAAATCCGCCGCCAGCTGTCAGAGGATTTTGGCGAGGGTGAGTTTTTCACCGGTGGTCTGAGCGTGCGCGCCACCATCGACAACGAGATGCAGCCGATTGCAGCCGATGCGCTGCGCCGCGAGTTGGAAAACTTTGACCGTGGTCAAGGCGTCTGGCGTGGGACGGAGCAGACCCTGCCTGCTGAAGCTTTGGTCGATGAGGCCACATGGCGTGATGCGCTGTCCAAGCTGCGTGTGCCGCGTGAT
This sequence comes from uncultured Sulfitobacter sp., assembly GCA_963933905.1. Taxonomy (GTDB): domain Bacteria; phylum Pseudomonadota; class Alphaproteobacteria; order Rhodobacterales; family Rhodobacteraceae; genus Sulfitobacter. Next base: position 7,390 of record CAWVWS010000060.1, read on the forward strand.
ATCACGCTCGAGACGCAGTGGTTTCCTGCTGTTGTCCTAGAGACTGGACCGCAGGGTGCGCGTTTGGGCATCGAGAGTGTCGAGAATGACGAGGGCGGCAACTGGGTTCCGCCAAAAGATATGGAGTGGGCGCGCAAGCGTCTGGAAAATGGCCGCCTTGGCAACCGTGGTGATCTGGTGGAAGTGGGCGATGTGGTGCTGGTGCGCCGCATGGTCATAGATGCCGATGGATCGTTCATCCGCTGGACATTGCGTCAGGTGCCCGAAGTGCAGGGCGGTTTTGTGGCGATGGACGTCAACACGGGCCGTGTGATCGCGATGCAGGGCGGCTTTAGCTATCAGGCGTCGGTGTTCAACCGTGCCACACAGGCCAAGCGTCAGCCCGGCTCAAGCTTCAAGCCGTTTGTTTTTGCGGCGGCCCTCGACAGTGGTTATACGCCTGCGACGATTGTTGTGGACGCGCCGATTGTGATCAACACTCCGCAGGGTGTGTGGCGTCCGCAGAACTCCTCCAACCGCTATTACGGACCGACGCCGTTGCGCACAGGGATCGAGCAGTCGCGCAACCTGATGACCATTCGTCTGGCCCAAACGGTGGGGATGAACGTGGTTGGCGACTATGCCGAGCGGTTTGGCGTCTATGAAAACCTGTCGCCTGTTCTGGCGAATGCTTTGGGCTCTCAGGAGACCACGCTGTACCAGATGGTTGCGGCCTATGCGATGTTTGCCAATGGCGGTGAGCGGGTCGAGCCGACCTTGGTGGACCGTGTGCAGGACCGTTATGGTCGCACGGTGTACAAGCACGACAAGCGGATTTGTGATGACTGTAACCAGCCTACGCTGGCGGCGGGTCAGGGGCCACGTGTCACCTCCAACCGTGAGCGGGTCATGGATCCTGTGACGGCGTACCAGCTTACCTCGATGATGACAGGTGTTGTCGAGCGCGGGACAGCACGCAAAACTGTCAATCTAGGTGTGCCTACGGCGGGCAAGACGGGAACGACCAACGATGCCAAAGATGTTTGGTTCGTGGGCTTCACCTCCAACATCGTGGCGGGCTGTTACATCGGGTATGACCAGCCGCGCAGTCTGGGGCGCTCTGCCTCTGGTGGCGGCATGTGTGGACCTGTGTTCCAGCGGTTCATGTCCAAGGCGGTCCAGAAATACGGAGGCGGTAAATTCCGTGTGCCCGAGGGCTGTGAGTTCATCAAGATTGACCGTTTCACAGGCGCGCGCCTCAGCTCTGATGCGCGTGGCAATAACGTCATGTCCGAGTGTTTCCGTGAAGGCGAATTCATCGACTTCGGTGTCACCTTTGACGGCGGGTTTGCCATGGGTGCCGATCTGCCGCTGGTGGAAGAAGTGGGCGGTCCTGTTGTGAAGCAGGTAACCACCTCTACCGGCAAGAAGGCCGTGGTGGGCAAGAAAGCGAAAATCGGCGACGTGATTGGCGGCGGTTTGTACTAGCACCGACTTGTCGCCGTCGGGGCGCTGGTCTATCACATGGGCGGTCCTTGCATGAGCAGGGGCCGCTCTTTTGAATCGGAACTGATCATGCGCGCAGAAGTACAAACTACCGTCGATAAAATCCGCAAATCTGTGGACCTTTTGGCCCAGCGTTTGAACGTGGAAACAGCGCCTTACCGGTTGGAGGAGTTCAACGCGCGGGTCGAGGATCCGACGCTGTGGGATGATCCTGCGGCGGCGCAAAAGCTGATGCGCGACCGTCAGGCGCTGGTCGATGCGATGGCGGTGCATAACGATATCAAGACCGAATTGCAGGATAACATCGACCTCATCGAGTTGGGCGAGATGGAAGACGATGCCGAAGTTGTGGGTGAGGCCGAAGCGGCGCTGACCAAACTGGCCGTGAAAGCGGCGCAAAAGGAATTGGAAGCCTTGCTCGACGGGGAAGCGGATGCCAACGATACTTTCCTCGAAATCAACTCTGGCGCGGGCGGGACGGAGTCGTGCGACTGGGCCTCAATGCTGGCGCGGATGTATGTGCGGTGGGCCGAGAAGAAGGGCTATACCGTGGAGTTGCAATCGGAGAGTGCGGGGGAAGAGGCGGGGATCAAGTCTGCGGCCTATAAAATCAGTGGGCATAATGCCTATGGCTGGTTGAAGTCCGAGAGCGGCGTTCACCGTCTGGTGCGCATTTCGCCTTTTGATAGTGCGGCCAAGCGACATACCTCGTTCACTTCTGTGAAGGTCTATCCTGTTGTCGATGACAACATCGAGATTGAAGTGAACCCCTCTGACATTCGCATCGACACCTACCGCTCAAGCGGGGCGGGTGGCCAGCACGTAAACACGACCGACTCTGCCGTGCGCATCACGCACCACCCCACGGGGATCGTGGTAACGAGTTCCGAAAAATCGCAGCACCAGAACCGCGAGATCGCGATGAAGGCGCTCAAGTCGCGTCTGTATCAGATGGAATTGGACAAACGCTCCGCCCTTGTGAACGAAGTGCATGAGAACGCGGGCGACGCGGGGTGGGGAAACCAAATCCGCTCTTATGTTTTGCAGCCCTACCAGATGGTGAAGGACCTGCGCACGCAATACGAGACATCCGATACCAAAGGTGTGCTTGACGGCGACCTTGACGGCTTGATGGGGGCGACACTGGCGTTGGCCGTGTCGGGCAAGAGCCGCGCGCAGGCACAGGGCGAGTAATGCGCTCGGCCATCCTGACGGCGGTTGTTCTGGCAGGCCTCGGTGTAGCATCTATGGGTTTTTATAACTGGATTGGCTTGTTCAAAGGGCTGTTTGCCTTGGACATTTACGCGGCAGAAGGCTGTGTGATTGCGCCCGATGTGCCGCGCCCTACCAGTGCGAAAACTGCTCTTGCCATGGGGCAGGCGCAGGAGCATGAGGGCTGGTTGCTGATTGGTTCTGCATTTTGCACGATTGTGCCGCCCAAGATCACTGCGACCCTCAAAGCGACTGATGCTGATGTTGCTCCCTTTATCTCGGCAGTGGATGCCTTTCCCGATGATCCTGGTTGTTTTCTGGATTCTGACAGGATGCGGCGCGCGGTACAGGCCACACGCGGCTGGAGTGAGGAGCGCGCCTATATCGAGTATGTTCGCATGATCGGGGCGGGGGTCTTTTCGGGCGAGTGGCGGTTTTACAGCGACTCACCGCTTAGAACCCCGCGCAGTATTCAATATACCGCAGGGACCTGCGCAGACGTGCCTTTTGCCGATGCGCTGGCGGAAAGCCACCGCGATATGTTGGGTGGGTTTGACGGGTTTATCCGCGCGAATGCACCTGCATTGGTGTGCGAAGACGGTGGCGCGATGGCCTTTACGTCATGGGCACAAGCCTATGAAAAGCTGGGACAGGGCCGATTATCAACGGGTTTCACGCCTTCGAGATTTCATTGGCATTGCTGGGGTCTGATTGGGTGCAGGGTGTAGGCCTCAAGACCAAAGGGGTGCCGCGTCCGCCGATCTGCCTGAAGCAGGCTGATTAAAGGGCGGTTTGCGATACGGTGTCGGGGTCGCCGCAACAGGCGCGGTTGGTCGGTTGATGAGCAGGGAATTGGCGGCGCTGGCGCAGGATAACGCGCAGCACCTTGTATTGCTGCGTTATGCGCTGCCGTCCTTTGCACGGCGGACCATTCCGAACAGATCGCGTGGATCATCGGGGTCGGCAATCATGTCGAGTGCCTCGAAGAACGGATTGGTTTCCAACTTGTCGCGCAGATAGCGCAGGGCGGAGAAATCCTCGGTGGCAAAGCCTACGCCGTCAAAGAGCGTGATCTGGCGCGCATCCCGGCGCCCCTGTGCCTTGCCGCTGATGACTTCCCACATTTCTGTTACGGGGAAGTCGTCTGGCATCTGCTGGATTTCACCCTCGATCCGCGTTTGGGGCGGGTATTCGACAAAGACGTCTGCGCGGGTCAGGATATCCTTATGCAATTCGGTTTTGCCGGGGCAGTCGCCGCCGATGGCGTTGATGTGCACACCAGCGCCGACCATATTTTCGGTGAGGATTGTGGCGTATTGCTTTTCTGCGGTGCAGGTGGTGATGATATGCGCGCCCTCAATAGCCTCCTGAGCGGAGGTGCAGACGGTCAGGTCAAAGCCCTGATCCGACAAGTTGCGCACCGCTTTTTCGGTAGCCACAGGGTCGATATCATAAAGGCGCAATTTTGTGATGTTGCAGATTGCGCGAAAGGCCAGTGCCTGAAATTCCGACTGCGCGCCATTGCCGATCAGGGCCATGGTGTCCGCGCCTTGGGGGGCGAGGTATTTCGCCACAAGTGCGGAGGTTGCCGCAGTGCGCAGGGCCGTGAGCAGGGTCATTTCCGACAGCAGCACAGGATAGCCCGTCTGCACATCCGCGAGCAAGCCGAAGGCCGTGACGGTCTGTAGCCCCTCTGCCGTATTCTTGGGGTGGCCGTTTACGTATTTGAAGCCGTAGACCTCACCATCGGAGGTTGGCATCAATTCGATCACGCCCACGTCGGAATGGGAGGCCACGCGCGGTGCCTTGTCGAACAACTCCCAGCGGCGGAAGTCTTCTTCTATGTAGTCGGCCACACCGCAGAGCATCTCGGAGATGCCGATGTGGTTGGCAAGGCGCATCATATTGGCGACGCTGACGAAGGGAACATAGGCCAGTTTGGATGGTTTGGGCGCAGACATGGTGAACCTCGAATTTTTTGGAGTTGTCCCATAGTCTGATTATACAATTGCAAATAATAGGGCGAAGTTGCTAAGTTTATTATAGAATATTGTGCATATTGCTCATACTGAATATACAAATTGTGAGGCTGGGATGGCTGGGACGACCGAGACGAAATATATCTTCGATAATCAGGACCGGATATTAATCGGGCTGTTGCGCAAGGACGGGCGCGCGCCTGTCTCGAAGCTGGCGGAGATTATGGGGGTGTCGCGTGCGACGGTGCAGACGCGGATTGACCGTCTGCTTGCCTCGGGGGCGTTGCTGGGGTTTACGGCGCGGGTGCGCGAGGATTACGCGGTCAACGAGATCCGTGCGATCATGATGATCGAGGTATCGGGGCGCAATACAACGCAAGTCATCAACAAGTTGCGCGGGTTGCCTGAGCTGACCACGGTTCATACCACCAGCGGAAAATGGGATTTGATCGCCGAAGTGCGCGTTGAGAACCTGTCCGAATTTGACAGCGTTCTGCGGGAGGTGCGTCTGGTGGACGGTGTCCGCAACAGTGAGACGAGCATCCTGCTCACCAGTATCTAGCGCTGGTTTGGGATTGGCAGGGCGATATTGGCTCAAAGTCGGGTGACTGTTCGTTTTGTGGCGCTAAAAGAAGCCTTCTTGAGGTGGGGCGACAATGCGACGGGCATACACAATTGGGCAACTGGACTGCGCGCGTCATGCTCTCTCATGCGGCTGGCGTTCGAGTGAGGATGCCGGTTTAAAACCTTGTTCGCTTTTATAGTCTCTTGCGCCGCCATCAAATGCTTGGTCATAATGTCGCATGGATATATTGAACATGGATGCGCGCGCCCAATCTGCCGCGCTTGAGAGTGGCGAGATATCGTCGCTTGAGCTGATGGATGCCACGTTGGCGCGGATCGAGGCGGTGAACGGCGACGTGAACGCGATTGTCAGCCTGCGCGACGGGGACCGTTTGCGCGACGAGGCGCGGGCGGCGGATAATGCGCCGCGCAGTGGCTGGCTGCACGGAATGCCCATCGCGATCAAGGATCTGGCCAACGCGGCGGGGTTGCCTGCGTCGATGGGCTCGCCGCTGTTTGCGGGGCAGGTGGCGGAAACGGATGATCTGATGGTGGCGCGGCTTAAAGCTGCGGGTGCGATTATCACCGGCAAGACGAACACGCCCGAGTTCGGACTGGGGTCGCATACGTTTAACCCTGTGCATGGCGCAACGCGCAACCCGTATGATTTGACGCGCTCTGCTGGCGGCTCCTCTGGCGGGGCGGCGGCGGCACTAGCCTGCGGTATGCTGAGCGTTGCGGATGGGTCCGACATGATGGGCAGTCTGCGCAACCCTGCGGGGTGGAACAACGTCTACGGCATGCGCCCCACATGGGGGACGATCCCGAATGAGCCTGTGGGCGACATGTTTTTGCACCAGTTGGCCACCTCTGGCCCCATGGCGCGTTGCCCTGCGGATATGGCGGCACTGCTGGATGTGATGACGGGGGCGGACCCGCGGGAGCCGCTGGGCCGTGATGCGCCTGCCACGCTGGCGGGGATTGATACTGCGCCTAAGGGTTTGAAGATTGGCTGGCTCGGGGATTGGGACGGGGCGTTTCCCTATGAGGAGGGCATTGCGGACATCTCGCAGCGGGCCTTGGTCCAGATGGAAGGGATGGGGCATAAGGTTGAGACGCTGCCTGCGCCTTTTGATGCGGATGCCATGTGGCAGTCGTGGATTGACCTGCGCTCCTTTGCTGTCGCGGGCGGGATGGGGCCGCTTTATGCGGATGAGGCAAAGCGTGAATTCCTGAAACCCGCCGCCGTTTGGGAGATCGAACGGGGGCTGACGATGTCGGCGATGGAGGTGCAGCGGGCGAGCATGACGCGCTCCGACTGGTTCCGCAAAGTGACGCGGATGTTTGAGAGCATGGATGTGCTGGTGCTGCCTTCTGCGCAGCTTTGGCCGTTTGATGTGGAGTGGACATATCCCGAGAGCATCGCGGGGCGGGCCATGGATACATACCACCGCTGGATGCAGGTTGTGATCCCAGCGGGATTGATCGGGTTGCCCGTGGTAAATGTGCCTGTTGGATTTGGTGAGAATGGGCTGCCTGCGGGGATACAATTGATAGGGCCAAGGGGCAGTGACGCGATGCTGCTGCGGCTGGCGCAGCAATGGCATGGGGCGACCGATTGGCCGCGTGCGCAGCCGCCAAAGATATTGGGATAGATGTTATGAACCAGCATCTCCTGCATGGTGTGCCAGAGATGAGCGCCCCCTCATTCGCGCTGTTGCGCCGTGCGCTGGGGCTGGGGTGGCGCGACTTTCTGGCGGCACCTGCCTTTGGGATTTTTGTGGCTGTGCTGTGTTTGATTGCAGGCTGGGGGATGGCCGCGCTCGCGGTTTGGGCGGGGCATACTTTCTGGCTGGTGCTGGGGGTGTTCGGGTTTCCGCTGGCGGCGCCTTTTGCAGCGCTTGGTACATATGAGGTGTCGCGTTTGCGGGGGCTGGGAGAGCGCCCGTCCGTGGGCCGTGTGCTGCGGGTTTTATGGGCAGAGCGTGCGGGACAGTTGCCGTTTTTGTCAGCACTTATGATGGTGGCGCTGCTGTTTTGGTTCTTCCTTGGCCACATGATTTTTGCGCTGTTTCTAGGACTGAAGCCGATGACGAATATCATGTCCTCGGCGGATGTGTTCCTGAGCGTTGATGGCTTGATGATGTTGGGGCTTGGCTCTGCTGTGGGGGCGGTGTTCGGGCTGTTGCTCTATGCGATGTGCGTGATTGACTTGCCGCTGCTGCTCGACCGTGAGGTGGATTATGTGACTGCGATGCTGCGCAGTATTTCGATTGTGAGTGCAAATCCTATCGTCATGATCGGCTGGGCCGCGTTTATCGCGGTGGTGCTTGTGCTGGCGATGCTGCCTGCGTTTTTGGGGCTGCTGGTTGTGCTGCCTGCCGTGGCTGGGCCATGCATCATGGCATGTCTATGCCCAGATGCGCGACGCTTAGGCGGGCGTTTCGCGGCCATGGGCGACGAGTTGCGCGCGCAAGGCCGTGGCCCGCGTATCGCCGAGTTCTAATGCAAAGATATAAGCGTGGGTCAGGTAGAAGCAGGCGGTGTCGATGTCTGCTGCCTGCTGCGCTGCGAGGGTGTAGAGAGTGATGAGGGCATCGCTGTCCTCATCCTCATGAGCCGCCAGAAGCTGCGTGTCGAGATGCTTCATTCAGC
>CAWVWS010000061.1:0-15173 GCA_963933905.1 uncultured Sulfitobacter sp.
AGCAGAGCGTGTTATTGTGCGTGCGCGCAAATCGGGGCGGGCGGATTTCCGCTTGCATGCGCCCCTCATTCTGCACCGCGGCGATACCCATATAGATGGTGATCAGTACACCCAGCAGATCCGCGATGCCTTGCGCACAGGGGCTGCGCTGGATTTTTAGGCAGGCTTAAGCATTTGTTTACCAACATGGGTGCTATGCTGCAGGGCGGCGTGACTTGGGATTCCGATCATGCTTCACTGAAATTGCACTTTTAACAACTGGAGGAAGTATGTCCCTTAACGCACATCTTGAGACGTTGAAGAAAAAGCACCGTGACATGAGCGAGGCGATTGAGACCGCCCAACGAGCGCCCGGCATTGATGGCCTGGAAGTGGCCGACATGAAGAAGCAAAAGATGCGCCTGAAAGAAGAAATCAGTCGACTGTCCCAATAGTTATTTTGAAGAAAAACTGGCGCGCGCTGCAATCAGCGCGCCGCCAGCGATAAGCAGGGCTGCCCAAAGCAATGTCATACTGGGTGCAGCAACGCCTGCCATAATCAACGCAAGCGTAGAGAGCAGCGGCGCCGCATAGGAGCTGGTTCCCAAAAGTTGGATATCGCCGCGCTTGCATCCGATATCCCACACATAGAATGCAAACCCTACTGGCCCAAGGCCAAGACCTGCAATGCTGGCCCATCCCAGCGCTGTGGTAGGTAGGACAGTGTCTTCAAACGCGAGGTGGAGGGGGAGGGAAAGTGCCGCTGTTGCAAGGCAGAACACAGCCACGCTGGCCGTTGGAGCGGTGCCGATTAGCCGTGACAGCACCGAATATCCCGCCCATGTGAATGCGGCCAGAAGCGCCAGCCCGTACCCTATGATATAATCACCGCTCAGGCCCGTTCCGCCGCCCGTGATGATAAGCGCCGCGCCACTAAAGGCGAGCAGTGCGCCGATGACATGGCCCCCGCGCAACCGCTCGGAGGGGAGCAGGCCAGAGAAGACAACAATGAGCAGAGGCCACAAATAGGCAATTAGACCCGCCTCAGCCGCAGGCGCCAACCTGAGGGCAGAGAAATAAAGTAAATGATATGCAAAGAGACCAAGCGCCCCAAAGATATAGACCTTGAGCGTGACCTTGCGCATTTCGCCAAAGCTGCCGCTCACCCCTGCCCAGACGAGCCCTACAATGCCGCCAATACCGAAGCTGAGCGTGTTGAGAAGGAGCGGGGGAGTGGGGGCTGACCCCACGGTGAACAGGGCCAACAACGCCCAAAGCAGCACCGCGACAAATCCTATGCCAGTGGCCTTTGCGCGGCTCATGAAGATGGGTGCTCCAGAATTGTGAGGTTTTCCGTAATGTGGGCAGTTTTTTCGATCTCTTCCAATATCCAATCCCGAAACGCAGCGATTTGTTGACGGGTTTCCATGCCCTTGAGGCAAAGAAAGCTGAACCGCGCGCCTGTCGCCAGCGCGGTGGGGAAAGGAGCGACCAACCGCCCTTCAGCGAGGTCCTTGATCACCAATGCACGGCGACCCATGACGGCCCCAACCCCTGCCAGTGCGGCGTCGATTGCATGGTCGGATTGTGAAAAGCGCGGCCCGAGTTTTGGGCTGAAGGGCGCGCTCATGGCGCTGAACCAGTCCGACCAGTCTACGGGCACCTTGAGAAAGTTGATCGATTCGTCGAAGAGCAACGGCGCATTATGCAGGCTTTCGACCGTAGGATATTGCGCGGCCAGTGCAGGTGTCATGACGGGCATTACCCATTCCTCCGCCAGCGGAAGCGAGTAGAGATCAGACGATGTTGAATCGCTAAAGCGGATGGCGACATCAATGTTGTCACGCGTCAGATCCGCAAGGCTGAGCGAGGCCGCAAAGCGCAACTCGACTTCTGGATGCGCTTGGGCAAATTCATAAAGACGCGGAGCCAGCCACTTTGCGGTAAAGGCGGGCCCAGCCGTCACAGTTAGGGTTTGCGTGTCCTGCGTGCGCTGCGCTGCACGCCATGCAGTCGCCAAAGTTTGAAACCCCTCAGTAGCACCCGTTGAGAGGGCCTTGCCAGCATCGGTGAGTTCAACAGCACGGTTAAGCCTGCGGAACAGGGGCGCGCCCAGATGCTCTTCAAGTGATTTGATCTGAAACGAAAGCGCGGCAGGCGTGACATTCAGCTCGGCGGCGGCCTGAGCGAACGACATGTGGCGCGCGGCGGCATCAAAGGCGCGGAGCGCCGTCAGGGGAGGAAGGCGGTTGGACATGTTCAGTTAAGTAAAGCTTAACTGATAGGTTGGAAAGTCTCATTTGTTATAAGCAATCACAAAGCGCATATTGGGATCAAGATAGAAACATTGATCTGAGCCGGATCGCCCAAAGGAGAGATGATATGTTTGAAGCCACAACAAACCCCGCCGCCCGCGCCGCCATGAAAACCGCTCACACAGAGCGGGGCCGCATGATGGCCGATTTTTTCTCATGGTTGCGTGCGCCAAAGCGCTGTTAAGGTTTTCCGCTGGTGGTGTGCATGCCATCTTACGGAATGGAACGGGGCCAGTGGAGTGATCCACTGGCCCCGCGTTTATGTAGCCTCTCTCAACAGAGCAGCGTCGCGTTTGTCTAAACGAAAAACTGCGCACCGTTGGCAGAGATTGTGGAGCCGTTGATAAACCCTGCATCATCAGAGACGAGGAAGGAGACTGCGCGTGCGATTTCCTCAGGCTCACCCAAACGGCCGGCGGGAATCTGTGCGATGATGCTCTCGCGTACTTTTTCAGGCACAGCCATGACCATATCCGTGCCGATATAGCCTGGGCAGATCGCGTTGACGTTGATGTTGGCGCGCGCACCTTCTTGGGCCAGTGATTTCACAATGCCCAGATCGCCTGCTTTGGTCGCGGCATAGTTCACTTGCGCGAACTGGCCTTTTTGACCGTTGATCGAAGAGATGACCACGATCCGACCGAACTTGCGCTCCCGCATCCCGGGCCAGATCGGATGGATGGTGTTGAACACGCCTGTGAGGTTCGTATCGATCACTTCTTTCCATTGTTCGGGGGTCATTTTATGGAATGGCGCGTCGCGTGTGATTCCCGCGTTAGCTACAACCACTTCGACAGGTCCCAAATCGGCTTCGACCTGCGCGATGCCTGCTTTGGAGCTGTCGTAGTCAGCCACGTTCCACTTATATGTCTTGATGCCTGTTTCTGCCGTGAACGCGGCAGCGGCTTCATCATTGCCTGCGTAGGTTGCAGCAACGGCATAGCCCTTCTCTTTAAGTTCTTTTGAAATTGCAGCGCCGATCCCGCGGCTGCCTCCGGTAACAAGTGCGACACGCGACATGTAGTTCTCCCAATGGTAATGTTATTGCTTCAATTTCGTTGGGCGCGCAACTTTATTGCGCGCCCAATCTTTTTAGGGCCGTTCGAGGCACATAGCAACACCCATACCGCCACCAATACACAGAGTGGCGAGGCCTTTTTTTGCACCGCGACGTTTCATCTCGAACAGCAGCGTGTTCAGAACCCGCGCACCGGATGCACCGATGGGGTGGCCAATCGCAATCGCGCCGCCGTTCACGTTCACGATGGCAGGGTCCCAACCCATTTCCTTGTTCACGGCACAGGCCTGTGCAGCGAAGGCCTCGTTTGCTTCAACAAGATCCAGATCATCGACGGACCAACCCGCTTTTTCCAGTGCTTTGCGCGACGCGAAAATAGGTCCTGCGCCCATGATTGACGGGTCCAGACCCGCAGTGGCATAGGACGCGATGCGTGCGAGGGGCTCGATGCCGCGCTTTTCCGCGTTCTCGGCAGACATCAAAAGGGCACCCGCAGCACCGTCGTTCAAGCCTGATGCGTTCGCCGCCGTGACGGAGCCATCCTTGGTAAATGCAGGGCGCATCTTTGCCATAGCATCAATGTTTGCGCCATGTCGGATGTATTCGTCAGCATCGACGATTGTATCGCCTTTGCGGCCCGGCACGGTGAAGGCGAAAATTTCGTCTTTAAATCGGCCTTCTTTCTGGGCTGCTTCGGCCTTGTTTTGGGAACCTACGGCGAATTGGTCCTGATCATCACGGGTGATCTGATATTTCTCGGCCACATTTTCGGCGGTTTGACCCATGTGGTAGCCATTGAACGCATCCCACAGGCCGTCTTTGATCATCGTATCGATGAGCTTCATATCGCCCATTTTCTGGCCTGCACGCATGCCTTGGGCATGGGGGGACATGGTCATGTTTTCCTGACCACCCGCTGCGACGATATCGGCATCACCCAGTTGGATGTGCTGTGCGGCAAGGGCAACGGCACGCAAGCCGGAGCCACAAACCTGATTGATCGACCAAGCGGATGATTCGATGAGCAGACCCGCATTTATGTGGGCCTGACGGGCAGGGTTCTGGCCCTGAGCCGCGGTCAATACCTGACCGAGGATGGTCTCGGAAACTTCGGCGGCATCAATACCAGCGCGCGCGACGATTTCTTTCAACATGGCAGCGCCCAAATCATGGGCAGGCGTGTTGGCGAAGGAGCCTCCAAAACTGCCAACGGCAGTACGGGCGGCGGAAGCGATAACAACGTTGGTCATGGAATGCGGTCCTCTTGATATGACGCGATGGTGGCGAACAAAATCAAGAAGAACGCGAGGGTCGCGCTCATCTGTCCCCACCATGACCTTGAGGTTACCGCATGGTGCGAGACACGGCAAGAAGACGGATCAGCAGATATCAGGCTCGTTCGCGGTCATCCTGCGCACGGAGCCAGTCCGGCTTGGTTGTGGGGGCTGCAAAAAAATAGCCTTGCAAGCAGTCGATGCCGATTTTCTGTGCTACAATTGCGTCCGCATGTGTTTCTATTGATTCAGCCACTGTCAGCATGTCAAATTCCCGCGCTATGCTAAAGAGGGAGCGTACAACTGCCTGATTGTCAGGATTGCTTGCGATGCCGCGCATGAACTGGTCATCGATCTTCAGAATGTCAAAGTTGAAGTCCTTGAAGTAGCGGATCGCCATCTGGCCTGACCCGAAATTATCCATGGCAAAACAAATTCCCCGAGGCTGCAACCGTTCCATAAAATCGATCACCAACTCGGGAACCAGCATTGCCGAACTCTCCGATATCTCGAGGATCAGCCGCTCCCCCAAAGCAGGAGATGCATTCAAAAAGCGGTTAAGGCAATTCATCCAGGGCCGGTAACCGATGGAGCGGGCAGACATATTGATCGACAGGCGCAGGAGTGGATTTTTTTTTAGGCTGTTGAGGCCGTGCCGAAGCGCCAGAAGATCAATTTCGCGCCCGATTTCCGTGTCCTCGATTTTGCCCATAAATTCTCCTGCGGGAATAATGCGTCCTGTTGCATCAAGAACCCGAATGAGCCCCTCATAAAAGCCGACTTGAGCAGAAGCATCACTCCGCATGATTGGCTGAAAGGCCAGCAAAGTCTGGTTGTGGGCAATCGCCTCTGAAACCGTCTCAAGCGTTGTTTGCGCATTTTTACTAATGGCAAAATCAAGCGTGCTCAGCATGCCGCGCTGGGCGGCAGGTTTGTGGCGTTTTAGCAGGCCTTTCACAGATACGTCCTTTGCTTTGAAGTGCTGCTTGTCGAGAGGTTGGGATCACATTGCGCGAGAGCCGCTAAAAAGATGTTAAACAGCCAAGTTTATGCCAAGTGTAATAGAGCGGAATTTATTTAACGGAGGGCGGGCATGACGCGGTGCGAATGGGCAGGGCCCGAGCAGATCTACATTGATTACCACGACACCGAATGGGGTGTGCCAGAGTATGACAGCCGCGCACTGTGGGAGAAGCTTATCCTCGACGGGTTTCAGGCCGGGCTGAGCTGGATCACGATTTTGAAAAAACGTGATGCGTTTCGCGAGGCGTTTCAGGGGTTTGATCCTCATGTCATTGCCACTTGGGGCGAGGAGGACGTGCAACGCCTGTTAGGCAACGCAGGGATTATCCGCCACCGCGGAAAGATCGAGGCGACCATTACCAACGCCCAAGCCTGGCTGCGGATGGAAGAGCAGGGTGGTTTCGATAAATTCATGTGGGATTATGTCGGCGGAGCATCTCTCCAGAACCGCTTTCAGCTGCAATCAGAGGTGCCGCCCAAGACAGCACTGTCAGAGCAGGTCAGCAAAGACCTCAAGAAAGCAGGGTTCAAATTCTGTGGCCCCACGATTGTCTATGCGTGGATGGAGGCCTGTGGATTGGTGAACGACCATCTGGTCGGGTGTCATCGGCATGGGGTCTGCGCGGCCAATTCAAGGCGTTGATACAGGTCAATTTGCAAAGTGAGCTGCACGCTAGTCTTATGGTGCCCAACACCTGAAAGGATTAGCTATGTTTGAGAAAATTGTTGTCGGAATAGACGGCTCCGAGATCTCCGAAAAAGCCATGCGTACAGCATGTGATGTTGCCGGAAAATACGGATCAGAAATTCATCTGGTGCACACGCCGCAGCCCCAAACTGTTGCTTTCGCGATGGGCGCCGTCGCGAGTTACCATCTGGTGTCTACGATGCCGTCGCACAGCGAGGTGATGGAAGCTGGCGACAAGATATTGGATAAAGGACGTGCGATCGCTGCTGAATGCAATCAACAGATCACGCAGACTTATCTGGAAGTGGGCGACCTGGCACGCCACATTGTGGACTGTGCTGAGAATGTCAGCGCTGATTTGATCGTGACAGGTCGGCGGGGTCTGGGTAGTCTTGGTGCGCTCGTTCAGGGCAGCACATCGGCAAGCATCAATAAGCTCGCCACATGCGCGTGTCTGTCAGTGGTGTAGGATCACTCGGTTTAACTGGGATTGGACTGTCTTTGGGTCAGCCGCTTTGCTTCTGGGTGCCAATCTACATTTGTATGCATTGACTCATCCTTGTTGAACATAGTAAGGCCGCAGCTGTTGGTGTTGGTGAGCCCCGCAAGGGGGTCTCTGTCGGAGCAATTGCTCAGAGGACAACGCCCTTTACCGCCTCATCCGAGGCCACAAAAAGGAGAACAGCCGTGACAAAACGCACAGCTGCCAAGCACAAAATTGACCGCCGCATGGGCGAAAACATCTGGGGCCGTCCAAAGTCACCAGTAAACCGCCGCGAATATGGCCCCGGCCAGCACGGTCAGCGTCGTAAGGGCAAGATTTCCGACTTCGGTATCCAGTTGCGCGCCAAGCAGAAGCTCAAGGGCTACTACGGCGACCTGACCGAAAAGCAGTTCCGCCGCATCTACACCGAAGCCGAGCGTGTAAAAGGCGATACAGGTGAAAACCTGATTGGTCTGCTCGAGCGTCGCCTCGACGCGGTTGTGTACCGTGCGAAATTCGTCGCAACAGTCTTTGCTGCACGTCAGTTCGTGAACCACCGCCACGTCCGCGTGAACGGTAAGCTCGTGAACATTCCTTCCTATCGCGTAAAAGAGGGTGACGTGATCGAAGTACGTGACCGTTCCAAGCAGATGGTTGCACTGATCGAAGCCACACAGCTGGCCGAGCGTGATGTGCCTGACTACCTCGAAGTAGATCACTCCAAGATGACAGCGACATTCACACGCACACCAGCGTTTGGCGATGTCCCTTACCCTGTTGTTATGGAACCAAACCTCGTCGTGGAATTCTACGCGAAGAACTAATCTTCGCCAGTCACACGAACCTAATTCAGTTACGCCCCGCTGGTTTCCCAGTGGGGCGTTTTCTATTTCAGGCACCTCTTTGGACGGACAGATGCGCGCGGGTGCAATTCGCGGGTGGCTGTACGCGGTTTGAGCGGCTAAAAGGGCCACACCCAGCAAAGAGTCCCGATATGACACAGATGATCACGCCCCAACCTGGAATAATGGAAATCGCCCTGTATCAAGGGGGAGCTTCCCATGTGGCAGGTGTTGAAAACGCGCTTAAGCTTAGCTCGAACGAGAACCCGTTCGGACCGTCGCCGGCCGCAATCAAAGCGTATGAACAGTCGGGTCGCCAGTTGCACCGCTATCCCAGCTCGGATCATGCTGAGCTGCGCGGCGCCATCGGACAGGTCTATGGCCTTGATCCCGCGCGTATCTTGTGTGGTGCAGGTTCGGACGAGATCATTTCATTTCTCTGTCAGGCCTATGCGGGGAAGGGGGATGAAGTCATCCACACCGAACACGGCTTTGCCATGTACCGCATTTCTGCGCTTGCCGCTGGGGCCACACCTGTAGAGGTGAAAGAGCATGAGCGCGTGACAGACGTCGATGCGATCCTTGCGGCCTGTACGGATAAGACGAAACTGGTCTTTATCGCCAATCCAAACAATCCTACGGGCACGATGATCGGTCCCGCCGATGTGGCGCGTTTGGCGGACGGCATCCCTGCGCAGGCGCTTTTGGTGCTTGACGGTGCTTATGCCGAATACGTCGAGGGTTATGATGCGGGGGCGGCCTTGGTCGATGCGCGTCAGAACGTGGTGATGACCCGCACGTTTTCCAAGATTTACGGGTTGGGCGGTTTGCGGATTGGCTGGGGCTATGGCCCTGCGCATGTGATGGATGTTATTGCCCGTGTGCGCGGTCCGTTCAATCTGAGCAGTTCCGCCCTTGCCGCAGCCGAAGCTGCTGTGCGCGATGTGGCCTATGTGGATCATTGTCGCGCCGAGAATGCGCGCTGCCGCACATGGCTTGCCGATGCGCTGGCCGAGATTGGCGTACCCTCCGATGTGTCGCTCGCCAACTTTATCCTTGCGCGGTTCACCTCGCAGGCAGAAGCAGAAGCTTGCGATATTTCTTTGCAGTCCCAAGGGCTTATTGTGCGGCGTGTCGCGGGCTACAACCTGCCGACATGCCTGCGCATTACTGTGGGCGACGAGAGTGCGTGCCGCCGCGTTGTTCACGCGATCCGCCAGTTCAAGGAAACCTGATATGGCACAAATCTATGACCGCGTGGCGCTGATCGGGCTGGGCCTTATCGCGTCCTCGATGTTCTGGGCGATAAAGCGTGGCGGGTTGGTGGGGGAAGTCACAGGCTTTGCCCGTTCTGTCGAGACGCGTGAAACTGCGCGCGAAATCGGCCTGTGTGACGTGGTTTATGACGACATCAACGAGGCGGTGAAGGGTGCTGATTTGGTTGTCCTTTGTGTGCCTGTGGGCGTCATGGGACCAGTGATGGAGCAGATTGCAGGATCCCTCAAAAAAGGGGCGACGGTCACCGATGTCGGGTCAGTCAAGCGCGATGTGATTGACAAAGTGACACCGCATCTGCCCGAAGGTGTGCATTTTGTAGCGGGGCACCCGCTGGCAGGGACCGAACATTCCGGTCCGCGCTCGGGTTTTGCCGAGTTGTTTGACAACCGCTGGTGCCTTCTAGTCCCCGCCGAAGGGACTGCGCCTGAGCCGATCGCAAAGCTGCGCAGCTTTTGGGAGGCACTGGGCGCGAATGTCGAGGAAATGGATGCCGATCACCACGATCTGGTGGTCGCAGTGACCAGTCACGCACCGCACCTGATCGCCTACACGATGGTTGGTGTTGCCGATGACCTGCGCCGTGTGACAGATGGTGAAGTCATTAAATATTCTGCGGGTGGGTTTCGTGATTTCACCCGTATCGCCGCCTCTGATCCAACTATGTGGCGCGATGTTTTCCTGACCAACAAGGACGCCACGCTTGAGGTTTTGGGCCGCTTTACCGAGGAGCTTTTTGCGCTGCAACGCGCAATTCGGCAAGGCGATGGTGAGCATTTGCACGCCTATTTTACCCGTACCCGCGCCATTCGTCGCGGTATTATCGAGGCGGGGCAAGACACTGACGCACCTGACTTTGGCCGTGGCGGGGGGAGCAAGCCATGAAGCGTTTGACCGTTCTCTTGTGTACAATGGCCACGCTATCGTGCGCAGGACCTGACACGTCACCACGCCCTGAATCACGACCAAACCCTGTTGCAGACGCAACCATTGACCGCTCAGCCACCGAGAACACGCAGGGAGGTTTCTTCAAATCGCTGCGCCCCATCTTCCGTTCCCCGAAAGCGGGCAAACAGCAGCGCCCGCAACAAGCAGCGCTTGCTGCGGGATCAGTCTGTGGTGATCCTTCCATTCAGGGCGAAGTCATCGGCACTGTGCCGGGCCGAATTGCGGGATGCGGCATCGAGAATGCAGTGAGTATTGCTTCTGTTTCGGGAGTGAGCCTCAGCACAAAATCAAAGATGGATTGCGGCACCGCGCGCGCGCTCAAGACTTGGGTCGACAGCAGCGCCAAACCAGCGCTTTCCAGCAAAGGCGGGGGGCTGCGCGAGATCAAGGTCGCCGCGCACTACGCCTGTCGCCGCCGCAACAACGCCAAGACAGGCAAAATTTCCGAACATGGCAAGGGCCGCGCGATTGATATCTCTGCCTTCCGTTTGATGGACGGCAGCGAGATCACGGTTCTAAAAGGTTGGAATGCGCGCAGCAGCAGCAAGGCCCTGCGCAAGATGCATGCGGATGCCTGCGGCCCGTTTGGTACGGTTCTTGGACCCAAGGCGAACCGCTTCCACCTTGATCACTTCCACTTTGACACGGCGCGCTACCTCTCTGGCCGCTACTGCCGTTAACGCAGGATCAGCAGCGGGGCATTGCCCAGCGGGATGAACCCCATCCGCATGCGCCCGTTCTCAAAGGTGATGTCCAGATCAAGCGTGTCACTGCCCCCAGACAAGCCTGACAGCAGGTTCAGCCCACTCTCGATCTGAGGGCGTATTTGCGGCGACAATGCCCCGCTGGCAGTCGCGAGATCAAGCATCCGCTGCCAGTTCTGCGCTTGCACTTTCAATGTCCCGTTGGCCGCACCGACCTCGGTCACTTGCAGTTCGGCGGTGAGAGATATCCGCAGATCAGCCCAATTCGCCTCCATACGGTCAATTCGTATCGCACGGGGTTGTGGGCGCCGATCCTCAAGTGCACTGCGGTCCCACGGGCGGTCAAAGCTGACGGTCATATCGGCCTGCAAAGTCTCGAACGCTTCGGGCCAAGCTACTGGCAGGCGCAGCGCCTCACGGATCACACTACCGGGCGCAAAGCCTGTTGCGACAAAGTCGATGTCATAGGTTTGTGGATCAGCGGTTTGCTGCACTGCTTTCGTAAAATTCTGCACGCTGAGTAGTCGCCCCTCCACCAAATCAAGGGTGATGTCGCTGGAGCCTCCGCGCATAGCTTCAAGCTGGAGCGATGTGCCGGGATGCAAGCGCAAGGCTGCCTCCGCTCCGCCCGTGGTAAGGGTCAAGATCCCTTGCGGTGTGGTCAGGATCACAGGCTCGGCAGGCAGGCGGACGGTCGCTTGACCTGGCCAGTAGATCGGTGTGGAGAGAGATACCTGCGGCACACGCAGCGCCGATTGTGTCGCAGGATCATCAAGTGCTATGTCGCGCAGGGTTGTTGCGATGCGCAGGGGAAAACCGCCACGGTTCATATCGCCCGCGCTTGCCTGCCACCCTTCGGACTGACGGGCATCGAACCATGCGGTGAGGCCACGCTGCATGCCGTTGGTCGCAAGGACCCACCACGTGGTCCAGACCAGCACAACCAGCGCCAGTAATTTGACAGTCAGACGGTTCATGGGCAAAGCCCCCTTTTCAATGACGCGCCTATGGGGTTTACCTAGCAAAACACAGGAGAACCAGATGAGTATGTGGGTATTCGGCTATGGCAGCCTGCTTTGGAACCCCGGTTTTAAAGTCGCGGAGAGCGTGATAGGCACGCTACCGGGCTATGCGCGATCTTTCTGTATGCGCTCCATCCATCACCGTGGCACGGTCGAGAAGCCGGGCCTGGTGCTGGCCCTCGACCAGCAGGAAAATCAGGCCTGTGAAGGGGTAGCCCTTAGGGTGGTTGCAGGGCAGGAGGCGCAAACGCTGGCCTATCTGCGCGAGCGCGAGTTGATCTCTTCGGCCTATGTGGAAAAAGAGCTGGGCGTGCATCTGACCGATGGCCGAAACGTCACAGTGGTTGTCTATGTGATCGATGAGGCGCATGATCAATATTGCGGCGGTCTGGCCCTTGAGGAGCAGGCGCAGATCATGGCGCATGCCGTTGGCGGGCGTGGGCCAAATACTGAATACTTGTACAATACAGCCGAGCATTTGAGCTCTGTCGGGCTGCACGATCCTGCGCTTGAATGGCTCGCGGCACGGGTTCGTGAGATTGCTGCATAAACCCTTTGGATTGGCGTGATTTCGGGTTAAGATAAGCGCAATTAACAATAAGGTCAGGAGCAGGGGCGCATGGCGCAACCAGACCGCGAGGCAAAACCGCAATTCTCCCAACCGGTCCGGCAGATCACTTTGATGTTGCTGGTGCTGGGCTTGTCAGGCTTTGGCGTCTTCGTGGCTTTGCCGCGGGTCCTGTCGGTATTTTTGGCCAACCCCTATCTTAACGGTTTCATTTTCTTTGTCTTTTTGATCGGTGTTGTTGCCTGTTTCTATCAGGTGCTTCAGTTGATCGGTTCCGTGCGCTGGATCGAGAATTTCGCCTCTGACAATGACGCGCCGAACGATACGCCGCCTCAGATGCTGGCCCCTTTGGCGGCCTTGTTGCGTACCCGCGGTGCACGGATGCAGGTGAGTGCCTCGTCCACACGCTCCATCCTCGATTCCGTCGCGACGCGCATTGATGAAGCCCGCGAAATTACACGCTACATCGTCAACACGCTGATTTTCCTTGGACTTCTAGGAACGTTCTATGGCCTCGCCACAACGGTTCCGGCCATTGTTGACACCATCCGCAGCCTTGCACCGCAAGCAGGCGAGAATAGTACCGATGTTTTCAGCCGTCTGATGACGGGCTTGGAATCCCAACTGGCAGGGATGGGGGTCGCCTTTGCCTCCTCGCTTTTGGGTCTTGCGGGATCCCTGATTGTGGGGCTGCTCGAGCTTTTCGCGGGGCATGGGCAAAACCGCTTTTATCAGGAGTTGGAGGACTGGCTCAGCTCGATCACGCGGGTAGGCTTTGCCGCTGGCGATGACAGCACGCCCGAGCAGGCTGTGATGGCCGGCATGGTGGATCACATGGCCGAGCAGATGGAGAACATGCAGGAGATGTTTAGCCGCTCCGAGGCCAGCCGCGCCGAGGTGGAGCAACGCCTTGGCAGTCTGGCCGTTGCGATTGAACGAATGGCTGTGCAAATGGGCGATCAGGGTGGTGCTTCAGATGCGCTGGAGCGTATTGCCATGGGGCAGGAGCGGATGGTCGCGGCACTAGAGCAACCGCGCGAAGCCCCTGCGGAGACGACAGGGTCGGACGCGGAAAGCCGCATGCGCCTGCGGTCGATTGATGTGCAAATTCTTAGAATCCTTGAGGAAATATCTGCAGGTCGCCAAGAGACCATGGCAGAGTTGCGCCTTGAGTTATCGCATTTGACCAAAGCACTGTCATCGCCGCGCAGTTTGACCGAGCCGCGCCGCATGCGCGCGACGGGTAAGCCACCCGGCGGCGGGGAACGCTAGCCGTGGCGCTGTCGCGACGCACTGGCGCGCGGTTTCAGGCGTCTATCTGGCCCGGATTTGTAGATGCCATGACCGGCCTTTTGCTGGTTTTGATGTTTGTCCTGACCA
The DNA here is from genome assembly GCA_963933905.1 of uncultured Sulfitobacter sp. GTDB lineage: Bacteria > Pseudomonadota > Alphaproteobacteria > Rhodobacterales > Rhodobacteraceae > Sulfitobacter. The sequence continues at coordinate 13,521 of CAWVWS010000061.1, forward strand.
TTTTTATGGTGATGCAATTTGTCCTGACAGAACAGCTTTCGGGTCAGGAAACAGAGCTTGACGAGCTTTCCTCCGAAGTGGCCGCCCTTGCACAAGCGTTGGGGTTGGAGCAGCGGAACAATACGGATCTTGAGGCGCAAATGGGTGCGCTGCGCACGTCCCTATCCGAAGCAGAAGCGCAGGCGGAAGAGCAAACTTCGCTTATTACGGCACTGAGGTCCGCGCGTGCGGCACAGGAAGACGCCCTTGTTGCGGCGCAGGCAAAGATCACCAGTTTCGAAGCGCAAGTAGCTGGTTTGATTTCAGATCGTGATGTCGCACAGGGTCGCGTAAGCGACCTTGAAGCGCGGGAGGCCACTTTGCTGAGTGAGCAGGAGGCGCTGAACCTCGCGCTGGCGACAAGCCGTGAGGAAGTTGATGCGCAGACCGAGATTGCACGGCTGGCGGCGGCGCGACGTGAGGCGTTGGAGGCATTGGCGGCTGACTTGCGCGCACGCAATGCTGAAGACGAGGGTGAGATTGAGGCGTTGAGTGCGGAAGCGGCCGCAGCACAGGCGGCATTGAGCGAGAGTGAGCAGGCGGCCCTTGCCGACGCGGCTGCGGCTGCGGCATTACGGTCACGTCTGGCGAACGCCGATACCGAACTGACGGCGATGACTTTGTCATTGGAAGCACAGCGAAAGCGGGCGGAAGAGACCCTTACCCTGCTTGCTGCGGCGCGTGCGGCGCAGGAGGAATTGGACCTGAGATTGGCAGCGACGCAGAGTGAGACAGGGGTCGAAATCGAAAACCTGCAGGAGCAGCTTGCCGAAGCTATGGCTGCGAAACTGGCGGCACAGGGCAGTATTGACGAGACCCAGACCGAGGCGGAACGTCGTGCCGCGCTGCTGGCGCAGGCCGAAGCGCAATTGGCCCAAGAGCAAGAAACCTCCGCCGCGGCACAGCGTCAGACCGAGCTTTTGAACCAGCAGGTTGCTGCATTGCGGGCGCAGCTGAGCAATCTTCAGGGCTTGTTGGACAGTGCGGAAGCTGATGATATTGCACGAGAAGTCGAGCTTCAGTCCCTTGGCTCACAGCTCAACACAGCGCTTGCGCGAGTGGCCGCGGAGGAGCGGCGGCGGGCGGAGTTGGAGGCGGCGGAAGTGGCGCGGCTGGAGGCGGAGACCAAGAATTTGGAGCAGTACCGCTCGGAATTCTTTGGACGACTGCGCAGTGTGCTGGGTGCGCAGGAAGGGGTGCGCATCGAGGGGGACCGTTTTGTGTTCAGCTCGGAAGTTTTGTTCCCGCCTGGTGGGGCCGATCTGTCGCGGGAAGGAACGCAGGAAGTGGCCAAGGTCGCGGACATCCTTCGCAACGTGGCAGCGGATATTCCTGAGGGAATTGATTGGGTTATCCGTGTGGACGGGCATACGGACAATGTTCCGCTGTCGGGTCTGGGCGAGTTTGCGGACAACTGGGAACTAAGCCAGGCGCGGGCGCTGTCGGTGGTCAAATACATGGCGAATTTTTTGGGGATACCGCCTGACAGACTGGCGGCAAACGGCTTTGGGCAATACCAACCGGTAGATGCGGCCAACACGGATGAAGCGCGGGCGCGGAACCGTCGGATCGAGTTGAAATTCACCGAAAAATAGGGGGTGCCATGCGTACACC
>CAWVWS010000062.1:0-15145 GCA_963933905.1 uncultured Sulfitobacter sp.
CGTGACAATGGATTGCAAGTGATCCGGTGGATTGGTTTGTGTGACATGAGCGAGCAGGACTTGTCGATCAAATCCCACCTGGCACCGATCCGCATTTTAAAAGGTGCGCTTGGCAATGATCTACCAGAGCGTGACATGATGGTATCGCCCAACCACCGGATGCTTGTCGCCAGTGAAAAGACAGTACTATATTTTGAAGAAAGTGAAGTTTTAGTAGCGGCAAAGCACCTAACGGGTTTGGCAGGGGTCGCAGCTGCGGAGGCACAGAAGTTGACCTATATCCATCTGATGTTCGACCAACATGAAGTTATTCTGTCAGACGGCACATGGAGCGAAAGCTTCCAACCTGGATTGCATTCATTGGCGGGTATTGGAAATGCCCAGCGGACGGAATTGCTCGAATTATTTCCTGAGCTTGCAACGATCAAAGGCATTGACAGCTATGCCTCAGCACGGCGCAGTATCAAAGCGCATGAAGCAGAGGTTTTGGTCAAGTAGGCCGCTGCAATCGCCACGAAGCCCATGCTTCGGGCGTGTCGAGGTCGGTGCGGGCGTGATTGTCGGGCAATCGGACCATTACTGTCTTATCCCTGTTCGCTTTTACGATGTCGCTGCCACCTGTATCACCTTCAATCCCCATCAGCGGGGCAAAGAGTGTATCGCGGAACACGATGGGATGGCCCGCAGCGCCATCACGGGTTGTCGCACGCCAGATCAAAATTTTACTATTTAGATCAAGGGTCTGAAGGACGGTGTTGAGGTCCTCGGTCGTCAGATCAGGCATATCGGCGAGCAATACCATCACCGCAGGCGTGTCTGCGGGCAAAGCCTGAAGGCCTGCGCGCAGGCTTACACTCATGCCCTGTGCGGCGTCCGGGACAGGAACAGTCGTGAGACCAAGGTTTTCCAAAGCACTGTAGCGTGGATGGGGTGCTGCGGGCAGGCAGACATAAACTGCTGCGCCAGTAGCCAGCGCACGCTGCACACTGCGGCGCAGGAGCGGGATGCCGTCCACATCCTCCAGCAGCTTGTCAGTCCCGCGCATGCGCGATGATGTACCAGCCGCGAGGATGAGGACGGGTATCATGCTAGCCGCGCATCCGTGCGCCATCGGCATCAAAGAGCGGTGTTGTAATCAGACGGGCAGGGCGCATCTGGCCAAGGATTTCAATCTCGACTGCGAGTCCTTCGGTGGCTTGGGGAACTGGCACAAAGCCTTGGGCTACGGATTTCCCAGCGTAATGCGAATAGCCGCCCGAGGTGCAGAAACCGATAACGCTGCCTTCGTGCCAGATCGGCTCATACCCCTGCACATCGGCGTCCAAGGCGTCCACTTCAAACGCTATAAGTTTGCGGGCAGAGCCAGTGCTGCGTTCCTGCTCTGCTGCGGCGCGGCCAATGAAATCGGTGTTCTTCTTGAAACTGATGAAACGGTCCATCCCTGTTTCGGCGGCGGTGTAATCTGGCCCGAACTCCAGCAGCCATGCGCCAAAGAATTTGTCCAGCCGCAGTGACATCATCGCGCGCATGCCAAATGGGGTCATGCCGTGCGGCTGTCCCGCCTCCCAAAGCGTGGTCCACAACTGGCGCTGGCCCATGGCATCGCAGTAAATCTCATAGCCCAGATCGCCCGTATAGCTTACCCGCTGTACCAGACAATTTGTCATGCCAACGGTCATCTCTGCCACGTCGAGAAATTTCATCGCGCTTACATCGCTCAGGGTGCAGGCCTGAAGGACTTCACGCGCCTTTGGTCCTGCGATCTGGAACCCTGTGTGACGGTCAGAGATATTCTCGACCGTGACGCCGTCCATCATGTTCTGCTCGAACCAGCGATAGTGGAACGCCTGCGCACCATAAGAAGCGGTCAACTGGAACTTCTCTTCGCCCAGACAGGAGATGGTGAAATCCCCGATCAGACGGCCCTTGGGCGATAGCATCGGTGTCAGGGAGATACGGCCAACGGTAGGCACGCGACCTGCCATGACCTTGTCCAGCCATGCCCGCGCATTGGGTCCTGTCACCAGATATTTGCCGAAATTCTGCACTTCGTTAATGCCCACAGCCTCGCGCACAGCGCGCACTTCGCGGCCCGTCGCCTCAAAAGCGTTAGAGCGGCGGAAAGAGGGTGTCTCGTATGTCGGCTCATCTCCCGTCGCAAAGTAGTTTGCCACTTCGAGGCCGAATTGTTGGCCCCAGACCGCGCCCATGTTGGTGAAAATATCATACATCGGGGTGGTCTGCTGGGGCCGTGCGGCGGGCAGTTCCTCATTGGGGTAGGAGATAGAGAAACGTTTTTGATAGTTCTCGATCACCTTGGGCAGGGTGTAGCCGGGGCTGATCCACTTGCCAAAGCGTGAGACATCCATAGCGAAAACATCGCGTTCTGGCTCGCCCTCGATCATCCATTGGGCAAGGGTGAGGCCCACGCCGCCCCCTTGGGAAAAGCCCGCCATTACACCGCAGGCGGACCAGTAATTGCGCAAACCCGGTACAGGGCCGACCAGCGGATTGCCGTCCGGAGCAAAAGTGAATGGCCCATGAATGACATTCTTGACACCCGCACGCTCCAGATCGGGGAAGCGGCGATAGGCGAAGTTGATGCTTTCCTCGATCTTGTCGAAATCATCGGCCAACAGGTCCTGACCAAAGCTCCACGGCGTGCCGCCCACGGCCCAAGGGCGGCAGGTCTGCTCGTAAAAACCAATGCATAGGCCCATACCTTCTTGCCGCAGATAGCTTTCGCCAGCGGGGTCCATGACATGGGGGTGCTCCCGCCCGTCGGCCATCATCTCCTTGATCATGGGGACTTCTTCGGTGACGAGATACTGATGCTCCATCGGGTGCAGCGGCAGGTACACACCCGCCATCGCCCCCACTTCGCGGGCCCAGAGGCCGCCGGCGTTCACCACATGCTCGGCGTGAATCGTGCCTTTGTCTGTGACCACATCCCATGTGCCGTTAGGGCGCTGGTTGGTTTCTTGCACCATCGTATGCGTCTCGATCGAGGCCCCGCCCATTTTGGCAGCCCGCGCATAGGCGTGGGTCGTGCCTGAGGGGTCGAGGTGTCCATCCAGCGGATCATATAGCCCGCCAATAATACCATCGAGGTTTGTGACAGGTGCAATTTTGGCAATTTCCTCAGGCCCGACGATCTCGGTCTCCAGCCCCATAAAGCGGTGCTTGGCCCGTTCGGCCAGCAGCATATCGAACCGCTCCTGATTGTCGGCGAGGGTTACACCGCCCACATGGTGCAGGCCGCAAGACATGCCTGTGATCTCCTCCAACTCCTTGTAAAGATTAATGGTATATCCCTGAAGGGCGGCCATGTTCGTGTCGCCATTGAGCGTGTGAAATCCGCCCGCTGCATGCCATGTGGAGCCCGAGGTCAGCTCGGAGCGTTCCAGCAACATCACATCGGACCAGCCAAGTTTTGTCAGGTGATAAAGGACAGAAGCGCCGACGACGCCGCCGCCGATAATGGCGACACGGGTTGTGGTTTTCATTGGTGTAAACTCCGAACAGGTTCCCACCACAGTTTGTCATCGTTGCAAGAGGGGCAAGTGTTTTTGCGACAGAATTTGTCGGGAACGGCATGCCTGTTCAGGGTGGCAGCGGCGGCGCACTGTGATAGCTGTTGTAGATGGAAAAAATCGCCGATCTCTTTGACACCCTGCCCAAAACCATCTTTCGAAAAGCCAAATACTACACCCGCAAGCTTTGGGTGCGGGTATTTATCATGGGGTTGCTGGCATTTTCTGCCATTGCGGTGAGCCAGCTGGTCGAATACATCATTCCCGAAAAACTTGCGCAGAGCGTGAATGGCACATCGGCGGATCGACTGCTCAATACCATCGCGAGTGCGATGCTCTCGGTCACGATCTTTTCGATCACTGTTATGGTGTCGGTCTATCAATCGTCGTCCTCGCAATGGACGCCGCGCATTCACCGCCTGATCCTGCAAGACCGCAATACCCAGAACACTATGGCCGTGTTTATCGGCGCTTATGTCTTTGCGTTGCTTGGGATTATCTTGCGCGAAACGGGCGTTTATGACGATGACCACGCCTTTGTCCTGTTCTGGATGACTGTGGCAGTGCTGATTGTCATCGTCGTCTATCTCATCCGTTGGGTCCTGCACCTGCAAGGGTTCGGACAGTTGATCGACATCACACGCCAGATCGAGACGACAACCCGCGACCAGTTCAAAGAGCGTCTGTCCCAGCCCTGTCTCGGGGCGCGCCCCTTTACGGGTGATTTGCCAGAGGGCACCCGTGCCTTGAATGCATGGGAGAGCGGCTACATCCAGCACATCTATCCCGAAGCGCTCAACGCTGCTGCAAAGAGCCACGGCGTCGAGCTTTACCTCACGCAAAACATTGGCAGTTTCGTTTTCCTCAACGCGCCGATTTTGCAGGTGCATCAGACCGGCAGCGATGAACTTGACTGGGACAGCCTGTGCGAAAGCGTACGTGAAGCTTTGGTGGTGGGAGATTTGCGGACCTATGACCAAGACCCGCGTTTCGGGTTGATTGTGATGGGAGAGGTTGGATCAAAAGCGCTGTCGCCCGGTGTGAATGACCCCGGCACAGCGATTGATGTAATTATGCGGATCGGGCGGATTTTGTCCAACTACAAGGATGAAACCGAAACCACACCCGAGGAGGTGTTGGAGAATTTGCATGTGCGTCCCCTTGATCCCGAAGAGCTGCTGCGCGATGGCTTTGGCGCATTGTCGCGCGACGGGGCAGGAACGTTGGAAGTTCACCAAAGGTTGCAGCAAACCCTGAGTGGTTTGATGCAGCATCCCGACAAGGGCTTGCGCGAAGCGGCAAAGCGATTTGCATTGCAACAGTCGAACTACAACGCGCGACCGAAGCGCTTGTCTTTGCGCCGGACCATGACGTTTTGCGCAGCTCGGCGGACAGATCTATCAATTTGGATCAGACCGAAAAATAGCAGACCTTGTCCCGCCTGCGACGGCGGATGTCGCGGATGGGCAATCCACGGTGCGGCCCTCGCGTCACGGTAAAGCAATTGTTGCTGATATCAGGACCCCAGAACATGCGTACCCATGCCCAAGCTGTCATTATCGGAGGCGGCGTTATCGGCTGCTCGATCCTGTATCACCTGACCAAACTGGGGTGGACGGATGTTGTCCTGCTCGAGCGTGACGAGCTGACGTCAGGCTCCACTTGGCATGCGGCGGCAAATATCCACGGCCTGCACGATAACAATAACATCACCCGCATCCAGAATTACACCATGGACCTCTATAACGCGCTGGAGGCGGAGACAGGGCAGAGTTGCGGTGTGTTCCAGCCCGGCTCGCTCTATCTCGCGCAGACGGAAGCGCGCGAGCACCAGTTGCGTTTGCAAGCGGCGAAGGCGAAATACTACGGGCTGCCGTTCCGCGAGGTGGATCGTGCCGAGGCCGAGGCGCTGCATCCGCTGGTCAACTATGACGGTATCCGCTGTATCATGTTCGAGGAAAACGGCGGCAATGTGGACCCCTCGGGCGTGACCAATGCCTATGCCGCAGGGGCGCGGCAAAACGGAGCGGAGATCATCCGTTTTTGCCCTGTCACAGGCACCGAACAACAGCCTGACGGCACATGGATCGTACGCACCGAAAAGGGCGATATCGCAACCCAGTGGGTCGTGAATGCGGCGGGTCTTTGGGGGCGTGAAGTGGCTGCACTGGCGGGGATCACCTTGCCGTTGCAACCGACCGAGCATCAGTATTTTGTGACTGAAAGCATTGTCGAGATTGAGGGGCTGGACCGCCGCTTGCCCTCTGTCGCGGACCGTGACGGGGAGTATTACCTGCGCCAAGAAGGCAAGGGGCTGCTGGTCGGTGCCTATGAGAAAGACCTGCGGTTCTGGGCTGAAGAGGGCACGCCGCAAGGCTTTGGTCATGAGCTGTTCGCCGATGATCTGGAGCGGATCGAGGAGAATATGCTGCGCGCGATCGACCGTGTGCCAGCGGTTGGTACAGCGGGGATCAAGCGGGTGATCAATGGTCCGATGATCTGGTCACCAGATTCCAATGTGCTTTTTGGTCCTGTGCCGGAGCTGAGCAATTATTTCTGTTGTAACGGGATCATTCCTGGCTTCTCGCAGTCTGGTGGGATGGGTCTTCTCGCCGCCGATTGGATCGTCACGGGCGAGAGCCGCTATGATATGTTCGTATGGGACGTGGCACGCTTTGGCGATTGGGCGGATAAGGCCTTTACCAAGGCGCGGGTGGGCGACCAATACGCCAACCGTTTCAAAATCCACTTCCCCAACGAGGAACGCAGTGCGGGCCGTCCAGCGCGGGTGCGCCCGATTTATGAGACGCAAAGGGAAATGGGCGCTGTGTTTGGCCTCAACTACGGTTGGGAGCATCCGCTTTATTTTGGGACCGAGGTAGGTGCAGAAGATCAGACACATGGTTTCACCCGCCAGCCGTGGTGGGACGTGGTGGGGGCCGAGTGCAAGATGCTGCGCGAGCAGGCAGGCATCATCGACATCTCGAATTTCGCCAAATACATCTGCAAAGGGGCAGGGGCGGAAGACTGGCTCAATGCCGTATTCGCCAACAATATGCCGCGGGAGATCGGGCGGTCGTGCCTGACACCGCTGATCGGGAAGCGCGGCGGCATTGCGGGTGACTTCACCGTGACGCGTCTGGCCGAAGATGAATTCTGGATCATTGGATCGGGTATGGCGGAGCGCTATCACAAACGCTTTTTCAAAGAAGTTCCGCTGCCCGAAGGGACCACATTTGAAAGCCGGACGGATACGATGTGCGGATTCAACGTGGCGGGGCCAAAGTCGCGCGATATGTTGCAGCGTCTGACCAATACCTCGCTGGCGACTGCGGACTTCCCCTTTATGCGCTCCAAATGGATCGAGTTGGGCGGCGTGCGCTGTCTGGCGTTGCGGGTCTCGTTTACTGGCGATCTGGGTTGGGAGTTGCATTGCGCGCAAGAGGACCAAGCGGCCCTTTATGCAGCCCTTATCTCTGCGGGGCAGGAGTTTGGCGCAGGACTTGTGGGGAGCCGCGCGTTGATGTCACTGCGGGTCGAGAAGGGCTATGGCTCTTGGGGGCGTGAATACAGCCCCGAGTACTACCCGCAAGAGGTGGGTCTTGCGCGGTTGTGCAAGCTCGATAAACCCTTCCTCAACCGTGAAGCTGCAACCGAGACGATGGCCACGCAAGCGCGCGAAGAGTTGGTCCTGCTGGCCCTCGACAGCAAAGCAACGGATGCCTCGAATGCTGATGCCACAGGCGGGGAGCCGATTTTCAAGGATGGCGTCGGCATCGGGCGTGTCACTTCAGGCGCTTATGGATATTCCGTGGGAATGTCGCTCGCCCTTGGCTTTGTCAAAGGGGTGTCGGCTGGTGATGTCGTTGACGTCATGGTGTTGGGTGCGCCGCATAAGGCCAATGTGCTTGCTGAGCCGCCCTTTGATCCCAAGGGGGCGCGGCTGCGGGCGTGAAAGAGGGGCGCTGCCCCATCCCTGCGCCTTAGGGCGCAGGGATTCCCCGGAGTTTATTTGGCAAAATAGAGATGTAGATCCGCTTTAAAGCGGGCGCATCTTGAGCTTGGTGATGCGGTTGCCTTCGCGGGCGAGCACTTCAAAGCGGAAGCCGTGGAAGAGGAAAACCTGACCTCGTGTCGGGATCATCTGGGCCTCGTGGATCACCAGACCAGCGACCGTATTGGCCTCGTCGTCGGGTAGGTTCCAGTCATTGGCGCGGTTGAGGTCGCGGATGGTCATGGCGCCGTCCACGAGGTATTGGCCCTCGGCATCGGTTTTCACAGCATGGTCGGCCAACGGGTCGAATTCGTCTGTAATCTCGCCCACAATTTCCTCAAGGATGTCTTCGAGCGTGATCAGGCCTTGCAGTGAGCCGTATTCATCCACCACCAGCGCAAAATGGGTGCGGCGGTGGAGAAACTGGCGCATCTGCTCGTCCAGCGTTGAGGTTTCTGGAACGAAATAGGGTTCCATCGCCACATCTGCGATGTCGAAGTCTTTGAAGGCAGCGGCGCCGTCTTTGGTCCCCGAGATCAGTTTATACATCGCCCGCAGAAGGTCTTTTGCGTGGATCACACCGATGATATTTTCGGGATCATCGCGGTAGATCGGGAGGCGGGTGTGGTTGGAGCGCAGGCATTGCTCAAGGATATCCGCAGGTGCATCGGCGGCATTGATCATCTCGATGCCGGAGCGGTGGAGCATAATCTCTTCGACGACACGCTCGCGCAGGTCAAGCGCGCCAAGGATGCGGTCGCGATCTTCCTTTTCCACCACGCCCTCGGAATGGCCTAGTTGCAGCGCGCCTGCAATCTCTTCGCGTACGGCAAGGATGTTACTGTCGGGGTCAACGGCCACGCCCATAAGGCGCAGCATGCCGCGCACCAGAAGCCGCACAACGCTGACGACAGGGGAGAAAAGCAAAACAACAATGCTAATCGGACCAGAGACAAGGGCCGCAGCACGCTCTGCGTTGGTGATGGCGTATGTCTTTGGCAGGACTTCGGCAAAGATCAGGACCAAGAAGGTCATCACCAGCGTGGCAAGTGCCACACCGCTTTCGCCAAAGAGGCGCGTAAAAAGGGCAGTGGCAAGTGAGGCCGCCAAGATGTTGACCAAGTTGTTGCCCAGCAAGACCGAGCCGATCAAACGCTCGTTGTCTTCGGTGATCTTGAGCGCGCGCTCTGCGCCAAGCGATCCTTTGTCCGCTTGGGTGCGCAGTTTACCGCGTGAGGCAGCCGTGAGAGCGGTCTCTGATCCCGAAAAGCAGCCAGACAGGATCAGCAGAAACAGTATTGTACCGACCGAAATCCAGAAAGCGCCATCTATAGTCACTTGGCTCATGTCCATGTAGTAAAACCTTTCAGGGTTGTTGGCATTGTTATGGGGTCAGGCCCCGCTGCATTCAAGGAGGCGCGCACATGAAACACCGTGATTTGGGTGTGTTGGACGGGGATGTGGTGCTGTTTGGGGGTGCTTACAGTAATTTGCAGGCTGTTGTGGCGCTTTTTGCACAGGTTGCAGCGCGCGGTGTGTCGGCGGATCATGTTATTTGCACAGGCGATCTTGTGTCCTATTGCGGGGCTCCGTCTGGGACTGTCGATGCGGTGCGGGCATCGGGATGTGCTGTTCTGGCGGGCAATTGCGAAGTTCAGTTGGCGCAGGATGCCGATGATTGCGGATGTGGCTTTGAGGATGGTACCACCTGCGACCGTTTGAGCGTTGCATGGTATGATTTTGCCCGTGCGCAGCTGTCGGATGAGGCAAAGGCGTGGATGGGGACGCTGCCTGACGTGCTGAGCTTTACCCACTACGGACGACGCTATGGCGTCTTGCATGGCGGGGTGACGGATATCGCGCGGTTCATCTGGGACGTCGATCCGCCCGAGGTCTTTGCAGATGAATGGGCCGCACTAGAGGCTTCTATTGGCCCTGTGGATGCGGTGATCGCAGGCCATTCCGGTTTGCCCTTTGTGCGTGAGACTGCGCGGGGGCCGTGGATCAACGCGGGTGTGATCGGGATGCCGCCCCATGAAGGTAATCGCGATACGCGCTTCGCGGTGTTGCATGGTGGCGACGTCCGCATAGAGCGGCTGGCGTATGAAGCGGCTGCTGCGGCTGCGGATATGCAGGCGGCTGGATTACCGCTTGAGTATGCGGATGCTCTGTTAAGTGGCTATTGGCCGTCAGAAGATATCTTGCCCGATGCCTTGCGGGTGGCTGTCTCCGACAGGGGGTGATGGTCAAGGACCAACTCGGACAGGCGCGCCTCAAGGACATGGGTGTAAATCTCGGTGGTGGCCACATCGGCATGGCCCAGCATTGTCTGGATCGCCCGAAGGTCGGCCCCCCCCGCTAAAAGATGTGTGGCGAAGGCATGGCGCAGCGTGTGCGGTGTTACTTTTGCAGGATCGACCCCCGCCGCCACGGCGATATCTTTGATTAAATTATAAAACCAGTGGCGCGTCAGATGCCCTTCCTTACCCCGCGAGGGAAAGAGGAATTTCGAAGCAGGCTTTTTCAGGGCTGCGTTCTTTGCCTCGCCCTCGTCGCGCATCTTGATCCAAAGGGCCAGCGCATCGCGGGCATCGGGTGAAAGTGGCACCATCCGCTCTTTGCCGCCTTTGCCCAAGATCAGCAGCAGACGTGGATCGCCGCGTGTCGCACTTACGGGCAGCCCAACAAGTTCGCTTACCCGCATGCCTGTGGCATAGAGAAGTTCCATTAGGCAGGTGTTGCGCACGCGGTCCGTGTCATTGCGCCCCAAGTTGCGGGCGGCAGACAAAAGGCGGTCAACTTCCTCGACCGAGAGGATTTTAGGCAGGCGCTTGTCTTGTCCCGGGCCGCTGATCTGGATGGCGGGATTGTCGGCGCGCAGCCCTTCTTCAAAGGCAAAGCGGTAGAGCTGTTTGACGGCCGACAAACGCCGCGCGCGGGTGGATTTTGCTAGTCCCTGTGCATTGCAATAAACCAGATAGCTTTCGACATCGTTGCGCGATACGGCCTCGAACCCGAGGCCCTTACGCGCCAGCCACGCATCGAAATCCTTGAGATCGCGGCCATAGGCCAGCAATGTATTGGTGGCGGCCCCCAACTCTGCGGCCTGTGCCTCCAGAAACATGGAGATCCAGCCAGAGGGGGCGCGGCTGCTCACCAGGACCGCTCCAGCAGCAGGATTTGTAGGGATGCGCGGCGCGCCGTGTCCTCAAGCCCCAAAGCGCGCAACGTGCCAAGGGCTTCGCGCAGAGCGCGTGAGTCGCCGCGTGCGCCATCGCGCAGGGAATCGAGTGTGGCAATCAGCGCTTCACCCAGCCGTCCGTTCTGGGCCATCTCGACCCAAGCGTCGCGTCCGACCGGCGTGGTGAAGGCGTCAAAGATCGCGCGTGGCAATGGGGTGGTGGGGGCAGGACCCGCAGCTTCCCCTGCTGCTATGGCGCGGATCAGGGCAGTCGTCTCGCCCAGCGTGATGGCATCGGACATTCCGAGCGCAATCGATTCGTATTCGGGGGATAGCAGGCCGATACGCGCCTGAACCTCGGCTGCGCGGCCCGTCAATTTAACTCGAGCAAGGCGCTCGTGAAAAGCAGTGGCAAAGCTGACTTCCAATTCGGCCTGCTGCATCTGCTGCCAAACGACAGCCAATGCCGTGGCAACCGTCGCGGCCTCTCCTTTCTCCAGTGCCGCGTCAAAACGCTGCACAGCGCGCACGCGGTCCCAGATACCGCCCGATGCGGCTGCTTTTCGGTCCGTATAAAGACCCAGAAGGCGGTTATCGGGCAGGGCACCCGCGCGGGTCAACCGCTCTGCCGCTTCAAGCTGGGATTTCCAACCCGAAATGTCGCGCAAATCAGCAAATGCATAGGTGCGCGGCAAGGGGCCTGTGGGCAACGGCTCGCCGATGCTTTCGAACAGGCGGAACGTAAGCGGGTCCATCTGTGCGGGGGGTGGTGCGGGCAGGGGCGGCGAATCCTCAAACACATCGGGGTTCAAAAAACGGTCAAGCACGTCCAGCGTGGGGCGCGGCAGCAGCGCAAGCGCTTTGGCCGAGCCGAGGGTCAGCGCCGCATTCTCCCAATCGCCAGCACGTGCAGCGCAAAATATCTTGATGCCTGTGTCGTTTGTCAGATGCGCACCGCGCGATAGCACACCGCAAGCACTGTCTTCGGTGCCGACCAGCAGGCTCAGCTGCATCCACAGATCAAACAGGACGGGCGATGTAGGACCGCCTGCCTGCTCGACCAACGCGAGGGCAGGATCAACCGCCCCGAGCGTCATCAGTTTCTCGACCCGCACTTTGGTGAGCATGTCCTGCGCGCTGGGGCTGCCCACTGGCGCAGTTGCCTCAGCCAGCAGAACGGTAAACAAAAGCGCGTTGGCGGCGGGCAGGTCCAGATCGGGCAGGGTGCTGATTCGATGACTGACCGCGCTGATATCACTGAAAGCCCAGATATCAGCTTGCATGCCTGTCATTGTCGGGGGTGCCAGTCCGATCACATGCGGCGCACCCGCATCAAGGGGGCGTGTCGTGATCTGCGGGGCAGTGCCGCTGTTGGTGACAGCAGGTTCCTTGATCGCTTTGGGTTTTACCGGCTTGCGCTGGACCGGGGCGCGGGGGATTTGCGCCAGCGGTGCGGGATTGTCGAGCCAGTCAATAACCGACAATGGTGCGTTTGTTTCTGCCGCAGCGCCCTGCGCCATGGGCATTAAAATGCCCAAACTCATACCCAAGCTGATACAGCGGACCGATAGCCAAAACGGGTGCGCCATTGCGTTACTGACCTTCCAGCGTGACGGGCAATCTGACCTCTTGGGGGGCAGGCGCAAAGTCGAGCCCCAACTCAGGCCCAACATAGGCATAGCCCACAAGTCCGATAAATCCGAGAATCGCAAGGATAAACAGAAGCTTGAAGAGTTTTCCTAACATGAAATTTTGCCCGATCTGCTATTATTTTCCTAAACTATATATGGCCTTTTCGGTAAGATCACGTCATTCAGATACAAATGAGTGAAAATGATACATCCACGGCTGACATCCGCCGACGAGACGTCCACTACCGCCTTAAAAAGACGGTTGCTTTGGTGGGAATGATGGGTGCTGGCAAAACGGCAGTGGGCCGTGCGGTAGCGCTCAAGTTGGATGTGCCGTTTCTGGACAGCGACGCCGAGATCGAGGCGGCCGCGAACCTGTCAGTTCCGGAGATTTTCCAGCGCGACGGCGAGGTCTTTTTTCGCAAGCGCGAAACCGAAGTGATCCGCCGCTTGCTCGAAACCCAAAACGGGATCTTGTCGACGGGGGGCGGTGCCTATCTGGCACAGGTGAACCGCGACAATATCAGCAAAGCGGGGGTTGCCTTGTGGCTGGATGCCTCCCTTGATCTGTTGTGGAGCCGTGTGAAGCATAAAGACACGCGCCCCTTGCTACGGACGCCCGACCCGCATGCCACCTTGGCCGAGATATTTGCCGCGCGCACGCCCGTGTACCGTCTGGCAGAGCTGCATGTGACCTGTGCGCCTGACCTGTCGATTGACGCCATGGCGGAGCGGGTGGTCCAAACGCTGCTGACGCGGCCTGATGTGATGGAAATTATCTGATGAACGAGCGTGTGCATGTGGCCCTTCCGGGTCGTGCCTATGATGTGGAAATCGGCCCTGGTCTGTTGGGGCAAGCGGGAGCGTTCATCGCACCGCTGCTCAAACGCCCCCGCGTCGTTGTGATCAGCGACGAGACTGTCGCGGGCCTGCACCTTGAGGCATTGCGCGAAGGGCTGTCGTCCGCCGCGATCAGCATGGAAAGTTTGATTCTGCCTGCGGGGGAAGCCACGAAGTGCTGGGCAGAGTTGATGCGATGTGTGGAATGGCTACTGGAGCAAGATGTCGAGCGCGGTGATGTTGTAGTGGCGTTCGGCGGTGGCGTGATCGGTGATCTGGTAGGCTTTGCCGCTGCAATCATGAGGCGCGGTGTGCGGTTTGTGCAAATCCCCACTTCGCTGCTGGCGCAGGTCGACAGCTCAGTAGGTGGCAAGACGGGCATCAACACGCATCACGGCAAGAACCTTGTGGGCGCGTTTCACCAGCCGTCCTTGGTGCTGGCCGATACGGCGGTCCTTGGTACCCTCAAGCCGCGCGATTTCCTCGCGGGTTATGGTGAAGTTGTCAAATACGGCCTGCTGGGCGATGCGGATTTCTTTGATTGGCTGGAGCAGAACGGCCCCGATCTTGCCGATGGCCATGGTACTGCGCGGGTTGAGGCGGTACGCCGCTCCGTCCAGATGAAGGCCGACATCGTCATGCGCGACGAGACGGAGCAGGGCGAGCGTGCTCTGCTAAACCTTGGCCATACCTTTGGGCATGCATTAGAAGCAGCGACGGGATATTCCAACCGCCTTTTGCATGGCGAGGGCGTGGCGATCGGTTGTGCGCTGGCGTTCGAGTTGTCTTCGCGTATGGGCCTGTGCGCGCAAGAAGCACCCAGCCGCGTGCGCGCCCATCTACGTGCGATGGGGATGAAAGTTGATTTGTCTGACATCGAGGGCGATTTGCCCGATGCTGCAGCACTGCTGGCGCTGATGGGGCAGGACAAAAAGGTTGTCGAAGGGCAGCTGCGCTTTATCCTTGCGCGGGGGATTGGCACGTCATTTGTAACGGGTGATGTGGCAAAAGCGGATGTGCTGGCGCTGCTTGAGGACGCGCTCGCCCAGCGTTGAGTGCTTTACTCTGGCGGTGTCAGGTCGATGTCCCAGCGTTTGCAAAACCGCACAAAGAACGGCACTTCGACGACTGCGGCACTGAGCAGGGCAAAGGCCCACCATGGTAGATCGAAGAAGAAAACCGAAAATGCGGTGCCTGTGCCGTAGTAGACCAATCCGACTGTCAACAAGATTGCTGCTGTCAGCCCCAGATCAAGGACCATCATGCGGTTGAGTGTCTTTGTCTGCATCCTCGGATAAAGGGCCGTGTAGGCAAAGGCGATCATCGCCCCTGCAAACACGAATATCTTGATCTCTGGCGTCATGACAGGATCTTAGAACGGGATTTCATCGTCCAGATCGCGTGAACCGCCACCGCCGCCCCCTTGGGACTGGCCACCGCCGTAGTTGCCCCCACCGCCGCCTTGCTGGTCGTAACCGCCGCCGCTGTCTTGTTGGTCATAGCCACCGCCACCACCGCCGCCCATGTTGCCACCGCCGCCGCCATCGCCGCGCCCGCCGATCATGGTCATCACACCGTCATAGCCTTGCAACACGATCTCGGTCGAGTATTTGTCCTGACCCGATTGGTCCTGCCATTTGCGGGTCTGCAATTTGCCCTCGATATAAACGGTCGAGCCTTTCTTCAGGTATTGCTCGGCGACGCGCACCAGACCCTCCTGAAAAATCGCGACTGAGTGCCATTCGGTCTTCTCACGGCGCTCGCCTGTGTTCTTGTCTTTCCAGGTCTCGGACGTAGCGATGCGCAGGTTGCACACCTTACCACCGTTCTGGAAACTGCGCACTTCGGGGTCGCGCCCCAGATTGCCGATGAGAATTACTTTGTTTACTGAGCCGGCCATGCTGCTCTCCTTCTGGTGTCTGGTGTCTGGTGTCTGGTGTCTGGTGTCTGGTGTCTGGTGTCTGGT
>CAWVWS010000063.1:0-15120 GCA_963933905.1 uncultured Sulfitobacter sp.
GCTATAACTACCGCCTTCGCTATACTGTGACGTTCTGGAAAGAATGGCGTGCAGGCTTGGGTGCGGAGCATAAAACCACGCCTAATACCACCCTTGCGAAACCTGAACGCAGTGTTCAGCCTGATTTACGCCCGTTAAGAACTAAAAATCATATACATAAAAAACAACAGTTGGTCAGTAATCTATCAAATTTGACCAAGATTTGGCGAGAGGCTGTAGGAAATGCTCCCTATCCAGATTTCACTTACTGGCCAGATGAAGAGACCGTAGAGAAAGCACAAGCTGTCATTGAAGCACCGCAGGCAGTGGATAAGATGATATCCGCGGATATAAACATCGCGCTGACAGATTTTGCCACGCGTCGTGGCATTGTAGGTGACTTTGGTGAAGTATCGACTATTTTGACGCCTTTGGTCCCATCAAAAGCTACGCTTGATGCACTAATCCACGCTCTCGATGATACATGGCAAGCGCACTGGAAGAACCCTCCAAATTGCTTCCAGCTCACGCGCATTCTGAAAGAACTACCGCCCTCGACCGAGGCGGCAACTCAACAGAAACTCCTGAAATCCTATTTGCGCCGGTGGAGACTCTACCTAGGGAGCTTGCCCTCAACGGCGATACGCTCCAAAGTAGCAGCATAGCAATATCCGCGGATATAAAGATAATGGCATACGGGCAATTCGAGCAATTCATCCGCAACATGGGGCGGGTGATGACGCAAGTGAACACCAAGCTTCAGCGTGATCTGACAATGCGCAGCCGTGTGTCGCGAAGGTTTTCGCAGACGGAAGTGGCGGAGTTTCTGGGCGTTGATACGACCTATCTCACGCGCATCGCAAAAGATGAGCCACACTACCCCGAGGGCGATAAAATCGGCCGTGAGCGCAACTTTTCGCCTTGGGAAATCCTTACCATTCGCGGTATCATTGCCAGCCGACCCGGTGCGCGGCGCGACCATCTGTATTGGCGGCAATCTGGTGACCCTCTCAAGGTCATCACCTTTGGGGCGCAAAAAGGGGGCACAGGAAAATCCCTGACAGCGGCCCATTTTGCGCAATACCTTTCGCTTTTCTACGGATTGCGTGTTGGTATCATTGATGCCGATCCCCAAGCGACGGCAAGCCTCTATTTCGCCGATGCAGACCTGCCCCTGTTTGCGCCTGACACGCCAACCCTTGCGGAGTTTATGGGTGTTGACGATCCGGGCGCTTCCGAGCTGACACAGCGGAGCCCCGAGGAGCTGAACGCCATATGGCGGCCAACCCCTTGGCCTGGTGTTCGGCTTATCCCTGGCGGTGCAAATATCCAAAATGGTGACATCAGCTTGTTCTTTCTCTCCCAACGCGGCGGCGTTCCTGTCTACCGTGTTTTGCGTGATGCGATAGCGGGCTGGGATGCCGCGCACCCGCCGCGCACGGCCATGACGGATTTGCGCGATGCCAAGGGGGCGTTTGACCCCGTGCGGTTTGATGCGGCGTTGAACGAGAGCCTTGATGTGATCGTAATTGATCAACAGCCCTCTTTGACCCTGATGCAATTGAACGGGTTGATCGCTGCGGACAGTGTTGTGATCCCACAAACGATGAAGGGTTTCGATCTGGCGACACTCGCAACATATATTGGCAACATTGGCGAGTATCTGGAGTTCATAATGGGGTTCGAGGCTGACCTTGAGATTGGCAACGGCAACCATGTGGTCCTGCCTACGATTGTTCAGGAGCAGAATAATCAGGACACGGACCAGATCACCGATCTTTATCGCCGCTCGCCGCGCGAGATCAGTCAGGTGTGGTATACCCGTTCGGACGCGATTGCGAATGCCGCTGAGGAGTACAAAAGCATTTACGAATATCTGCCCCCGCGCACGCGGCGCACCTCGGCCAAAGCGTTTATGAACAACGCCAACGCGGTGAACGACAGTCTGGTCGGGCGGGTTCTGCCGCATCTTCCGACACGCGGGTTTGCAGAAGCATTTATTAAAGAAAGGTGGGGCTGATGGCACGTAAGCGTAAGCTGGACGCGACGACGATACCGCTTGAAGAGGAAATCGGCGAAGAGGGCCAGCCCGGCATGGGCGGTATGTGGGGCGGCACGGCGATGAACATGCTGCGCCAGCGGTTGGAAGATACCCGAGCGACTATCATCGATGGTGTCTTGAGCGGGACTGTGACGATTGAACTGCTGCCTGCGCAAGTTGAAGACCCGACAGGGAGCGACCGCCAAGCGGGATGGGAGGATGATCCTGAGTTCCAAGCCTTGATGGATAATATCGCGCGGCGCGGCCAGACACAGGCGATCCGCGTGCGCCCTGTAGATCCAGCGTGGGAGCCTGACCGCGATCATCCGCTTGATAGCGCTGACAGGTTTATCATCCAGTCGGGTCGCCGTCGCCTTGCCGCGTGTCGCATGCTCGACCGTAAGGTTGTCGCGGTTATTGCGACCGTTGAGGGGGAAGCTGCACTCGCCGATCTGGAAGAGCGGTTTCACGAGAACACCATGCGCAAGAACCTCAGCGGATTTGAGGAGCTGCTGTCAATTGGCCTGATTGCCGATGCCTTGGGTGATCTGAGCCAGCAGGAGATTGCGCAGCGCCTGTCGGTCAGCCAGAATGATGTCTCATTGGGCCGGTCTGTATGGAGTTGCATGACCGCATCGTGGCCGAAGTTGATATTCAAAACACACCCAAGCGGGTGTTTCGTGAAATTATCCCACGTCTACGCGGCGGAGTAGTCGATAAGGTTAAGCAGCCTGCAGCGAAAGTGACGAAAGCCAGTCAGGGTGCTGTGCAGGTTTCGGTAAAGGCTGGATCGGCGGGAGCATTATCGCTCACGCTGAAAGGTGCTGATGTAGATGCCGAATGGTTGGCAAAAGCGGTTGCCGATCTGGTTGCCAAAAAGACAAAACACTAAAGGGCAGGGCCCTTGAGAGGATACGAGATGACACAGACCACTTTTAGCCAACACTTGCAGCTTACTGGCACCGATACCGATTTGATGGTCCTCATGGAGGATATCGCAACTACCTGCCGCATGATCGCGGACCGCGTGCGCCATGGTGCTTTTGCCGGTGTACTGGGCGCGGCAGAAACTGAGAATGTACAGGGCGAGACGCAAAAGGAACTCGATGTAATCTCGGACGAGATTTTTCAGGAGATTGTGGGGGCAAACCCGAATGTCGCTGCCCTTGTCTCCGAAGAAGTGGATGAAGTGAACTGGCGCAAGGCCGCACCGCAGGCGGGGGATTTTGTAGTCTATTATGATCCGCTGGACGGCTCCTCCAATCTGGATGTGAACCTGTCTGTGGGCACAATCTTTTCCATTGTGAGGCTGGATGCGGCGATCGCACCATCGCCCGAAGCGGTCCAGATTGATGGGACCGAACAGATTGCTGCAGGCTATGCGATTTACGGGCCTTCAACAGGTTTGGTGATGACCACAGGTCATGGTGTTGACGGGTTCACCCACCATCCAGGATCGGGTGAGTTTTTGCTCACGCAGCCTGAAATGAGCATCCCGTCAGAGACACAGGAATTTGCAATCAACGCCTCACGCTATGACCTGTGGGATGCGCCTGTGCGCCAGTATATCGACGATTGCTTGCGCGGAGCCTCTGGCCCGCGGGGCAAGAAGTTCAACATGCGCTGGTGTGCGTCAATGGTGGCGGATGTGCACCGCATCCTGACACGTGGCGGCGTGTTTCTTTACCCCAAGGACAGTGGCAATGCAGGGCAGGGCGGTAAGCTGCGTCTGATGTATGAGGCTAACCCCATGGGCATGCTGGTGGAGCAGGCGGGCGGTGCCTCCTCCACAGGCTACGGGCGTATAATGGAGGTCGCGCCAACGGGTCATCATCAGCGGGTGTCAGTGATCCTCGGCTCGTGCGATGAGGTCGCGGTAATTGAGGGTTACCACAAGGATTAGGCTCTAATCCGCCTCGTCGAGCCCTTGGGCGATATTGGAATGCCCTTGCAGGATATCGTTGTGGATTGCTTCGCCTACAGCCTCAAAGTCTCCGTCGCGCAGGGCTGCGATGGTCACTTCGTGCATATCCGTCATGGGGGTTGAGCGGTCACGCTTAACCATGACCCGCAAACTGGGCCCCACGCGCAGCCAGTGGGAGGCAGCCGTCGCCATAAGGATCTCTGCCTCTGAATGTGCATAGAGCGTCCAGTGGAAGACGTGGTTGTGGCGCAGGTAGGCTTGGATATCCCCGTCGCGTAGCGCCGCGTTCACTTGGGCGTCTATCTGCTCAAGTGCCTCAATATCCACAGGTTCCATCCCCACCGCGGCAAGGCGCGCAATTTGCGGCTCAATCCCTGTGCGTGCATAGGTCAGCTCCTGAAGTTGCTCTAGCGTCAGTTCCGGCACCATCAGACGGCGGTTATCACTGGCGCGCAGGGCGCCTTCGGCGGTCAGGCGGCGGATCGCTTCGCGGGCAGGGGTGACGCCCGTGCCAAGGCGCTCTACAATCCCGTTGATCGTAACAGCTTCGCCTGGTGCCAATTCTCCGAAGAGGATCAGATCGCGGGCTTTTCGGTATGTGACTTCGTGGTCGGGCAGGGAGGTGGGCATGGCGGAACCTGTACAGGGAGCGATATCCCTGTATCGCAAGGTTTTCAGGCCTTGACCATGGGGATCAAACGCTCAGCGTTGCCTGAACCGCGCGGCCCCATGCGCCGTAGCGTTCCGCGCGTGTGATGGCGTCCATTTCAGGGGGGAATGTTCTGTCCACAGCCCAGCTTTTTGCGAAGCCAGCCATGTCGGGGTAGAGGTCCGCGCGATGACCCGCGAGCCATGCCGCCCCGAGGGCGGTTGTTTCGGTCATCAGGGGGCGGTCTACGGGTGCGCCAGTGATGTCTGCGAGGAACTGCATGGTCCAGTCACTTCTCGCCATGCCGCCATCCACGCGCAGGGTAGGGGATGACCCGCCGCCTTGCCAATCCGCATGCATCGCCTCCAGCAAATCGCGGGTCTGGTAGCCGACACTTTCGAGGGCGGCACGGGCCATTTCGGCAGGACCCGTCGCACGGGTGAGGCCAAAGGCAGCGCCACGACACTCCGCATTCCAATATGGCGCACCGAGGCCTACAAAGGCGGGTACAAGAATCACGTTCTGTGTGGGGTCGGCCGTTTGGGCCAGTGCACCCGTCTCGGACACATCTGTAATCACACCCAACCCGTCGCGCAGCCATTGCACAACAGCGCCAGCGACAAAAATTGACCCCTCCAGTGCATAGGTCGGCACACCGTCAAGCTGGTAGGCGATGGTGGTGAGAAGGCGGTTCTGCGAGGGGACCGCAGAGACACCCGTATTGAGCAGAGCGAAACACCCGGTGCCGTAGGTTGATTTCATCATCCCCGGCTCAAAGCAGGCCTGCCCAACAGTCGCCGCCTGTTGATCGCCTGCGACCCCGAGGATCGGTATTGCGGCGCCTAGATGGGTTGCATCCGCTATCCCGAAATTGGCGGCGCAGTCATGGACCTGCGGCAGCATTTCCATCGGGATATCAAGGAGGGTGCAAATCTCGCTGCTCCATTCCCCTTTGTGAATGTCATAGAGTATGGTGCGCGCGGCGTTAGTAGCATCGGTGACATGGTCCGCCCCGTTCGTTAGGTTCCAGATGAGCCAGCTGTCGACGGTACCGAACTTGAGTTTTCCCGCCCGCGCCCGTTGGCGGGCGCCGTCATGATGGTCCAAAATCCACTTGAGCTTGGTGCCCGAAAAATAGGGATCGAGGAGGAGGCCAGTCTGGGCAGCGACCAGATCGCCATGGCCCGCATCGCGCAGGCTTTTGCAGGTGTCGGCCGTGCGGCGGTCCTGCCAAACGATTGCCTTGCCCAGCGTCTCGCCCGTCTCACTGTCCCAAACGACTGTTGTCTCACGCTGGTTTGTGATGCCGATGGCGGCGATGTCCGTTGCGGTGAGTTCGGCCTGTTCCAACGTTGCGAGGCAGGTGTGTAATGTCGTTTGCCACAGGTCTGACGCGTCATGTTCGACCCATCCCGACTGGGGGAAATGCTGGGTGAATTCCTGTTGGGCGCTGGTCACAACTCCCATGTCTGCGTCAAAAATAATGGCGCGGGTCGATGTAGTGCCTTGGTCGATGGCGAGGATATGGGTGGCGGTCATCGGGCCTCCATCAGATAGGTCTCCAGCGCGGCAGTTTGTGCTGCGTCAAATCGCAGGCCAAGCTTGGAGCGCCGCCACAGGATATCGGCGGCACAGGTTGCGAATTCATGGGTAACGAGGTGGCGGACTTCGGCCTGGCAAAGCGTCGCACCAAAATCTTGGCCGAGGTCCTGTGCGGTCTTGGCATCTCCCAGAATGGCCCTGGCATCCGTCCCATAGGCGTGGATCAGGCGGGTCGCCCAAGCGGGGGACAGGAACGGGTAGTCCGCTTGCAGATTTTTTATATGCGCTGCAACTTCGGTCACCGCAAAATCCCCACCTGGAAGGGGGGCAGTAGCAGTCCATTTAGGCTCTAACATAGGGAGATATGGCGCTATTTCATCCAATGCGTCCTGTGCCAGAACGCGGTAGGTTGTGATTTTCCCGCCAAAAATATTGAGCAGGGGCGGCCCTGTATCATCCACCTTGAGGACATAGTCACGGGTGGCTGCACTGGCCGAACTTGCTCCATCCTCATAGAGGGGTCGGACACCCGAGTAGGTCCAGACGATATCAACCACTGTAATATCGTCTTTGAAATATTGGTTTGCAAAATAAATGAGATAATTGCGCTCTGCTTCGGTGCAAACGGGGGCGACTGAGGGGTCATCGTGATCGGCGTCCGTGGTGCCGATCAGGGTGAAGTCCGTCTCATACGGGATCGCAAAAATGATCCGCCCGTCACTGCCCTGAAAGAAGTAGCATTTGTCGTGATCATACAGCTTTGGCACCACAATGTGAGAGCCGCGGACAAGGCGCACGCCCTCTGTCGAGTTCACGCGCAGTTTGGTCTGGATAATGTCGCCGACCCATGGCCCGCCTGCATTGATCAGGATGCGAGCGCTGTGGGTTTGCAGACCATCGGGGCCATCGGTCTGGACCTCCCACAGATCACCCACACGCGCTGCCGAGACCACTTTAGTCTGCGTCATAATCTGTGCGCCGTGGTTGCTGGCATCGCGGGCGTTGAGCACCACAAGGCGGCTGTCCTCGATCCAGCAATCGGAATACTCAAACGCCCTCTCGAAACGTGCATCTAAGGGAGCGCCCTCTGCGGTGTCGCGCAGTTTGAGGGTTTTAGTCGCAGGCAGGATTTCCCGTCCGCCGAGGTGGTCATAGAGGAACAGACCAAAGCGGATCATCCATGCAGGACGGCGGCCGCGCATCCATGGCATCACAACGCTCAGCACTTTGGAGGCGGGGGTCTCTCCTTCGAACCGCATGTCCGGATGATAGGGCAGCACAAAGCGCATCGGCCACGCAATATGGGGCATCGCGCGCAGCAGCACTTCACGCTCTTTCAAAGCATGGCGCACCAGATTGATTTCGAAATATTCGAGATAGCGTAACCCGCCGTGAAACAGTTTGGTCGAGGCGGAGGAGGTGGCGGAGGCCAGATCATTCATTTCGGCCAATGTCACGCTCAGGCCGCGCCCTGCTGCGTCACGCGCAATGCCACACCCGTTCACACCGCCCCCGATAATGAACAGTTCGACCGGCTCTGAGGTGTGAGGTTCTTGTTGCATATAGGAAGGTGTAGCGGTGCCCTGCCCATGGCGCAAGAATGACGCCGCGGGCAGGGGGACGATTTAGGCCATGACCGTGTTGATCAGGTAGAAGATCGCGGCAGAGAGGGTCGCAGCAGCAGGCACGGTGATCACCCAAGCGGCAAGGATAGTTATAAAGTGCGAGCGGCGGACCAGCTTGCGGCGCTTGCGTTCTTCGGGTGTGAACGACGTGCGGTCGGGTATTTCAAGGCGTGCCTTTTTGATGCGGCGCTCTGCGTCCCATTCGCGGAAGAAGCCCACGCCGAACACTCCGCCCACGGCGATATGGGTGGAACTGACGGGCAGGCCAAGCCAGCTTGCGATGATCACAGTGATCGCAGCGGACAGGGCCACACAATAGGCGCGCATCGGGTTCAGTTTGGTGATCTGGCCGCCGACCATGTTGATGAGTTTGGGACCAAAGAGGAATAGGCCGAACGAGATACCGAATGCCCCGATGATCATGACCCAGATTGGGATGCTGATGGCATCGCCAAAAGTGCCTGATTGGGATGCTTGGACAATCGCGGCCAAGGGGCCAACAGCGTTCGCCACATCGTTTGCACCGTGCGCAAAGCACAGCAATGCAGCAGAGACGACCAGCGGGATGCCGAACAGAACCTTGAGCGACTTGTTGCGATTCTCGAGACCTTCGGACTGCTTGCGGATCACGGGGATCATGACGGCCCAGATGATTACACCCAGCACTGCCCCAAGCAGGAGCGCGGTGGGCATGTCGATCTTGATGATCTTCTTGAGCCCTTTGAGCGCCAGATAGGTGGCGAAAGCACCACCCATGATGCCCACAAGGATCGGGACCCATCTGCGGGCCGCTGCGATCTTGTCGTCGCGGTAGATGATCTTGGCTTTGATCAGCCACAAAAACCCTGCTGCGATCAGACCACCCAGCACGGGGGAAATGACCCAGCTTGCCGCGATGGCACTCATCGTGGGCCAGTTCACAGCGGTAAAGCCTGCTGCGGCGATCCCTGCGCCCATAACACCGCCCACAACCGAGTGTGTGGTCGAGACAGGTGCGCCAACCCAGGTGGCAAGGTTGACCCAGAGGGCAGCAGACAAAAGCGCTGCCATCATGGCCCAGATAAAGACATCGACGGTTCCCATGCTTTCAGGGGCAATGATTCCCTTAGCGATGGTGGAGACAACATCACCGCCCGCGATCAGCGCGCCCGCACTCTCGAACACCACGGCGATTGCGATGGCACTTCCCATCGACAACGCACCTGCACCAACGGCAGGGCCCATGTTGTTGGCGACATCGTTTGCTCCGATGTTGAGGGCCATATAGGCGCCCAGACACGCGGCAACCACAACGATGAAGGACTTGGTTTCCTGTCCGAAAAACAACATCGCAGTGATTCCTGCGAGCAGGACAAACACCAGTGAGATGCCTGGCCCCACCATCGGGCGCGAAACATAGCTGCTTGCCAGTTCAACATTCGAATAACGCTCAAGATCGCGGTCGAGCGTTTCTAGGTGGCGTGGATCGCCCTGATTATCTGTCATGATTATTGTCCCCCGTTGGGAATGGTCAGTAGCGCGATCAAGAGCGTAATTTCAATACAAGAGTTGTTGCTGGCGAAATTCATGACTTTCCGACAGATTACTGCCAGACCCCGAAATGGAGCGTGACAGATGCCAAACGCCAGATTGATTGCACATAACGAAACCCAGTTTGTCAAAGAGATGATCGAACTGGCCGCAGGTGTGTGGGGGGCTGTCGGCTATGCCGCGTCTTGCCAGTATATGATTGAGGGCGCGCAGAGTGTTACGATCATCGACACAAGCGAAAGCACAAAAGCGGCAGAAAACGTGCTGGCCGATTTTCGCCTGCGCTGTGACAAGCCTGTGGGCCGCATCATCTATACCCACGCGCACCGCGATCATGTTTCGGGGGCAAGTGTTTTTGCAGGAGGGCGTGACATTCCGATCCTTGCAAGCGAGGGGTTCAAATCCGACCTGATGGCAGTGGACGGGGCGACGATTGCCCCAAATAAGGCCTTGGGCCGCCGCACCATGGCGCAGTTCGGCATCGGGCTGAGCGAGGAGGAGCGGGTCTCGCTTGGTTGTGGTCCGGGGAACCGTCCGATGGAAGGGTTGGGGGCAGGGTTTGTGCCGCCAACAGTTTTGATCGAGGGTGATTGCGATATTGATCTGGACGGTGTGCAAGCGCGGCTCATCATGGCGCCGGGAGAGACGCCTGATCACATGATTGTCTGGCTGCCTGACATTGGAGTGCTGATTGGCGGCGACAACTGGTATCACGCTTTTCCCAACCTTTATGCCATTCGCGGCACACCTTATCGTGATTTTGCGGTATGGGTCAAGACGCTCGACCAGATGGCTGATATTGGCGCAAAGGTATTGGGGCCGGGTCACACGCGCCCTGTGTTCGGGGTGGAGCAGATACGCGAAGTCCTTGGCTCCACCCGCGAGGCGATTGTGCATGTAATGCGCGAAACTGCGCGGATGATGGATGAGGGCGCCTCGCTCGGTGATATTGCAGCAGGTGTAACTTTGCCTGATCACCTTGCGGCGAAGCCGTGGCTGGGCGAGTTTTACGGTAAGGTCGGCTGGTCTGCGCGTGCTTTCGCGGTGGGCACGCTGGGTTGGTATGACGGCAACCCGACGCATCTGGGGGCCATGACCGACCACAGGCGTGCCGCGCACATGGCAAAGCTAGCGGGCGGGACTGATGCGCTGATGCATGCCGCGCAGGAAACAGATGATCTGCAATGGCGGCTGGAACTGTGCGACCATCTGCTTACCCTTGGACAGCCTGCACAGGCGCTCAAGGCGGAGGCGATGATTGCGCTGGCGGAGACAGAGATCAATGCAACCGCGCGTAACACCTATCTCTGGGAAGCAAAGCGTTTGATGGCGGCTCCTTAGCACTCAAAGGTTTGCTGATGCGCGCGAGGCGGGGCAGGGGTCAGCCCTTTTACGTTGGTTTTGGCACTGCCGCCGCAAATTCGTTGGGATCAATGCCCAACTCCTGCATGATCTCCTCGTTATGCTGTGCAAAGGCGGGCGGTGCTGTTCGGTAGCTGGCAGGTGTGCGCGACAATTTGATCGGGCTGCCCGTGCCGCGATAATCGCCGATGTCCACAACCATTTCGCGGTGTTTGGTATGGGGGTCCTCCACGACTTGATCAATGCTGCGCACGGCGCCGCAGGGCACGCCTGCTTTGATTAACGTATCTGCCAACTCGGTGCAGTCATGGGTCACCATTGCTTTTTCCAGCTCGATTTTGAGCGCATCGCAGTTCTGGTTGCGCATGCTGTTATCGCCAAAGCGTGCATCGTCGGGCAGGTCGGGACGGTCCAGCACGCGGCACAAATTGGTAAACTGGCGGTGGTTTCCCACAGCAAGGAACAGCGGGTCTGTGGCCGTGGCAAAGGTGTCATAGGGGCAGATGTTGGAATGGGCATTGCCCGACGGCTCCGCCACTTTTCCAGACAGGTAATAGTTGGGCAAATGCGGATGCAACAGTGAGAAGCCGCAATCATAAAGCGTGGTTTCGACGAACTGGCCCTTGCCGCTTTGACCGCGCTCCGCCAGCGCCATAAGAATCCCGATGACGGCGTTCAGGCCCGTTGTCATATCAACCACAGGCAGACCGACGCGCAGACTGTCACCGCCTGCCTCGCCGTTCACACTCATGATGCCACAGCTGGCCTGTATCGCCGCATCATAGCCCGGCATGCCGCCCAAAGGGCCGTCCGCGCCAAAGCCCGAGACGCGGCAATGCACCAGCTTGGGAAAGCGCTGCGCGATCTGTGCGTGTGACAGCCCCCATTTATCAAGGGTGCCTGTTTTGAAGTTCTCCAGAAAGACATCCGCATCCTCCAGCAACAGTGCCAGAACCTCCTGACCCGCTGTGGTTGACAGGTCCAACGCCATACCGCGTTTGTTGCGGTTCACGCCGAGGAAATAGCTCGCGGTATCCTCCAGAAAGGGTGGCCCCCAGCCGCGTGTTTCGTCTCCGGCTGGCGGCTCCACCTTGATTACATCCGCGCCGTGATCCGCCAAAATTTGCCCCGCATAGGGGCCGCCCAAAACGCGGCTGGCATCAATGACTTTGAGGTGGGACAGCGATCCGGTGTTTGGCGTCATGAGGAGGGTTCCTTGAGCGGGGAGGGGAGGGAGGTATTGCGCAGAGTTGTGGCAAAATCGGGATAACTCTCGTGCAACTCTTCCGTGATCCGACCACGAATGAGCGCTAGCGTTGGGGCGTCAGGCGGGGGTGTTTCGGGCGTGTCGCTGTCGTGGGAAAAGCGAAATCCTGTGGCGGCTGTCACGTCTTCTAGCGTGTGACTAGAGTGCAGCGTTTGCAGATGAAAGCCGGGGCGCGCGGCATCAAACCCGAACAGGCCCTTACCCGTCAGCAGGGCATGCGGCCCCCCCTTGCGCCAGATGCCCTCACTGCTCACGCCGGGTGCGCTGATGAAATCAACTTTCTCGACCATAACGCGGGGGGTATGTTCCTCGCGAAAAAGGATCACGCGGGGGATCTGGAAATATAGGAAGGCGGACCCGAAAGAGCCGGGCCAGCGGACCTTGCCTTCGGGGTAATCCCCGACACCCACCAGATTGACATTGCCCGACCCGTCAATCTGCCCTCCGCCCAGAAAGAAGGCGTCGATCCGCCCTTGTGCGGCACAGTCAAACAATTCGGCAGAGCCATTGGTGAAGAAATTATGCGCTACCGAGCCGAGGATCGAGAGGCGCAGCTTCGGCCCTCCTTTGGTCTCGGCCAGCGCACGGGCGAGCATGGCCCCCGCCGCAGGGATTGGCGATGCCGCGCCAACTGCCACATGGCGGGTGCCGCGCAGCAGGCGGGCGATGCTGACGATCAGGATTTCGTGGGCGGTTGCAGGCGTGCTCATGCGGCACCTGCCTGAACGTCGCTGGCCATATAAGCGGCAAAGCCTTCGGGAGTGCGGGCTGCTTGGGCGTATCTGTGTTGCTCGGCGACATCGCCCTCGTACTCATCCCAGAGGCCCAGCGGCCATGCGCCCCGCGTGGCCACTGCAATGTCGGTGACATAGAGTGCTGGCAGCGTTCCCGCAGCAGTCATTTCATCCGCCATCAGGTCACCGTCGAACATCCGCTCCACCGTGACCAATGTCGTTTGAGTGGAGTATGCCATCGCAGCCAACTCCCGCCGCCGCCCGATCCAGACATTGCCAAAGCGGTCGGCCATGGGCGCGTGGAAAATCGCGGCATCGGGATGGATCGCGGGAATCAGCACGATGGGATCATCGCCTGTGCCATCCGCCATCGGGTTGTTGATCACGCGCCAATCGGGGCGATTGGCCAGCACATCGGTTTCCATCAGCCCTCGAATAGGAACGAAAGGCACGCCTTTTTGCGCAGCAAGCAGACCTGCGTGAATGGCGGGACATGTGGCGTCCATCATCGCGACACGACCCGCGCGCACGGCGGCATTGAATTGCGGTGCGCCGCCTGCTTCGCCCAGCGACACGGCACTTGTCTCGACCGTTTTGACCAGTCCTGCACCGATCATCATATCGACCTGCATCCCACCCGTTGGAACACAGACCAGATGCAGGTCGTGGACACCCGCCGCAATGATCACACGGGTCAGCGCCATCGGCACCCCGCCATAATCAACCGGCACGGCAAGCTTCATCCCCGAGGTGATTTGGGCGGCTAACCTGTCGAGTGGATCTTGCATGATGATATCTCCCCGTTTCAACGCGGCCTGCGCAGGCTGCTTGCCGTTGACGATAGGTTTCGCGCGCCTGACGGGCAACCGTTCAAAACCAAGGGGCAATATATTCCATAATCATCATTATTGACGTTACGAGTTCACCTAGGGGCGAGGTGTGAAATTCTCCGCGTAAAAGCGATGCCAGTTGTCTCCCATAATCCCTGCAACTTCTTGTGCGTTCATGCCCACCGCCTTGAGGCCGTTTTCGATGTTGTCGAAATCGCGGTTGTCGTTGAACCATGTGGGCATGGGTGGGAAACCTGCATTTGAGGCGGAGCCTTCGCCATAATCTATCTCTTTGCTCCAGCGTCCCACGCGCATCCATTCGACCACGCTGTCGGGATGGTCCTGACACAGGTCGGTCCCGATCCCCAGATGCTGCGTGCCAAATTTGTCGGCTGTCCGCGCGATCATCTCGCAGAAACTTTCGATGGTGCAGTCGGATTTATTCTTGAGATGGTGGGGATAAACGGAAAAGCCAAGCATCCCGCCGTTTTCCGTCACCGCGCGGATCACATCGTCCTTTTTGTTGCGCAATGCGGGTGACCACGCATAGGGGTTTGCATGCGTGATCGCGATGGGCCGCTCGGACAGATCCGCCGCCTCGATGGTCGAGCGGTCGGCGGAATGGCTCATGTCGATGACGAACCCTACGCGGTTCATCTCTTTGATGACCTGTTTTCCCATGCGGGTG
The DNA here is from genome assembly GCA_963933905.1 of uncultured Sulfitobacter sp. Classification (GTDB taxonomy): domain Bacteria; phylum Pseudomonadota; class Alphaproteobacteria; order Rhodobacterales; family Rhodobacteraceae; genus Sulfitobacter. The sequence goes on from CAWVWS010000063.1 coordinate 14,172, forward strand.
ATGCCCGTGTCCTCCGCCTCGTAACATCCCGTCGCAAGAAGCGATTGGTTGTTATAGGTCAGCTGCATAAACCGCGCACCAAGGGTGTGTACGATTTCAACCAGCCCGATATCATCCTCGATCGGGCTGGGGTTCTGGAAGCCAAAGAATATCGCGGTGCGCCCTGACGCTTTCGCGGCATCGACATCGCTGGCCCATTGGCCCTTCATAATCAGCTCGGGATATTGCTCGAACCAGCGGTTCCACTGCTCGAAATTCAGCACCGTCTCGCGGAAGTTCTCGTGATAGGCGATGGTGACATGGACCGCGTCCACGCCGCCCTCCCGCATTTGGCGGAAAATCTTTTCAGACCAATTCGCATACTGAAGGTTATCAATCCGCATTACAGGGGCGTCCTCGCTGAAGTCATTTGATGATTAGTGTAGTCGAGAAATCGGGCGCCGTCTTGCCCTCTTCACGGTGTACATTCTGACAATATCTGATCCAGCTTCAAGGTGATCATCTCTGCGTCCTCGGTGTCAATGGTGAGGGGAGGCCGAATTTTCAGAATGTTGTCTTTGGGTCCTTCGCTCCCGATCAGGATACGGTGATCGCGCATGCGGTTTTTGACATAGGTACAAATATCTGTCGCCTCGGTGCCGTCTGGATTGACCAGCTCCACCCCCAGAAACAGGCCCATGCCACGCACGCCTCCAACGCAGGCATATTTTGTCTCCAGCGATTTGAGGCCTGCCATTAATGTGCCACCCACCACGCGGGCGTTTTTCTATAGCCCTTCATCGTCAACGATCTGGAGAACTTCGCACCCGATGCGACACGACAGGGTTGAGCCCCATTCTCCCCATTATGCCTTACAGGGGCTTTGTTGCACGAATCTTCCTTCGGCGGGACTACCCCTTACCCCAGACGGATTTAGCCTATGGCCACGGTACGCGGTATGCCAAGAGCT
>CAWVWS010000064.1:0-15076 GCA_963933905.1 uncultured Sulfitobacter sp.
CGCGGTGATCCCGATGAACATGCATCTGGTGGCGGATCAGGCGCAGCGGGACGGGGCCGTAGTGGTGCCTGATACGCCGAAGGTGCGGCAGGAATTTAGCGGCGTTGGGCTGGCGGTGCGCAATGTCGAGTTGATCCCGCTGACCTATCAGTTCAAGCGGCCGCGATTGCCCAGCCCGCAGCAGGTTGCGGGGGAGATGTACGAGACAATTTTCAACAAGAAGATAACGTCGAAACGGTCCTTAGTCTATCATGGGTGGGTGACGCTTGCACCGACGTTGTTGGGGTTCGTGATTGGCACGGGGCTGGGGATATTGCTGGCTGTGGGGATTGTGTACAGCCGTGTGATGGACCGCTCGGTCATGCCTTGGGCGATTGTGAGCCAGACGATCCCTATTTTGGCGTTGGCGCCGATGGTGATTGTGGTGCTGGGGTCGATGGGCATTCAGGGACTGTTTCCGAAGTCATTGATCGCGGCCTATCTGTCGTTTTTTCCAGTGGTTGTGGGAATGGTGAAGGGGCTGCGCAGTCCGTCGGCGATGCAGTTGGATTTGCTCAGGACGTATAATGCGTCAGGGTCTCAGGGGTTTTGGTCGTCGCGGTTGCCTGCCTCGGCGCCGTATTTATTCGCTTCATTGAAGATTAGTATTTCGGCATCTTTGGTGGGGACGATTGTGGCGGAACTGCCCACGGGTGCGCGGGCCGGTTTTGGCGCGCGGATGTTGGTGGGGGATCAGTATGGCCAGCCGTTGGTATCCTGGGCGGCGTTGTTTGCGGCGGCTTTGACGGCGGCGGCGTTGGTGGCGATATTCAGTGCGGTTGAGCGGGTCACCCTGCGGCGTATGGGGATGGCGGCGGCATGATGTATGTGGTGCTCGCCCTTGTGATCTGGGCTGCGGGATGGTGGTTGAATGTGCGGCTGTCCAATGGGGCGTCGTCGGATGCGATGGTGGTAAAGCTTGCCATGCCTGCGATATTTGGCCTGACGATTGTGGTGGTTTGGGAACTGATGGTGCGGGGGTTTGAAGTGAACCCTGTGATCCTGCCTGCGCCTTCCTCGGTGATTGAGCGGATTGGGCAGGAGGGGCCGATCCTGTGGGCGGATTTCAAGCAGACGGTGCTGAAAGGCGCGCTGGTAGGCTATATTTTTGGGCTGGTGGCGGCGTTTGGTGTGGCTGTGCTGGCGGATCGGTCGGAGTTTCTGACGCGGGGAATTTTGCCTGTTGGAAGTTTCATGGCGGCGCTGCCGATTGTGGGGACGGCGCCGATTTTAGTGAAGTGGCTGGGGAGTGACTGGGAGTCAAAGGCGGCGGTGGTTGCGGTGATGGTCTTCTTCCCGATCCTTGTGAATACGGTTGCGGGGTTGAAGGACACGGACAACATGCAGCGCGATTTGATGCGGACCTATGCGGCGGGGTATTGGGCGAGCCTGTTCAAGCTACGCCTGCCTGCGGCCTTGCCGTTTATCTTTAACGGGCTCAAGATCGGGACCACGCTGGCGCTGATTGGCGCGATTGTTGCTGAATTTTTTGGCTCTCCCACTGTGGGGATGGGGTTTCGCATCTCTACCAGCTTTGGGCAGCTTGCACTTGATATGGTCTGGGCCGAGATTGTGGTGGCGGCTGTGGCGGGCAGTGCGTTTTATGGATTGGTGACATTGATCGAGAAACGGGTAACCTTTTGGCATCCATCACAACGATAGAAACGATAACGATGATCCCGAAAAACGGGACGTGAGTTTAACCAACCGACTTGGAGGTCGAATGATGAAGAACTTTATGATTGCAGCGGCATGTGCCGCAGGATTGGCGGCGACACCTGTGTTTGCAGATGGTCACGCGAATACCGTTTCCCTGCAGCTTCAGTGGGTCACGCAGTCCCAGTTTGCGGGCTATTATGTGGCTCTGGATAAGGGCTTTTACGAGGAAGAGGGTCTGGACGTGACGATCCTGCCCGGTGGTCCTGATATTGCTCCGCCGCAGGTTCTGGCCGGTGGTGGCGCGGATGCGATGCTGAACTGGATGCCTTCGGCGCTTGCCGCTCGCGAGAAGGGGTTGCCCGTTGTTAACATCGCGCAGCCGTTCAAGACGTCTGGTCTGATGCTGACGTGTTGGAAGGATACGGGGATCACGTCTGTTCAGGACTTTAAGGGCAAGACGATTGGCGTCTGGTTCTTTGGCAATGAATATCCGTTCCTGTCGTGGATGTCCAAGGAAGGCATCAGCACCGATGGCGGCGAGGATGGTGTGACCGTTCTCAAGCAGGGCTTTAACGTTGATCCGCTGTTGCAGCGCGAGGCAGATTGTATCTCTACCATGACTTATAACGAATATGGTCAGGTGCTGGATGCGGGCGTGAACCCTGACGAGCTCGTGACGTTCAAATACGAGGATCAGGGTGTTGCCACGCTTGAGGATGGTATTTGGGTGTTGGAAGATAACCTCAAGGACGAAGTGTTTGTCGACAAGATGACCCGCTTTGTCCGCGCCTCCATGAAGGGCTGGAAGTACGCTGAGGGCAACCCTGAGGAAGCGGGCGCGATCATCATCGAGAATGATGAGACGGGCGCGCAATCCGAGGAAGCGCAAGTGCGGATGATGAAGGAAGTGGCGAAGCTGACCGCAGGGTCCGATGGATCGCTGGCCGAGGCGGATTTCCAGCGTACAGTCGATACTCTGTTGGCGGGTGGATCCGATCCTGTGATCTCCAAGCAGCCCGAGGGTGCGTGGACCAGCGTGATCACGGACGCGGCGCTGAAGTAAGCGATTTGCTTTGAATTTCGGGAGGGGCTGGCGCGGAAGTGCTGGCCCCTTTTGCGTTCAGAAAAGCGCGATCCAGATGCCTGCGAACATCGCGATGCCGCCAAAGTTTACGCACATGTGCCAGATGGCATAGCGGAAGGGCATGGATTTGCGCGCGTAGAAAGCTGTGCCGATGACATAGCAGGCGGCCCCAATGAGGATGCACCAGAGGGTGGTGACGGGCACTTCGGTCATGTCGGGCAGGGCGCTGAGACCCAAGGCGCCAAGGCCGAGGTAGGAGGCGGTGGACCAGCGCGACTTCACCGTTGGATTGGTGATCTTGTTCCAGACGGCAATGGCGGTGAGGCCCCAGCACAGCCAGAGGAGCGTCATGGTCCATGTGGTATTTGCGAGGACAAAGAACGGCGTAAACGTGCCTGTGATGCTGGGGTAGATCGCAGCATGGTCGATGCGGCGCAGGAGTTTGCGATGCGCGTGCCACGGGGAGAAATGGTAAGCGATGGAGGCCAGATTGGAAACCAGCGCGCAGAGCGCATAAACAGCGACAGCAAGGATGAGCTTTGGCTCAAGCGCTGTGGAAGTCTTTGCGATCAGGATGCCGCCAGCGATCAGGATCAGCGTCAACCCGGTGAGGTGTACGGCGAGGTCGGCGTTGCGGTGGGCCTGCTTGGTGCTGGGGTAGGTTGTGGAGGTCATAGGGTGCTCTGGGATTGGGTTAGGCGTGGGCTACTGGGTCTGGCTGTCCAGAATTTAGGTACGTCAGTCAGTTGTGTTACCCCTTGGTGCTGGACCTGAGCGGCCTGCATTGGCAGACTGCGAGAAAGTATAGGGAGGGTAGGATGCGATGTTTTCTGATTTTGGGTGCAAGTCATGTCTCTGCGCTGGCGGTTGGCTTTGCGCTTGGTGTGTATTTCTTGCCAATCCTGACGGCACCGGACTCGCCCGATAGTGCGATGCTGCAAAGCGAGGCACGTGATGCGATGTTTGTGGGGGAATTGACCCGCGATCTGCGCGGCAGTGATTTTCTGCATTGGGGCGAAGGCAAGATCAGTGTGACGCCGACACGGATTGTGCATGAAGGAACCTTGGCACCCGGGCCTGACTACAAACTGTATCTGACGCAGGAATTTGTCGAACATGAGGACGAGTTCGAGCCTGTCAAAGCGCAAGCGCAGCTGATTGGGGATATCAAAACCTTCAATGGATTTATGCTTACAGTGCCTGAGGGTGTCAATCTTGAGGACTACACGACTGTTGTGGTGTGGTGTGAGGCCTTTGGCGAATTTATCACGGCGACCAAGTACCGATAGGGCGCTGTCGGGGTGCCGCGGGACAATAAAAAAGGGCCGGTGAAACACCGACCCTTTTCAAATTCAAACTATCGCTGGCTTAAACCACTGTAACTTTGGTGCCGATTGGAACGCGCTTATACAGGTCCTGTACGTGGGCGTTCAACATGCGGATGCAGCCGTTGGACACGGAGCGGCCAATGGATTTTGGCGCAGTTGTGCCGTGGATGCGGAAGTATGTGTCGCGGCCACCTTGGAAAAGGTAAAGTGCGCGCGAGCCAAGCGGGTTGCCGGGGCCGCCAGGCTGGGCTTCGGTGTTGCCGACGAAACGTGCGTATGCTTTTGGATCACGCTCGATCATTTCGTTGGTGGGGCGCCACGTGGGCCATTCTTTTTTGGCACCGATTGTCGCGGAACCTGTGAATTCCAGACCTGCGCGGCCAACTCCAACGCCGTAGCGCCGTGCGAGACCCTTGTCGGTTACAAAATAGAGGTAATAGCTGCGCGGGAGGATCAGCAACTCACCTACGTTGTATTCTTTTCTGATGCGCACCTCTTGGGGTGTCGGATCAAAAACAGCAGACTGTGCGGAGACAACCTGCGGCAGGGCGGTGGCAGCGGCAGTGCTTGCGATGAATGTACGACGGAGCATGATTGTGTCCTTGTGAGAGATAGATTTGCGTCTATTTTCACCATATGTAGGGATTTTTCAACCCGAGAACACAAAAACCGACCATCCGTTGCAGAATGGTCGGTCAAATTTTCGTGTGATGCGAGTGTTACCTCGCAATCCAGCTTAGGCGAGGGCGATATTTGTCGCGGACTCACGGCCATCACGGCCTGCTTCGATGTCGAAGGTCACTTTCTGGTTGTCGGCCAGACCTGTGAGGCCTGCGCGCTCAACAGCAGAGATGTGTACGAATACATCGCTTGTGCCGCCATCGGGTGCGATAAAGCCGAAGCCTTTTGTTGTGTTAAACCATTTTACGGTGCCAGTAGCCATTCCGTAGTCTCCTGAGTTTTAGTGCCATCCGCGGTGTGCGATGACCCGGCATGGTCGGTCTGTAATCGAGAGACTGAGCGCAGATGCGAAGACAGTGGTCTGGATAACGGTAACGATTGCACCTTTGGATATGGCACAGATGCCTCATAATTTCAAGGGTAGTGCGCGGGGATGGCGAAGAACTGCCAATTTTTGGGGGATGGATTTGCTGGTGTGATGTTGGTGTTTAGCGGCTGATTTTAAATGATAAAATTTGGAAGAACATCTTATCTGTCAGGCGTTTTCTGTCGTATTTGCCGCTGCGACATGTGGCAGCGCACAAGGGCAAGTGTAGGAGATTTGCCGCGTGGGGCGATTCCATGTTTGCCTGTATTCTCGTAAAATCCGAAGAGGTTTCCGTGTGGCTGACACCCCTGTGCCGCAGCCTTGCCCTGTTTCGCGCCGATCTTAGGGCAAATGCGACTATGTGGTTTAAGAGGGTTTGGTAATGCGTATTCTGACGGTAGATGATGATCTGGTCATGCTTGATATTTTGGGGACTGCGCTGGAGAGTACCGGGTTTGATGACATCACGTTTGTGGCGACGGCGGAGGATGCGCTTGAGCTGATTGAAGTCGCGTCAAAGCCCTATGAGGTGTTCCTGCTGAATATCATGTTGCCCGAGATTAGCGGGATCGAAGTGTGTCGCAGGCTGCGCACTATCGAGCAGTATCGCGCGACACCTGTCCTGATGATTACCGGCAGCCGTGCGCGCGACATGATGACCCGCGCGTTTGAGGCGGGAGCCACGGATTTTGTGAGCAAGCCGTTTGATGTTTTCGAGTTGGTGACGCGGATCAGGCTGGCGGCCATGCTCAACGACGGGTTGGTGCGCGAGCGGATGAATGAGGTCGCACTGGAGGAGATCGGTCGGCTGGCGGATGTGTCGTTTGACGACCGGTTCGACCTGAAGCGCGGACCCGGGGTGAGGGGGTTCCTTGCGCTGGAGAACGAGTTGCTGCGCCATGCGGATGCGCAGTATGAGATGACGTTGTTTACTGTGCAGATCGACAATGCGCTGGGTCTGTACCGCGGCAGTAGACCTGCGCAATTCCGCGACAGTGTGGATGCGGTTGCCCGTGTGCTGAGCCACAAGATTGACAGCGACGCAACACGGTTCGCCTATGCAGGGCGGGGGGCGATGTTCTGTGTGATCCATGGTGCAGCGGAAGTTGCTTTGTCTGATCTGCAAGAGCGGATAAATACCCTGTTGGTGCAGGGCTGGGATGCCTTTGCGATCGGGCATCCTACTGCGCCCACGGTGAGCATTCGCCGCCTTGAGGGGCCACCCGTCTGGTCGGGCAAAACCGCCGCAGACAAGATGCGCAGTTTTCAGGGGCGTGCAGACCTGACGGCGCAGGCGGCGCCCTATGAGGTGGACGGATTGTTCGAGCGGTTGTCGATGAGGATATCGGGGCGGTGAACGAAAAAGGGGCGACACTAATGCCGCCCCTTTTGATGTTTTTGGCTATTAAGCCTTTAGGTTAACGCACGAATTTCTTGTGCTTCAAACGCTTTGGTTCCAGCGCGTCAGCACCGAGGCGGCGTTTTTTGTCTTCCTCGTAGTCAGAGAAGGCACCCTCGAACCATTCCACGTGGGCTTCGCCTTCAAAGGCGAGGATGTGGGTACAGATGCGGTCGAGGAAGAAGCGGTCGTGGGAGATGACCACGGCGCAGCCTGCGAAATCTACAAGCGCGTCTTCGAGGGCGCGGAGGGTTTCGACGTCGAGGTCGTTGGTCGGCTCGTCAAGGAGCAGTACATTTCCGCCTGATTTCAGCAGGCGAGCCATGTGGACGCGGTTACGCTCACCACCCGACAGCAGGCCGACCTTCTTTTGCTGGTCGCCCCCTTTGAAATTGAAGGACGAGCAATAGGCGCGGGAGTTGATTTCCGCATCGCCCAGTTGGATCAGCTCTGCGCCGCCTGTGATTGCCTGCCATACGTTGTCGTCTGGGTTCAGGTCATCGCGGGACTGGTCCACATAGGAGAGTTGAACCGTATCGCCGATCTCGACTGTGCCTGAGTCGGGCTCGACTTGGCCCGTCAGCATTTTGAACAGAGTGGATTTACCCGCACCGTTGGGGCCGATGACACCGACGATGCCACCGGGAGGCAGGGAGAATTCGAGGTTCTCGACAAGGAGCTTGTCGCCCATCGCTTTGGTCAGGCCCGCAACTTCGATCACTTTGGAGCCGAGGCGCTGGCCGCTCGGGATAACGATCTGGGCGTTGGCCAGTTTTTCGCGCTCGGACTGGTCGGCCATCTCGTTATAGGACTTGATCCGTGCTTTTGACTTGGACTGACGGGCCTTTGCCCCTTGGCGCATCCATTCGAGTTCGCGCTCAAGCGTTTTCTGGCGCGATTTGTCTTCTCGGGATTCTTGGGACAGGCGCTTTGCCTTGGCTTCCAGCCAGTCGGAGTAGTTCCCCTCATTCGGGATGCCACGACCACGGTCGAGTTCCAGAATCCACGACGTGATATCATCTAGGAAGTAACGGTCGTGGGTGACGATCAGGATCGTGCCCTTATAGTTGATGAGGTGCTGTTGCAGCCATGCAATTGTCTCGGCGTCGAGGTGGTTGGTCGGCTCATCGAGGAGCAGCATTTCTGGCGCTTCGAGCAGGAGTTTGCAGAGTGCAACGCGGCGCAGCTCACCACCGGAGAGTTTTGAGATGTCGGCATCGTCTGGCGGGCAGCGGAGTGCTTCCATGGACACGTCGATCTGGCTGTCGAGATCCCAGAGGTTCTCGGCGTCGATCTGGTCCTGAAGGGCGGCCATCTCATCGGCTGTTTCGTCGGAGTAGTTCATGGCCAGTTCGTTGTAGCGGTCGAGGATCGCTTTTTTCTTGGCCACCCCGAGCATTACGTTTTCACGCACGGTCAGGGTCTCGTCGAGTTTTGGCTCCTGTGGCAAGTAGCCCACTTTTGCGCCTTCGGCGACCCAAGCCTCACCTGTGAAGTCTTTGTCGAGCCCTGCCATAATTTTCATCAGGGTGGATTTACCCGCGCCATTGACGCCGACCACACCGATTTTCACACCGGGCAGGAAGTTCAGGTGTATGTTTTCAAAGCACTTCTTACCGCCAGGATAGGTCTTGGAGACCCCTTGCATGTGATAGACGTATTGATATGCGGCCATGGTGCGACTCCTCAAGCGTGTCAGAATTTTCACTGCAATATCTGGCGCGCCTGTAATGATCAACGGGCGGTGTCGTGTCGGGGCGCTGTGCGGGGCAAGATTGATTGACAAATGGGGGGGCATACCGTCCCTTCACGCCTTGAGAGACGACGGAGTTGGTGACGTTTTGCGCTATGACATTCCATATGCGGCCTCTGGTCAGGTGATCGGATTGCTGGGCGGGTCGTTTGATCCTGCGCATGCGGGGCATGCGCACATCACGCGTGAGGCGCTCAAACGGTTTGGGTTGGATCAGGTGTGGTGGCTGGTGAGCCCTGGTAATCCGCTCAAGGAGCGCGGCCCTGCGCCGATGGAGGCGCGGATAGCGCAAGCCCGCGAAGTGATGGATCATCCGCGTGTGACCGTGACGGGGATCGAAGAGCGGCTTGGCACGCGTTATACCGCGCAGACGTTGCGGGCCTTGCAACAGCTTTACCCCCAGCAGCGGTTTGTCTGGCTCATGGGCTCGGATAATCTGGCGCAGTTTCATCTGTGGCAGGATTGGAAGAGCATCGCAGAGACGGTTCCTATGGGTATTCTTGCGCGCCCCGGTCAGCGGATATCGGCGCGGATGAGCAGGGCAGCATCGCTGTATGCGCCTAACAGGATCGCGGGTTGGTATAGTCATTTGTTGGGACGTGCGGACCCGCCTGCGTGGTGCTTTGTGAATGTGCCGATGATGGATGTGTCGTCCAGTGCGATCCGTGCGCGGGGCGAGTGGTCAGCGTAGGCGCGCAGAGGCGAGGCCAGCGGTGAGGATCACCACAAGGCCCGTCCATGTCCAGATATCAGGCAGGTCGTTGAAGATGAGCCAGCCGAGGCCCACAGCAGCGACCAACTGAAAATAGACCAGTGGGGCGATGCGTGTCGCTGGGACAAGCTGGTAGGCATAGAGCAGCAGCAGATTGCCCATCATGGAGCAGAGCGCGGAGATAAGAGTGAGGCCAGCGACAGTTCCTGTGAAGGTAGGCAGGTTGCCGAGGCCGAGGGGGAGCAGCACGAGGGCTGCGATGAACAGCTGTATGAATGTCATCGCAAGAGGGGAGGCCAGTGGGCCAAGCCAGCGCGACATGGTGAGGAATACGCCATAGCAAGTGCCTGCGGCGACGGCCCAAAGGATACCGATGCTGGCGCCCATACCTGGGCGCACGACGATCAACACACCGATAAAGCCCAGCACAATGAGCGCCGAGCGCATGGGCGTGACAGGTTCGCGCAGGAAGATCACGGCAAGCACATAGCTAATGAGCGGACCGATAAAGAAGGCGGCAAAGACAGTGGCGATTTCTTCGGTTTGGAGTGCCGTCTGGATGCAGCTGATGCCCATGGCAAGGATCGTTGCGCGGACCCAGATGCGCCAGTTGCACAGCAAGCTCCAAGCACTGAGTGGGACAAACGGGAGAATCAGCAAAGCACCCACAAGGAACCGTGACCACGCGACAAAGAGCGGGGCAGTGCCGTGCATGCTGGTGAGGAGTTTACCTGCGCTGTCCCCTGCGGGGATCATCGACATGGCTAAAAACATGATTAAAACGGCGCGTTGCATGCCGCTGGGCTATCACGCAAGTATCTGCGAGGGAATGTGATTTATGGGTGCTTGTGGCGCTGGCATGTCTTGGGGTAACCCTGGGCCATGAAACGCGTGCTTTCACGACGGTATTTTCTTGGCACAGCGGCAGCGGCGGGTGTGCTTGGCCCCCAAGTGGCGGCGGCGGCACCACCGACAGCATCGCTGCGCCCTGTTTTGCGGGGCGAGGATTTTTTCAAGCGGGCTGTGCGCAGCGTTGATGATATTCTGGGCGAGGCAAAGCTGGCGGGTAAAGTCTCCTTTGCGGTGACGGATATGAATACCGGCATGGGGCTTGAGACCCAAGATGCCGCTGTTGGTCGCCCCCCTGCGAGTGTGACCAAGGCTATTACTGCGCTTTATGCGCTGGATGCGCTGGGCGCGGAGCACCGTTTCGAGACACAGCTGCTTGCCACAGGGGGTGTGGTGAATGGCGAGATTGAAGGCGATCTGGTGCTGGTGGGCGGGAGTGACCCGACACTGGATACCGACACCCTTGCCAACATGGCGGCCAACCTCAAGGCGGCGGGGATTATTGGCGTTAAGGGTGATTTCAAAGTCTATGAGGCGGGCCTGCCTGTGCTGGCGCGGATTGATCCCAAGCAGCCCGATCAGGTGGGGTATAACCCCGGTGTGTCGGGGCTGGCGCTGAATTATAACCGTGTGCATTTCGAGTGGAAGCGCACGAACGGGAACTATAACGTCACGATGGAGGGACGCAGCGAGAAGTATCGTCCTGCTGTGCGGATGGCAGCCATGCAGATCAGGGATCGCGCCACGCCTGTCTATACCTATGAAGATCGCGGCGGGATTGATGCATGGTCGGTGGCGCGGGGTGCATTGGGACGCAATGGCTCACGCTGGTTGCCTGTGCGCAAGCCGGGGCTTTATGCGGGTGAGGTATTCCAGACGCTGGCAGGTTCGCAGGGAATACGTCTGAGTGCGCCGAAGATGGTTGAGGTGCTGCCCGCGGGTGAAATTCTGGTGCGTCACGAGAGCCCTGATTTGCGGCGTGTTCTGCGCGATATGCTCAAATGGTCGACGAACCTGACGGCGGAGATGATGGGCCTTGCCGCGACAGCAGCGCGGGGGGGGAAGCCCGATAGCCTCAAAGCATCAGCCGATCAGATGAACATCTGGGCGCAAGAGAATATCGGCATGTCGTCGGCTGCGTTTGTGGATCATTCAGGCCTTGGCGATGACAGCCGTGTGACGGCAATCGATATGGTCACCGCCCTGGCCAAAGTGCATAGCGAAGGGCTGCGTGATATTCTCAAGCCGATTGCGATGCGCGACGAGAAGCGCAAAGTAATCAAGGATCATCCGATCAAGGTGGATGCAAAGACGGGTACGCTCAACTTTGTCTCGTCGCTGGCGGGGTACCTCACGGGACCGGACGGGACCGAGATGGCTTTTGCCATTTTCGCAGCGGATGAAACTATTCGTGCGACATTGTCACGGGCAGAGCGCGAAGGCCCGCCCGGGGGTGTTGCGTGGAACCGCCGTGCAAAGCGGATGCAGCAACAGCTTATCGAGCGCTGGGGTGTTCTTTACGGGGCCTGAGATCAGGTGAGGTGGCGCGCACGTGCGCCGCGCTCAATCGCGGCGGCATGTAGGCGGTCAAGTTCCAGCTCATAGCGGATCTCTTCGAGGATACGCAGCTCCACCTCTTCGAGTTTGCCATCGGCAGCGGCCACATCGCAGGCCAATGCGTAAGCTGTCTCATACAGGCGGTCGGGGAGTGCTTCGCGGACCAGACCGAAGAGGGCATCGAGGCCATCTTCCTGCTCGAACAGGTCAAAGACCATCTGGCTCACGGTTTTGATCCGGTCGACGTCAAAGCCTGCGAAGATGGGCAAAACGTTCACGGCGGTCTGGATTTTGATCAACTCAGCCGTGCCGATGTCCTCGTCCGAGGCAGAGACAGCAACCATCACAGCGACAAGGCAATCCTGAGGGCTGAGCGCGAGGGAGGGGTTTTGTGTCATCTTTGGCAATCCTTTGCGCTGCGGTTCACGCCGAGATTATTGACGGCATGGGTCTTGAGCAATAGATGATGCCACAGCCGTGCGATAGGGCACTGCTGATTATTTTCGGGAAGTTTGATATGACTGAGATGCGGGATGCAGCAATGCAGAGCAAAGCGTGGCCTTTTGAAGAAGCGCGCCGGTTGCTCAAACGCTATCAGGGGAAGATGCCCGAGAAGGGTTATGTCCTGTTCGAGACAGGCTATGGCCCGTCGGGTCTGCCGCATATCGGGACCTTTGGGGAGGTGGCGCGGACAACGATGATCCGCCGCGCGTTTGAGGCGATCAGTGACATCCCAACGCGCCTTGTTTGCTTTTCCGACGATCTGGACGGGATGCGCAAAGTGCCGAGCAATGTGCCGAACCCAGAGGCGTTGACCGAGCATTTGCAGCGTCCGCTGACGTCTGTGCCTGATCCGTTTGGAACGCATGAAAGCTTTGGCCATCATAACAACGCGATGCTGCGCAGGTTCCTCGACACGTTTGGCTTTGAGTATGAGTTTATCTCGGCCACTGAATTCTATGGCACTGGCCAGTTTGACGAAATTCTGATGCGCGCCGCAGAGAAGTACGATGAGATCATGGAAGTCATGCTCAAGTCGTTGCGCGCGGAGCGGCGTCAGACCTATTCCATCTTCCTGCCGATCCACCCCGAGACGGACCGTGTGATGTATGTGCCGATGAAAAAGGTGGATGCCAAAGCGGGAACGATTACGTTCGATACCGAGGACGGTGAAGAGATGACGCTGCCCGTGACGGGGGGCAATGTGAAGTTACAATGGAAGCCTGATTTTGGCGCGCGCTGGGCGGCACTGGGTGTTGATTTCGAGATGTATGGCAAGGACCACAGCACCAATACGCCGATCTATGATTCGATCTGTCGTATTCTGGGGTCGCGTGCGCCCGAGCATTTCAGCTATGAGCTGTTTCTGGATCAGGACGGGCACAAGATTTCCAAGACTTCTGGCAATGGCCTGTCGATTGATGAATGGCTGACCTATGCCTCTGCGGAATCGTTGTCGTATTTTATGTATCTCAAGCCGAAGACGGCGAAGCGGATGTATTTTGATGTGATCCCAAAAGCTGTGGATGAATATCACCAACAGCTGCGCGCATATGAGACGCAGGATATCAAAGGGCAGCTCAACAATCCCGTCTGGCATATCCACGGCGGTGATGTGCCGAAGTCGGATATGGTTGTGCCGTTTTCGATGTTGCTCAACCTCGCGTCGGTATCCTCGGCTGAGGATAAGGCGCAGCTTTGGGGCTTTATCCAGCGGTATGCGCCAGAGGCCACGCCCGAGACGAACCCCGGCATGGATGCGGCGGCGGGTTTTGCCGTTCGGTATTACAACGACTTTGTGAAACCTGAAAAAGTGTTCCGTGCGCCCAGCGATCTGGAGCGTGAGGCCTTGGAAGACCTGCGTACCCAGCTTGCTGCGTGGGATGGCGGATTGGATGCGGAAGCCTTGCAGACGATGGTGTTTGCCGTCGGCAAAGAGCGGTTCGATCCGCTTCGCGATTGGTTCACCGCGCTTTATGAAGTGCTGCTTGGCGCGTCCCAAGGGCCGCGTTTTGGCGGGTTTATCGCGCTTTATGGTGTGGATGAGACTGTTGCGCTGATTGATGATGCGCTGGCGGGAAAGCTCGTTCAGGGCTGAATCCTTGCCCTGATGCCTGTGTGATTTACGTATAGTCGCACAGGCACAGGGAGCGATGGTATGAAAACGGTAGTTTTGGCAGCGGTTTTGGTTGTTGGCGTGACCTTTGGTGCGCAGGCGCAGGACGCGGAAATTCGCGGCACGATCAGCCAGCAGTTCGAAGCGTTCAAAGCGGATGATTTTGCCACTGCGTTTACGTTTTCCAGCCCCAGTTTGCAGCAATTTTTCCAAAACCCCCAGAATTTTGGCCGCATGGTCACGCAGGGCTATCCGATGGTCTGGCGCCCTGCGACTGTTGACTACCTCGAATTGCGCGAGGTGGATGGCAGTTTTTTCCAGAAGGTGCAGATCACGGATGAAAACGGCCGGTTTCACATTCTGGAATACCGCATGATGCAGACGCCTGAGGGCTGGCGGATCAGTGGTGTCCAGATTTTGGATGCGGGTGATGCAGCCGTCTGATGCGCAACAGCACCGTCACGGTGATATAGCCGCGCCTTAACCCCTTATTGATATTTCCCTCAAGTCTGTCCGGCAGTTGCGCCGGAGAAGCGCGAAAGGGATATCAATGAACACGAGCGTAAATCAACTTACCCCCGCCCCCTATTCCGAAGGGCTGTCGGCCTATTCGAGCGGAAACGGCACTCCGGGATCACCAAGCTATGCCACATCCGGCACAGCGACCTTTGTTCCGGCGGATCAGGATTTTGGCGGTGCGCTGGAAATCCTCAAGACGACGAGCACGCAGCAATTGCGGTATATGGGCCAGACGCCGATCGAGCCAGGCTGTTATGTACAGATCAAGGTGCGGCTAAAGGCGATCAGTGGGAACCTGCCATCGGTGCGTATCGCGGCCTATGCTGCCCGATCGAATGGAAACGCGATTAGCGGTGTGGTGACACAAGGCGCGATTGTGCCGTTGACGGCTTATGGCGAGATTGTCGAGGTCAGCGCGATTGTCGGGATCGGTAACCGCCCGGGCGTTGATATGGTTTGGGGGGCAAGTGCGGATTACGGCCACTTTGGCATTGATCTGTTGGGTCAGAACGGTGGTGTGGTCCGTGTTGACGATATCGAGATTACGGATGCGTCGGCCCTGTTCCTGAGCGACATTGTCGCGACCATTGATGTTCGCGATTATGGCGCCGTGGGGGACGGTGTGACCGATGACACCGCAGCGTTTGAGGCGGCAAACAGCGCGGCGAATGATCGTACGGTTCTGATCCCAGCGGGGACATTCCGCCTTGAGGGGGATGTCACGTTTGATGCGCCGACCAAGTTCGAGGGCACGGTCAGCATGCCGACGGCGGCTGTGTTGTTGCTGCGCCAGAACTTTGATTTGCCGAATTATATTCAGGCTTTTGACAATGAGGAACTGGCGTTCAAGAAGGCGTTTCAGGCGTTGCTCAACAACTCGGACCATGAATCGCTGGATCTGGGGGGGCGCAAGGTTGCGCTGACGGAGCCGATTGACCTGCAAGCGGCTGTGCCGAACCGGACCCGATACGAGACACGGCGGGCCATCCATAACGGGCAGTTGATTGCACTGA
>CAWVWS010000065.1:0-15025 GCA_963933905.1 uncultured Sulfitobacter sp.
GACACGAAAAGCGGCATGAACAGAAACAAGATGCACCTTAGCCAAGCCGCAAAACTGTCCGAATAAGTAGGACCACTTCAATGCTGTAACTGTGGACATGTAGCGGCCAGTGCGCAAAGCCTCAGACTTCGGGGCCGAACCCTAATATCAACTGGCGCAGTCCGATGGCAGCGCCCAGCATGATGGAGAGCAACGCGAGGGGCGCGCTGTAGGACAGGACAGAAAAGGCGGACAGGCCTTGGCCGACGCTGCACCCGACTGCAACCACTGCGCCGACGCCCATGAGGGCCGCGCCGAGAATCTGGCGGCGCAGTTCGCGTGGATCCTCGCAGGCCTCCCAGCGGAAGTGGCCTTTGATCAGGCTGCCCAGAAAGGCACCAAGCACCACGCCCACCACAGAGCCTGTACCAAAGCTGAGCGAATTGCCCGAAGAGGTCATGGTATACAGGATCGTCTCGCCCAAGGGCGCGGAGAATGTATGGCTCACGATGCGGGTAGCGTCATAGCCGTTATCCGCAACCCATTGTGTACCTGCCCAACCCGAAACGATGGCTAGGCCCACAACAGCGCCCCAAATGATGTGGGCTGGGGCGCGGCGCATGTCGCGGTTAATGAGTGTGGCAAGGACCAGTGCTGCGCCGATGCTCATGCCTGCAAGATTGACCGACAGACCAGAGAGGGCGGAAAAGGCATGGGCGAAAGAGTCTGTACTGCTTGCGGGTTCTGTCCCGCCAAAGAGCCAGATGCGCAGACCTGCCAAAGGGCCGCCCAAGGTCACGTAGGCCGAGATGCCCATAATCAGCACGATGAGGAGGGAGCGCAAATCGCCCCCGCCCACCCGCGCCAAAGCGCCGTAGCCGCAATTCCCTGCCAACGCCATTCCATAGCCGAACATCAGGCCTCCTGCGACACTGCCCAAAGGGTTCCAGTGCTGGGAAAGGTACAGGGTTTGATCGAGGTCCAGCAGCCCAAGCCCAGAGAGGCCAAAGGTTCCCATTACGGCCACACCGATCGCGATGCCCCACATCCGCAATCGCAATGTGTTTTCGCCGTAATAGACATCTTCGATAGCGCCCAAAGTGCAAAACCGTCCGATCCGGGCCGCAAGCCCTAGAAGAAGGCCACCGACCAGTCCGACAAGGGCGACGAGCGCAGGTTCAGAGATCAGGTTCAGCATAGGGGGATTTCAGGCGATGCGCAGGCACATAGAGCTATTTGTCACGGCAAAACAGGTCATAGACAACTTCCATAATCTGTTTCGGCCGCTCGTCAGTGAGGCGGTAATAGATTGTTTTGCCGTCGCGTCGCGGTGTCACCAGACCTTCAAGGCGCAGGCGGGACAGCTGTTGGGACACAGCCGCCTGACGGGCGGACAAAAGCGTTTCCAACTCGGTCACCGATTTCTCGCCCGAGGCGAGGTGACACAGGATCATCAGGCGCCCCTCATGACTGATTGCTTTAAGGAAATTGGAAGCTTGGACAGCGTTCTCAGCCATTTTGTCCATGTCTTCGGCACACATGTTTACGTCAAATACCGGTAAGCCCATCGTTCCCTCAATTTTTTCATCGCGTCTGGCGTCAAAAGCGGTCGTGCAGTCTGTCATGGTCTGATGCGCCCTTTCAGACGGAATTTCGATTTAATGCATTATAGCGCACTAATTTGTCAGTTCAATATTCGCATTGCCAAGCATCTGGCCCAGCAGTCCCCAAAAAAAATCCTCGCCTGGATAGCCTTCGAGGCGCGAAACCTCTTTGCCGTCTACCAACAGTACGAAGGTGGGCGTAAAGAAAAGGCCGCGCTGGAATTCCAGATCATCGGGTCGGTTCGCGCGAATATCCATGCGGCGCAGGGGTGCCGCCTGACCCTCGGGGGTCTTTGGATAAATCTCTGAAATTTCTTTGTTCCAGCGTGCGCACCATACGCATCCGTCTTCTTCGACCATGATCAATTCGGTCTGTGCGAGGGCAGGGAGCGTAGCAGCTAGGGCGAGGATCCCTCCCAGAATTATGGTGCGAAGTGACATGACAAATTGACCTTTGATCTTCACATAATGTAATCTGAATATGTAATGTATACAAGGGTGGGCCGTTTCCATGATGGACATCACACTTTTTGGCGCTGCTTTGGCTGGTCTTTTGTCGTTCCTCTCGCCCTGTATTCTGCCGATTGTCCCGTTTTATCTGAGCTATCTGGCGGGGGTGGGCATGAACCAGATCTCGGCAGAGGCTACGATTGACCGCCGCACGCGCACAAGGGCCGTGTTAGCGGCGTGTTGTTTTGCGGCGGGGGTCATCACGATCTTTATGGGTCTGGGTGCGGCAGCGTCCGTGTTCGGGCAGGCAGTGCGGGAGTATTTCGATATCCTGCGCCTGATCGCGGTAGCCGTGATTATCGCCATGGGTCTTCATTTTCTGGGGGTGATCCGTATCGGCATCCTCTACCGCCAGATGCGAGTGGATGCAGGCGAGACCTCGAATGTTAGCTATGCGGGTGCTTACGTGATCGGTCTGGCCTTTGCATTCGGGTGGACGCCCTGCGTGGGGCCTGTGCTGGCGGCGATCCTGTTCACGGCTGCGGGGTCCGATACCGCAGCAACCGGGGCGTGGCTGTTGTTTGTGTACGGTGTCGGCATGACGGCCCCCTTTGTGTTGGCTGCATTTTTTATTGGGCCTTTCATGCGCTGGATGCACCGCTTCCGCCGCAACCTTGGTACAATAGAGAAGATCATGGGCGTCATGCTCATCATCTTTGGTATTCTTATTGCAACAAATTCAGTTAATTACATCGCGCAGTGGATGTTGGAAATATCCCCCAACTTCGGCGCCATCGGATAACAGGGAGAGCTATCATGAGAAAACTTATCGCCGCTTGCGCGGTTTTGATGTCGATGACTTTTGGCGCTGCTGCCGCCACCTTGGGTGATGACGGCCTGCACAAGGCGCCGTGGATGCGTGACACCTTTAAGGACCTGTCGGAAGATTTGGCGGAGGCCAATGAAGAGGGCAAGCGCCTGATGATCATCGTCGAGCAGCGCGGCTGTATCTATTGCAAGAAGATGCATGAAGAGGTCTTTTCCATCGAGGAGATCGCCAATTACATCGACGAGAATTTCTTTGTCGTTCAGATCAACATGTTCGGTGATGTCGAAGTAACAGACTTTGACGGGGAGGCTTTGCCCGAGAAAGATATGGTCAAGAAATGGGGTGCGCTGTTCACGCCGTCGATTCTGTTTTTCCCGACTGAAGTGGGGCCTGATGTCTCCGCACATCGTGCAGCGGTGGCCAACATGCCCGGAGCGTTTGGGCGATATACTACGTTCAACATGCTCAACTGGGTGGTGGAAGAAGGATATGCCGGTGACGAAAGTTTCCAGAAATATCATGCCCGTAAGTTTGCCGAGCAGACGCAGTAGCTTGATATGATGCAGTATAATGCTGCGTCAAATATAAAAATTCAATTAGTTGAATTTGATAGTTGCGCCTTCACGAAATTGTGCGCTACGGTATACAAAATGTAGTGTTTGGGAGGACGCATGAGAATTTCCGTCATAACAGCCATCGTGGCAGGGTTTGCAGCTTCAGCCGCAAATGCCGAAGAAATCAATCCAACGGCAGTCAAATTTACCGATGGCTCAGTAGAGCAGTCATTGTCCGGTGTTGCCGGTGATCCGGCCAACGGTCGGGTGATCGTGGGTGACAAAAGGCAGGGCAACTGTGTTGCGTGCCATCAGGTTTCCGATTTGGCCGATGTGCCATTTCAGGGCGAGATAGGTCCGATGCTTGATGGTTCCGGTGATCGCTGGAGCGAAGCAGAGCTGCGCGGCATCGTCGCAAACGCAAAAATCATGTTCGAGGACAGCATGATGCCCTCGTTCTACAGAACCGAAGGTTTCACCCGCCCAGGTGATGCCTACACGGGTAAGGCCGCTGATCCTGAAACATTCGGGCCGCTCCTGAGCGCCCAGCAGGTCGAAGATGTTGTGGCCTACCTCGCCACACTTAAAGAATAGAATAGCCAGACCCTTTTGGCCGAAAGTCATCAGGGAACGAAGGAGAGTACAATGGAACTGACAAGACGTAATGCCATAGCGATGGGGGCAGGCGCACTGCTCATCGCGGGCCTTCCGATCCGCGTATCAGCGGCTACCGAAGACGCAATCGCGGCTTTCACTGGTGGTGCCGAAGTCGGTGCAGGCGATATCAAGCTGACCGCGCCCGAGATCGCCGAGAACGGCAACACTGTGCCAATCGAGGTTTCCTCGGATACAGCTGCGGAAATCATGCTGCTGGCGACGGGTAACCCGACACCTGGTGTCGCGACGTTCAAATTTGGCAAGCTGGCAGGCTCGCGTGCGGCATCCACCCGTATTCGTCTTGCAGGTACGCAGGATGTTGTTGCCATCGCCAAGCTGGATGATGGAACATTCGTTCAGGCGTCCAGCACTGTCAAAGTAACAATCGGCGGCTGCGGCGGCTAAGCTATTCAAGGAGAATTAACATGGCATCTGGTGTAAAACCCCGCGTCAAAGTACCGAAAAAAGCTGCTGCCGGTGAGAGCATCACGCTCAAAACCCTGATCAGCCACAAGATGGAATCTGGTCAGCGTAAAAACAAGGAAGGCAACGCCATTCCACGCTCGATCATCAACCGCTTCACCTGTGATTTTAACGGTGAGAATGTTGTAGATGTGACAATGGAGCCAGCGATTTCCACCAACCCGTATTTCGAATTCGCAGCAGTGGTCCCCGAGGCCGGTGAGTTCAAATTCACATGGTACGACGATGACGGCTCTGTCTATGAAGAGACAAAAGCGATCGCAATCGGCTGAACGCGACTTTCTTGGGAGGGAAAACATGCGGATATTGACAGGCGCCTTACTGGCGGGACTGATCTCAACCACAGGCGCATTTGCCGATCCGGTTGATGATAAACTGGTATTGAACGAAGAGACGGAAATGGTTGTGCGCACCGCAGCGCCTGCCCATGTTTCCGAAGCACTTGACGAAGTGATGTCTGGTTGGCTGTTTCGCGGCGAAGAGACACGCGCCATGCAGATGGACGACTTTGACAACCCCGGCATGATCTTTGTCGAGCAGGGGTTGGACACTTGGGCCGAAGTTGACGGTTCCGAGGGCAAATCCTGCTCCTCGTGCCACAACGACATGGACAGCATGGCGGGCGTGAAAGCGACATACCCCAAGTGGAACGCCGAAGCGGGTGAAGTGCGCACGTTGCAAATGCAGGTTAACGCCTGCCGCACCGAGCGTATGGGCGCCGAAGCATGGAAATATGACAGCGGCACAGCGATCAACATGGAAGCGGCACTTGCTTCTGTATCGCGCGGCATGCCTGTCAATGTGGCCATCGACGGTCCGGCACAGTCCATGTGGGAGAAGGGCAAAGAGCTTTACTATACCCGTACTGGTCAGTTGGAGCTTTCCTGCGCGAATTGCCACGAAGACAGCTATGGCATGATGATCCGTGCGGATCACCTGAGCCAAGGCCAGATCAACGGCTTCCCCGTGTACCGCTTGAAAAATACCAAGTTGAACGGATCGCACTCGCGCTTCAAAGGTTGCGTACGTGATACACGTGCAGAAACCTACGCTGCGGGCAGTGAAGAGTTTATCGCACTCGAGCTTTATGTCGCGTCACGCGGCAATGGCCTGAGCGTCGAAGGCCCATCCATCCGCAACTAAGACATGACGGCCCCGCCCGAGCAATCGGTGCGGGGCTTTCTCTTTTTACACTAATTCAATAATGCGCATATGTATGCCTATCTAGGAGTTCCGCGATGATTTCCCGCCGTGATTTTATGCAGACCAGCATGGCCGCTGCCGCACTCTATGGCTCTTCGGGTTTCGGGAACTGGTCCCGTCTGGCGGCCCAGCAGTTGATGACGCAGGATAAGCTGCTTGAGTTTGATACCTTCGGGAATGTCTCGATCATCCACATCACGGACATTCATGCGCAGCTCAAGCCGATCTATTTCCGTGAGCCTTCAGTAAACATCGGAGTAGGTGGCAACAAAGGCGCTGTGCCGCATATTACAGGTGCTGACTTCCGCAAGCTTTATGGCATCGATGACGGCAGCCATTCTGCCTACGCGCTGACCCATGATGATTTCAGCGCGCTTGCACAAAGCTATGGCCGTGTCGGTGGGTTGGACCGTGTCTCCACTGTGATTAATTCAATCCGTGCGGACCGTCCCGATGCGCTGTTGCTCGATGGCGGCGATACATGGCACGGGAGCTACACATGCCACCACACGCAAGGTCAGGACATGGTGAATGTCATGAACGCGCTCAAGCCAGATGCGATGACCTTCCATTGGGAGTTCACCCTCGGCTCCGAGCGGGTGAACGAGATTGTCGAAGGCCTGCCCTTTGCCGCTCTTGGCCAGAACATTTTTGATGCGGAATGGGACGAGCCAGCAGAGTTGTTCCCGCCCTATAAATTCTTCGAGCGCGGCGGCGTGAAAATTGCCGTTATCGGTCAGGCTTTCCCTTATATGCCCATCGCCAATCCGGGCTGGATGTTCCCCGAATACTCCTTCGGTATACGTGACGATAACATGCAGGCTATGGTTGATGATGTCCGTGCTCAAGGCGCCGAGTTGGTTGTATGTCTGAGCCACAACGGCTTTGACGTGGATAAGCAGATGGCCGGCAAAGTGACTGGCATTGACGTGATCCTGTCGGGCCACACCCATGATGCGCTGCCCGAACCTGTTCTGGTGGGCGAGACGATCATCGTGGCTTCAGGTTCCAACGGCAAATTCGTGAGCCGCGTTGATCTGGATGTGCGCGATGGCCGCATGATGGGTTTCCGTCACAAGCTGATCCCGATTTTCTCGGACGTGATTACACCTGATGCCGAGGTGACCAAAGTGATTGATGCGCAGCGTGAACCATACGCAGATGCATTGAGCGAAGTGATTGGTCGCACAGCGGATGATCAGACGCTCTACCGCCGTGGCAATTTCAACGGCACATGGGATGATCTGATCTGTGATGCACTGATCTCCGAGCGGGAGGCCGATATTGCGCTTAGCCCCGGTGTGCGTTGGGGGCCTTCGATCCTGCCCGGTCAGGACATCACCCGCGAGGACATCTGGAACGTGACTTCCATGAGTTACGGCGAAGCCTACCGCACTGAAATGACGGGTGAATTCCTGCATGTGGTACTGGAAGACGTGGCCGATAACCTCTTCAACCCCGACCCCTATTACCAGCAGGGTGGCGATATGGTGCGTGTGGGCGGCCTTGGCTATCGCATCGACGTGACCAAGCCGCAGGGCGACCGCATCACCGAGATGACGTTGCTCAAGACCGGTGAAGCGATAGATCCGTCCAAAACCTATCAAATTGCGGGATGGGCGTCCGTCAATGAGGGCACTGAGGGCCCTGCAATCTGGGACGTGGTCGAGGCGCATATCGCCAAACAGGGGACCATCTCCCTTGATCCGAACAACAGTGTGACAGTGGTTGGCGTCTAAACCAGCCGCACAAAGGAGAGACCATGATGAAGAAATTTCTATCCGCTGCCCTGTTTGGTGCAATTTTGGCGACAAGCGCATTTGCCGAGGGCGTAACGCACCGTGTGGCAATTCATGTCGACGAGAATGATCCGCAGGTCATGAATATGGCCCTGAACAATGTCGCAAACCTTACCAGCCATTATGAGGCGCAAGGTGACAGCGTTATTGTCGAACTCGTCGCCTATGGTCCTGGCCTCAATATGTTTGTCGCAGGAAAAAGCCCCGTTGAGGATCGAATTTCTACGATGTCGCTTGAAATGGACAATCTGACCTTTGCGGCATGTGGAAACACCTTGCGGAATATGAGCAATAAAGCAGGCAAGGACATCACATTGCTCGATGAGGCGACAGTCGTACCCTCAGGTGTCGTCCGCCTCATTGAATTGCAAGAGAATGACTTCGCTTACATCCGCCCTTGAGGCCTGGACCGTAAGTTTCTAATCCCAAGGAGAGAGCCATGACGAATAAACCGTCACGTCGACAGTTTTTGACAAGCAGCGTCGCAGCAGGTGCCGCAGCCACAATGGCTGGTGCTGCAAAGGCAGAAACACCTGATCCGCTGATCACTGAAGTGCAGGAATGGGCGCAAATATTTGGTGAGGGAGTGGACGAGACACCCTACGGCCTGCCGATCAAATTCGAAGACGATGTGGTGCGCCGCAATGTAGAGTGGCTGACGGCGGATACCGTGAGTTCCATCAACTTCACGCCGATCCACGCGCTTGACGGGACGATCACACCGCAGGGCTGCGCGTTCGAGCGTCACCACTCGGGTGCGATTGAATTGCAGAAAAGAGATTATCGTTTGATGATCAATGGCTTGGTAGACACTCCTTTGGTGTTTACCTACGCTGATCTGGAGCGTTTCCCGCGCGAGAACCACGTCTACTTCTGCGAATGTGCGGCCAATACCGGCATGGAATGGGCGGGCGCACAGCTTAATGGTGCGCAGTTCACCCACGGAATGATCCACAACATGGAATACACGGGCGTGCCGCTGCGGACGCTGCTGGAAGAAGCGGGTTTGGATACCGCCGGCGATCTCAAGGACAAATGGGTCTTTGTAGAAGGGGCCGATGCTTCCTCCAACGGCCGCTCGATCCCGATGGAAAAGGCGCTGGATGATTGCCTGATCGCGTTCAAGGCCAACGGTGAGGCGCTGCGCAAGGAACATGGCTATCCCGTGCGCCTTGTTGTGCCCGGTTGGGAAGGCAATATGTGGGTCAAATGGATCCGTCGCATCGAAGTCATGGACGGTCCGGTCGAGAGCCGTGAAGAGACCTCCAAATACACAGATACTCTTGAGGATGGCACGAGCCGCAAGTGGACATGGACGATGGACGCGAAGTCCGTTGTCACCAGCCCCAGCCCACAAGCGCCGATCACCCATGGCACAGGGCCCTTGGTGATTTCGGGTCTGGCATGGTCGGGCAACGGTGCGATCACCCGCGTTGATGTTTCCAAGGATGGTGGCATGACATGGGAGACAGCGCGTTTGGCCAAGGAAGGCGAGAGCAAAGCGCTCACGCGGTTCTATCTCGACACGGATTGGGACGGCTCGGAGATGATGCTGCAAAGCCGCGCCATGGACGAGACGGGCTATGTTCAACCGACCAAAGCGCAGCTGCGCGAAGTGCGCGGCCTGAACTCCATCTATCATAACAACTGCATCCAGACATGGTTGGTGCGCAGCAACGGTGAGGCTGAAAATGTCGAAGTTTCTTAAATCCACGGTCATTTTGGCGGCTCTGTCTTTGTCCGCGACGCCTGTTCTGGCCGAAAAACTGGGCCTTGGCCGTGCGGCACTGCCCGAAGAAGTCGCTGCATGGAATGGCGAGATCAGTGCCGATGGCACAGGTTTGCCAGCGGGCTCAGGTGATGCGATTATTGGTGAGGAAGTCTTTGCTGCGAAATGCGCCGCTTGCCATGGTGATTTTGCGGAAGGTATTGATAACTGGCCGAAACTGGCGGGTGGGGCTGACACACTCGACCATGATGATCCGCTCAAAACGGTCGGATCATATTGGCCATATCTCTCTACGGCTTTCGACTATATCAAACGGTCTATGCCTTATGGCAACGCAGGCACGCTCAGCGATGACGAGACTTATGCGATTGTCGCCTATATCCTCTATTCCAACGATCTGATCAAGGATGATTTTGTCCTGTCAAAGGAGACCTTCTTTGATGTGGAAATGCCCAATGCCGACGGGTTTATCATCGATGACCGTGCAGAGACAGAATACGCGATCTGGAGTGGCGAGCCGTGCATGGAGAACTGCAAACCCGAGCCTGTCAAAGTGACCATGCGGGCGATGGTTCTGGATGTGACCCCTCAGGAGGAGGGTGAGGAAGAAGCTGCGTCTGAACCGGCGGAAGAAGTTGTCGTTGCCGAGGCCGAGCCTGCGGCGGAAGAAGTCGCAGCGGAGCCTGTGGTTGTGGCGGCAGCATTTGACGAAGCGCTGGCCGCTGATGGCGAGAAAGTGTTTCGCAAGTGCAAGTCCTGCCATCAGGTCGGTGAAGGTGCCAAAAACCGTGTTGGCCCGACGCTGAACGCTGTTGTGGGCGCTGATGCTGGGGCCGTGGACGGGTTCAAATACTCCAAGGCCCTGATGAAGATGGCCGAGGGTGGTCTTGTCTGGTCCGAGGCTGAACTGGCTGCATTTCTGGAAAAGCCGAAAGCCTACATGAAAGGCACCAAGATGTCTTTTACAGGTCTCAAGAAAGAAGAGGACCAATTGGCTGTGATTGAGTACCTCAAGTCTTTCGGGAACTAAGCTCGTGCGGTTCACATCGCTCACAAAACTGACCCTTGCCGCCGTTTTTGCGGCAGGCGGCGCCCTTGCCAGCGGGCTGGGAGATGCAGAACGTGGTGAGAAGTTCTTTCGAAAGTGCGCCTCTTGTCACAAGATAGGCGAGGGCGCGCGCAACGGAATCGGCCCGCAACTGAACGGTGTTTTTGGCCGTACAGCGGGTACTGTCGACGGTGCATCATACTCCAAAAATATGATCCGGATGGGCGATGATGGGCTGATCTGGACAGCAGAGACGTTGGACGCCTATCTCGAGAACCCGCGTGCACTTGTGTCCAAAACGCGGATGAGTTTTCGGGGCATCAAAGACCCTCAAGAACGCTCGGATGTGATGGCCTATCTGCGGTCGTTTTCTGACAATCCGGCAAACATCCCTCAGGCGGAGCCGACGGCCACGGGGATTGATCATAACCTTGATCCTGCGATCCTCGCACTTGAGGGAGATCCTGAATACGGTGAATATCTGGCGAGCGAATGCACCACCTGCCATCAGGCCAGTGGCGCGAATGACGGTATCCCGGGCATCAGCCAATGGCCCGAAGAAGATTTTGTCGTCGCGATGCATGCTTACAAACGCAAACTACGTCCCCATCCTGTGATGCAGATGATGGCAGGGCGGCTGAACGACGAAGAAATCGCGGCATTGGCCGCATATTTTAAGGACCTCGAATAACGGGGCCATACTCTGGGAGGAGAAAACGATGACATTGAACAGACGCATTTTTCTGGGAACGGGCGCTGCTGCTGCTGCCACACTTGCTGCACCATCGGTGTTTGCAGCGGGCCACGGTAAGCCGCACGTCGTTGTTGTGGGCGGCGGGGCAGGCGGTGCAACTGCGGCACGTTATATCGCCAAGGACAGCAAGGGCGAAGTTGCCGTGACCCTGATTGAGCCTACGCGTCAGTATTACACCTGCTTCTTCTCGAACCTCTATCTTGGCGGTTTCAAGGAGATGGACGAGCTTGGCCATTCCTATGGGGGTCTGGCCGCTGGTGGCGTAAATGTCGTGCATGACTGGGCCACAGGTGTGGACCGTGATGCAAAGACTGTGGCCTTGGCGGGAGGCGGTTCTGTCCCTTATGACAAACTGATCCTGTCGCCTGGTATTGATTTTGTGGATGGCGCCGTTGAGGGCTGGGATTTGTCCGCGCTAAACGCGATGCCGCATGCATATAAGGGCGGCAGCCAGACCGAATTGCTCAAGGCGCAGTTGATGGCGATGCCCGATGGCGGGACATTTGCGATGGTGGCTCCGCCAAACCCCTATCGCTGCCCTCCTGGCCCCTATGAGCGTATCTCTATGGTGGCGCATTTCCTTAAAGCGAATAATCCGACCGCAAAGATCATTGTGGCTGACCCAAAGGCAAAGTTCTCCAAGCAAAGCCTGTTCCAAGAGGGTTGGGCGAACCACTATGAAGGCATGATTGACTGGATTGGTGAAGATTTTGGCGGTGGTAATGTCTCTGTTGATCCAAATGCCATGACAGTCTCGATTGATGGTGAAGTGACCAAAGTTGACGTGTGTAATGTAATTCCTGCCATGAAAGCGGGCCGCATTGCAGAGCTGGCTGGCGTCACCGATGGCAACTGGGCACCTGTAAATGCGGCGGATATGTCGACGAAAGCGGATGCGGATGTCTATGTGCTGGGCGACGCCGCGCAGCAGGGCGATATGCCCAAGTCAGGGTTCTCCGCAAACTCGCAGGCCAAAGTTTGCGCCAATGCCGTGCGCGGTGCGCTGACAGGGTCAAAAGTGTTCCCTGCCAAGTTCTCGAACACCTGCTGGTCACTGATCGACACCAATGACGGTGTCAAAGTAGGCGCAACCTATGAGGCCACGGACGAGAAGATCGCCAAAGTGGACGGGTTTATCTCGGCCACGGGCGAGACGGCCGAATTGCGGCGCGCGACCTATGAGGAATCCGAGGGCTGGTACACAGGTATCACCACGGACATGTTTGGGGCCTGATAAGATTGCGGGAGAGCATTGATCTGGATCAATGTTCTCCTGCGCAGCTTCGGGAAAAATAGTACCGAAACAAGGGGGAATACACATGCGTTCATTCATCTCTGCGGCTCTGGCCTGTCTGGTTCTGACGGGGGCTGCCTCTGCTGACGAGGCATCTGTTGTCTATCCTTTTGAAGGAACCTTCGAGGATGCCACCTTTGGCGTCGAAAATGCGATTATCGGCAAAGGCCTGGTGATAGACTATGTCAGCCACATGGGTGAAATGCTTGCGCGTACGGCCGCTGATGTGGGCAGCAGTGTCGAGATTTTCGGCGCAGCGGATGTTTTTTTGTTCTGCTCGGCGGTTGTCTCACGCAAAGTGATGGAAGCCGATCCGATGAACATCGCCCATTGCCCCTATGGGGTCTTCGTAGCCGAGCGGGCAGGGGAAGTCATGATCGGCTACCGCACCTATCCCGAAGGTCCAATGCAGGAAGTTCAAGCACTGCTTGATGAAATCGCACGCGAAGCAGTGGGGAACTGATGAATTACAAAAACTTCTTTAAGACAGCACTTGATGATCTGCGGACACAGGGCAACTACCGTGTTTTTGCTGAATTGGAGCGCCATTGTGGTGCCTTTCCACGTGCCACTTCTCGCGGTGAAAAGAACGGCGATGTGACGATCTGGTGCTCGAATGACTATCTTGGCATGGGGCAACATCCAACCGTTTTGAACGCTATGCACGAAGCGCTTGACCGGTGTGGTGCAGGTGCCGGCGGCACGCGCAATATCTCTGGCACGACACACGATCACGTGTTGCTTGAGGCGGAGTTGGCGGATTTGCATGGCAAGGAGGCGGCGCTCTTGTTCACCTCGGGTTATGTCTCGAACTGGGCGGCACTTGGCACGCTGGCAGGGCGCATCCCTGACTGTATCGTATTGTCGGACGCGCTCAACCATGCCTCGATGATTGAGGGTATCCGCCACTCAAAGGCGGATCGCCTGATCTGGAAGCATAACGATCTTGAAGATCTGGAAGCAAAGCTGGCGGCGTTGCCGCTTGAGCGGCCCAAGCTGATCGCCTTTGAGAGTGTCTATTCCATGGACGGGGATATTGCGCCGATCCGCGAAATCTGTGATCTGGCCGATAAATACAACGCGATGACCTACCTTGACGAAGTGCATGCCGTGGGCCTTTACGGGCCACGCGGCGGCGGCATCGCGGAGCGGGAAGGGTTGATGGACCGCCTCACGGTGATCGAGGGGACATTGGGCAAAGCCTTTGGTGTGATGGGCGGCTATATCGCGGCCTCCACCGAATTGTGTGATTTCGTGCGCAGTTTTGCCAGCGGTTTTATCTTTACTACGGCCATTCCGCCTGCTGTTGCTGCGGGGGCTGCTGCCTCGATCCGCCACCTCAAGGCCAGCGATATGGAGCGCGCGCAGCAGCAGGAGAAGGTCGCCGATGTGCGCGCCCGTCTGGATGCGATCGGCATCCCGCATGTGGAAAACCCCAGCCACATTATTCCCGTCATGGTCGGTGATCCGCACAAGTGCAAATTCATCTCCGATACGCTTTTGAAAGAGCATGGGATCTATATCCAGCCGATCAACTATCCCACAGTTCCAAAAGGGACAGAGCGGCTGCGCATCACGCCATCGCCTGTGCATAGCGAGGCGGATATCGAAGCGTTGATCGGTGCGTTGGAAGACCTTTGGGCGCAGTGCCAACTGGCGCGTATGCCGATGGCTGCGCAATAGGCACAGCCGTGCACGCAGCCTTTTTGATATGAGGATGCAGTGATGATCGAGGGACTGCTTGACCAATTCGGCGATGGGGCTGTGCTTGCCGCTGCTGGTGGGGTGACGGGCATCCTGTTTGGTGCCATGGCGCAACATTCGCGGTTTTGCCTGCGCGCAGCCACGGTTGAAGTAGCCGAGGGGCGCTTTGGCGCACGGCTGTCGATATGGCTCATTGCCTTTTGCGCCGCTGTTTTGGCCGTTCAGGGTGCTATCGCGGGCGGTTATCTGGATGTGTCCACCACGCGCCAGCTTGCCGCGACGGGCAGTATGTCGGGCGCGATCATTGGTGGGTTTATGTTCGGCTGTGGCATGATCCTTGCGCGGGGGTGCGCCAGCCGTTTGTTGGTGCTGTCGGCCACGGGCAACTTGCGCGCGCTTATCACAGGGTTAGTGCTGACTTTGGTGGCCCAAGCGTCCCTGCGCGGCGCCCTCTCTCCTTTGCGTGAAAACCTTGGGGGGCTATGGCTCGTCCAAGGCGGCCAAGAGCGTAACATCCTGTGGCATCTGGGGCTTACGTCAACTGTGGTTGCTGTGTTGGCGGGGCTTGGTCTGCTCATTGCCTTTTGGCTGGCCAAAAAGGGCGCTGTTGAGGTGACCCGTGCATTGGCCGCGGCGGGAGTGGGGGCTGCTGTGGGCCTTGGTTGGATGCTGACCTACTGGATTGCCAGCGCCTCTTTTGAGGTGGTGCCAATATCCTCGGTCACGTTCACAGGGCCGTCCGCTGATACGTTGATGGGTTTGGTCAACACTGCCGATCTACCGCTTGGCTTTGGTATGGGGCTGGTGCCGGGGGTGTTTATCGGCGCGTGCGGTATGGCGCTCTTGACGCGCGAGGCCACGATTGAACGCTTTGGCGCGGACACCCCGATGGAACGCTTTCTGGTCGGTGCTGTGCTCATGGGTTTTGGCAGCATGCT
>CAWVWS010000066.1:0-14883 GCA_963933905.1 uncultured Sulfitobacter sp.
AGGCTGTCGTTACCGCCATCCCCGTCAAGGGCATCCGCGCCCTCACCGCCGAGCAGCGTGTCATTGCCACCCTGACCAAAGACGGTATCGTTCCCATCCCCTGCAATAACGCGGTCATTGCCTGCGCCTGCAAAGACCTGGTCGTTGCCTGTGCCTGCATCAATTGAATCAGCGCCTGCGCCCGAGTTGGTCACATCGTTGCCTGCGCCCGCCTCGATTGAATCGTCGTTGGACCCGTCAAACGCATCATTCGCGTCGATCATGTCCCCTTGGGGATCAAGGGCATAGCCCGCATTGATTGTGTCACTACCCGAGGTGCCCTCGACAATGTAGTTTAGCGGAACATTCGCCTCTGTCGTGATGGTGACAAAACCGACATCGGTGTTCCCCGCGCTGTCCACGACAGTATATGTGAAGGGTTCACTTCCCAGATTGCTGTCGGACAGGATCGTTATGGTATTGTCGGCATTCAGGGTGACTTGCTCACCTGTGGGCAACGTCACGGTCTGGCCTACGATAACAGGCACACCGTTGATCTCGGTGATGGTCAGGCCGTTGCCTGTGTTATCAATATCGTTGTCCAGAACATCAACAGTTGTCGCTGTATTGGCCTCCATTGTGACAGCATCATCAAAGGCAACCGCGAGGGTTTGAACACTGTTCGCCGCGATGAGAACATTGGTGTCATAGACGCCGTCCCCCCCGTCACCCAAGACGATACGGATCGTGTTCAAGGCACCTGAGTTTACGGGCGCGTTAATCGACAGGACCACTGTGGTGCCATCCATTTCGGTGTTGTAGGTGTCGCTCGCGACTGGGTTGTCGATATAAAGGTTGGAGGCGACGGTGCTGTTGACCGTATCAATGGAGACAACGCCACCTGGCACAGGATTAAACGGCACGTAGACGGTATTGACCCAGACGCCGAACGCATCGTTCACGCCGCCGTTGACGTATTCGAGATACTCCTCGGACGAGAAGGTGAACAACATTGTGATATAGTCGCCGTCAGGCGTGAAGGTCGACTCCAGAATAACGGCATCTTGCGTCAACTGCCCAGTCACAGCATTAAGTTGGGTATCCCCCGCCTGAGCGTTGTCCGTGCTCGCGCCACTCTCGGAGGTGTTTGTATCCGTGGTACCACTGCTGTTGGTGATGTCCGCCGCCTGGCCCGTGGAGAGGATAATGCCTGAATCACCTGGCGCGATACCGCCCAAAGTTGCATCCGCGCCTGAGTATGTTCCCGAAGCACCTGCCGCACCTGTAAGTGTCGCTGTGCCGATCGTCACCCCGTTACCAAAAATGGTCTGGGCGAGCGTGGTCGCATCAGCCGCGGTATTGATGTTAAGTTCGGTTGCGATAGGCATATTAGTCTTCCAATTCTTAAACGCCGCACCGAGTGGCGCGACGCATTCCAATTGAAAATATGTCAGGGTATTGGGGGCCTACTGCGGCTACAAATTGATTTAATTTTGACAAAGCAATAAATTAGCAGTGCAAAAATGCACGCAAAGGTAGGCAGATTGCGGCAACTGTGGCTTTTTCCGAATGATCTTTCCGCAATTCGGTCACAATTGTATCCGCTTAGTGAACAAAGTGCGTTTTCAACAGGATTTGGGGCGTATCACAAAACAATCAGACATTTCAGCGGGATGGGGTCTTTTGACTGACGGCGTATCAATACGTTTACAACGCCAAGTTTTGCCCCCTAAACTTGGCTGTATTTCGCATAGGGATGAACTCTCTGCTGCGTTCCGTCACCAGCTGTTTGCGGGATGCGGCGGGGTCCACCAACAAGAAAGAAGCGCAGATGTATCAATGGCCTGCCAAGATCACTGACCTGATCGCCCCCGAGACACATTTCGAGCGCGCCAGCATCAACTGCTTTGCCAAAAGACCCACCACCTTGAACGCTATGTTTGCGCAGTCCCTTGCGCGCAATCCCGCAGGGGAGGCCGTTGTCTGTGAGGACCTGCGCTTGAGCTACAGCGCGCTTGATTTGCAAGTGCGCTTGGTCGCGGCAGGTTTGCAAGCCCTTGGCGTCACGGCACAAAGCAGGGTTGCGCTCCTCTTGAGTAACAGTGCGGAATTTCTGGTCGTTCTGTTGGCCAGCTTGCGCATCGGGGCGATTGCGGTGCCGATCAACGTGCGCGAGCAAACACCAGAGCTGGCCCACATCTTGCGCAACTGCGGCGCGATGGTGCTGGTGCATGATACGGATCTTGCTGCAAAGCTTCCCGACGCTACCGATCTGCCTCAGCTTTTGCACCGCATCTGTCTGGGCGGACCTGCGGAGGGATCAATGGGTTATGATAATCTGTTTGCGCATGGCGCTTCGCCCCACTGTCCCGAAGTCACCGAGGAAGCCACTGCCGTCATCCTCTATACCTCTGGCACAACGGGACAGCCCAAGGGCGCGATGCTCACGCATTTCAACATCATTCACTCTGCCATGCATTTTGAGTTGTGTATGGAACTGGGCGCAGGGGAGCGGTCCCTGCTCTCAGTGCCTGCCTCCCATGTGACAGGTTTGGTCGCTACGCTGTTTACCATGCTGCGAACCGCAGGATGCAGTGTGATCATGCGCAATTTTCAGGCTGACGCATTTCTGGCGCTGGCCGCGCATGAGAAAGTTACCCAAACGCTAATGGTGCCTGCGATGTACAATCTGTTCCTGTTGCGCTGTCGGGTCGAGGACTTTGACCTGTCGCATTGGCGCATCGGGGGCTATGGCGGAGCGCCAATGGCGCAATCCACCATTCAGGAGTTATCGGAGAAGTTGCCGAACCTCTTGCTGGTCAATGCTTATGGCGCGACCGAGTTGACATCCCCTGCCACGATCATGCCGCTTGGCTATGGCGCTACCCGATCGGACAGTATCGGGGTTGCGGTGCCTTGCGGGGAAATCCGCATCATGGACGAGACAGGCCGCGATGTAGAGACAGGGGCGCATGGGGAGTTGTGGATCAAGGGGCCGATGGTCGTGCCGGGCTATTGGAACAATCCCGAAAAGACCGAGGCCGAGTTTCAGGACGGTTATTGGAAAAGTGGCGATGTGGGGTCACGTGATGCAGAGGGTTTTGTACGCCTGCATGACCGCCGCAAGGATATGATTATTCGCGGCGGCTATAACATCTATTCCGCCGAAATCGAGAATGCGCTGACCGCACATCCCAGCGTGATCGAATGCGCCGCCATCGGACGGCCCGATCCTGTGCTGGGTGAAAAGCTGCACGTATTTGTTCAGACGGCGGATGCCGCGTTTGACGAGGACGCTGTCAAAGCCTTTATTCGCGCCCGCATTGCGGATTACAAAGTGCCCGATTTTGTGACCCTGCTGGCGGACCCGTTGCCGCGCAACGCAAATGGTAAAATCGTCAAAGCCACGCTACGCGCCCAAGTGCAGGACTAGGCCGTCATCCCGCCGATAACGGTGCGGGCAAGGTCGG
The DNA here is from genome assembly GCA_963933905.1 of uncultured Sulfitobacter sp. GTDB lineage: Bacteria > Pseudomonadota > Alphaproteobacteria > Rhodobacterales > Rhodobacteraceae > Sulfitobacter. The sequence continues at coordinate 3,450 of CAWVWS010000066.1, forward strand.
TTGCAATCAGGTCGCGATCTGCATCGCTCTGCTCGGGGCGCACGCGGTACCAATCGACCAAACCGTTGAGCGCGCCCATCATCACACGTCCTGCAATCTTGACACTTGGCACCGACAAGCTGCCATCGGCCACCCCGCCGCGCAGCACATCGCGGTAGAGTTCCTCGTAATCGTTGCGCTGGTTTATCAGTTCGGTCAGGACCGCGCGCTCCGCCTCGGTCGTGGAGCCGCGCAGATAAATCTCGACACCCAAACGGATGCTGCGCTGATAGGGAAGCGTGTCCATCATCACACGGGCATGGGCCACCGCCATCGCCTCCAGCTTTTCATTATAAGGGATCGAGAGCTCAAGTACCGGCGCCACAGCATCAAAACAGAATTGCATGGCCTGACGGTGCACGGCAAAATAGATCGCGTTCTTGGAGCGGAAGTGGTGATAAACCCGCCCCTTGGTTGATCCTAAAACATCGGAGATATCGTCAATCGTCGCCTTTTCCAGCCCTTTAAGCATGAAACATTGCGCCGCAGCCGCAATGATTTGCTGTCGGCTGTCACGTTTCTCGTCCCGTCTATTCTCGGCTTGCGCTTGCATCATCTCGACCTTTGTTCGCCCTTGCACGCGTTGCGCAGGGTCCCGCATTCATCTGGGCACTGGCAAGGCGGCACAGACGTTCTAATTAAAACCTCATAACCAGTTGCAGGCAAAACCTCAAATGCCGGTTATTCGCACGACGGGACGCATGATCCCTTTCCCGAGAATGTTGTCCTGTCAAAAGATTGGAGGCCAACAGTCATTTCGTCAAACAGCGGACGAGAGAGGTAGACATAAAGTTGACAGCCCTGACGCATGCGACGCCGCATTGCAGGGTAAATCCAGATGTTTGGGAGGACACAAATGACTTACAAAAATACAGTAGCCATTGCAGCCACGATTGTCGCAGCAACACTTGCAGGGCAAGCCGCCGCAAAAGAACGCCTCAATTTCGCCTACGGCTACCCGAATACCTCCGCGATCGACAAAGGTGTGGATGACTATGCCGCTGCGGTATCCGAGCGGTCGGGCGGCGAAGTGGAAGTAACAGGCTTTGCCATGTCCTAGCTCAGCCTGCCTGAAACATCACCGGGTGTGCGACGGTCTGGCCGACGTAGGCTTTGTACTGCCGCCCTATTATCCTGCTGAATATTCCACAAATCTGTTCCTGCACGAGATGAACCTTCTCATCAATCTGGTGGAAGAACCCACAGGTAAAGAGCCTTTGGCATTTGCGGGTGCGATGCTGGAATATACCTTTAACAACTGCCCCGAGTGTATGGCAGAGAATGCCGCGCAAAATCAGGTCTATACCGGTGGCGGCGTTACACCGCTCTACAATCTGCTGTGCAAAGACGTAAAAGTCACAAGCATCGCCGATCTTAAAGGTCTGCGCCTGCGTGCAGGTGGTGCGGGTTTTGTGCGCTTCGCCGAGGCATTTGGCGCGCAAGGTGTCCGCCTGCCTGTATCCGAAGCCTATGAGGCGCTGGACCAAGGTATCATCGACTGCGCCATGCTTTCGGCGCCAGAGCTGACCAACTATAACTTGCATGAAGTTGTCACCGACATCACGCTGGCAGTTCCGGGTGGCGCGTTTGCAGGTGTATCCTCTGCCAACATCAACGCTGATCGTTGGAAGGCAATGGACGATGCCAGCCGCGAAGCACTGCTTTGGGGCGGAAGCCATATGACGGCTGACATCACATGGAACTGCTACACCGATGACAGCGCCGCAATCGAGCATGCGCGCGGCAAAGGCATCAAGATCCACGAAGCCGATGCCGAGCTGCTTGCAGCGGTCAAGGACTTTGCCCGCGCCGATCTGGAAACAGTGTCGGGCTTGTTCAAGGACACCTACGGTGTTGCGCGTTCAAACGAGATCGCAGCAGACTTCGAGCCGCTTTTGGCAAAGTGGAACGGCCTTGTCGGGGATATCGACAGCAGCGACGCCTTGCAGCAGCTGTTCTGGAACGAAGTGATCTCCAAGGTTGATCCGGCCACTTACGCCAAATAAACCACAGACCACTTGATCCTTGGTGCGCGGCATATCACTGCCGCGCACCACACCGATATCTCTTACATTCAACTGATAGATCCATGAAACCCATCGCATCCGCACTCTCATGGTTGATCTCGGGCACTGCGACGATTGCTGGCATAATGGTGCTCATGCTGGTCGCGCATGTCACCGTCGACGTGGTCATGCGTTTCGTCTTTGAGACGCCGATCAACTCCACAATTGTTTATGTCTCGGCCTTCTATATGGTTGGCATAGCCTTTCTCCCGCTTGCTGCGGTCGAGCAACGGGACGGCCATATCGCTGTTGAGTTGTTGGTCGAAAAATTTCCCACAAAGGTTCAGAGTTTTCTTGCGGGACTGGCACTTTTGCTCACCTACATCGTGACGGCCACAGTTGCCATCCGTACAGGTGACGAAGCGATTGCGAAATATATGGGCGGAGCCTTCTCGATCGAGGCGGGAGGCAAGGTTATTACTTGGCCTACCTACCTGCCCCTGCCCATCGGTTTTGGCCTGATGTCAATTGTCGCAGGCTGGAAGTTCATTTGCATGATCACAGGGCGCCCTCACGGCCTTGATGCGCTGCGGATCGAAGACCCCTACCTGTCTGATGGAGACACAAAATGACCGAACGCCAGATCGCAGGTATGTTTATCGCCGTCCTACTGGTGATGATCCTGATGCGGATTCCTATTGGCATCTCGCTGATTGCTGTCTCTTTTGGCGGGCTTTCGTCGATGTTCAACTGGAACATCGCTTGGGGCAGCCTCGGCATTGTCCCTTATAGCTTTGCAAATTCATGGGTGCTCAGCTCAATCCCTGCATTCCTGTTTATGGGGTTCATTTGCTACCATACGAGGCTGACTCAAGGCCTGTTCAATGCTGCGCAAATCTGGCTGTCCAACTTGCCCGGTGGTCTGGCGATTGCATCCGTTTTCGGCTGCGCAGGCTTTGCGGCAGTGACAGGCTCATCCGTGGCATGCTCGGCTGCGATGGGCAAAATCGCGGTGCCTGAAATGATGCGCCACCGCTATAGTGCGGAACTGGCCACAGGCACTGTTGCGGCGGCAGACACCATTGGTGCGCTGATCCCGCCATCTATCCTGATGATCCTCTATGGCATCATCTCGCGCCAGTCGGTGAGTGCGCTGTTTTTGGGCGGCCTGGTTGTCGGTCTGATTACCCTCTTCGCCTACATCGCTCTGATTATCGTGCGGGTAAAGCTGAACCCGGACCTCGCACCGCCAGTGAAGATCAGCGCAACCCGCGCCGAAAAGATCAAGGCGCTGGGCCAGACATGGCCAGTCCTGTTGATTGTTGTTGGCATGTTCACAGGCCTCCTCAGCGGCGTGTTCACTCCGACAGAGGCGGGTGCGATCGGTGCAATGCTCTCCATGCTGGTGGCCTTCATGAACCGCACGCTCACGTTCAAGGCACTGCGCATGGCCATCACCGAGACGCTGACCACAACGGCGGCCCTGCTGATCATCGCTGTTGGCGCAAGCCTGCTCACCCGCTTTCTGGCATTGTCAGGGGTTGGTGATGCGCTGTCCGATACGATCCTCGGTTTTGGCGTATCGCCCCTGATGATCATTTTCGGGATTGTCTGTGTCTATCTCGTGCTTGGCATGATGCTGGAGCCTGTTGGCGCGATGCTGTTGACCCTGCCCATCGTGCTGCCACTGGTGGAAGAGACAGGCTATAGCCTGCTGTGGTTCGGTGTCGTTCTGGTGAAGCTTCTGGAGATCGGAATGATTACGCCGCCCATGGGGATGAACGTCTTTGTCATCAAAGGGGTGGTTGGCAACATCGCCTCGCTCTCGACGGTGTTCAGAGGGGTCTTCTGGTTTGTTGTGATCGACCTATTTATCGTCGCAGCCCTGATCGCCGTGCCCGCCATTGTGCTTTTCCTCCCCGGTCTTGTGGGAAGATAACGCGTTCCCTCTGGCACAGTATTCATACCGTCCCAGAGGGATTAACCGTTCCTAGATAATCTCGTCTTCGTCAAACAAGGGCGCTTCTTCAAGCTGGGTAGCGAGGTCATCAACAGCCGCCTCGGCAACATCCGCCGATTTCACTGCCGCCACGTGAAAGAGCGCATCCCCCTCATGTACAATCGGCATGACCGCACGTCCGACGATAATCCCACCGTATTTTGCAGCGACCTCGATTTCGCTTTGTCCAAAGGGATCAGAGATGGCGGCGATGATATCGCCCTCCTCGATCAAATCGCCTTCAGCTTTGAACATCCGCAACAGCCCGCCCGCAGGCGCACGCAGCCAGTGACTGTCCGAGCAGACAATCGACCTGGCCTTGGGGGCAGCGATGCCTGCACGGGGCAACAGCCCCTTATCCTTGAGGATGCGCAGAATACCCGCAACGCCCGCACGCACATACATCTCGTCAAAGCGCATGCCCTCCCCCGCCTCGTAGAGGACGACATCGACGCCGACCTTCTTGGCCTCCTGTCGCAAGCTACCATCGCGCAGCGCACTGTTCAGGATCACGGGCGCACCAAAGATATGGGCAAGGCGCAATGTCTCGCGGTTGTTGGCAGACACACGCACCTGCGGCAGGTTTGTGCGGTTGATCGCAGCAGAGTGGAGGTCAATCCCGAGCGAGCAGCGACCCACGATCTCGGTCATAAAGATATGCGCCAACCGCGACCCTAACGAGCCATTGGCCGAGCCGGGAAAGCAGCGGTTCAAATCGCGGCGGTCGGGCAGATAGCGCGAGTGGTTAAGGAAACCGAATGTATTCACAATCGGCACCACAATAAGCGTGCCGCAGAGAGATTTCAGGTTCTTGGTGCGCAGCAGTCGGCGCACAATCTCCACCCCGATGACCTCGTCGCCGTGGATGCCTGCACTTACAAACATTGTCGAACCGTCCTGCTTTCCATGTATTACATGTGCTGACAGCGTGACGGGTGTGTGATCGGACAAAGTGCTAACGGGGATGTTGATGGTCTGGCGGCTGCCCGCCGCTACCGACACCCCCGCCAGCTCGAAACTGGCGCGCTTGGTCATCCTTTACCCTTGGTTTTTGTGGCGTTGGGTTTGGCGTGCTTCTCGATATGCTCGATGATCATGCCAGCAATATTGAGGCCTGTTGCTTTCTCGACGCCCTCCAGACCAGGTGAAGAATTCACCTCCATCACGACAGGACCACGGTCCGCGCGAAGCATATCGACACCGCAGACATTAAGGCCCATCGCCTTGGCAGATTTGATCGCAGTTGTGCGCTCTTTCGCGGTCAGTTTGATGATCTCGGCTGTGCCGCCACGGTGCAAGTTCGAACGAAAGTCCCCCGCCGCACCAGTGCGCTTCATCGCGGCAACGACCTTGCCCCCAATCACGATGGCACGGATGTCTGTGCCGCCCGCTTCTTTGATAAACTCCTGCACCAGGATATTCACACCCGCGCCGCGAAACGCCTCAACCACCGATTTGGCGGAGCGTTTGGTATCGGCCAGAACCACACCGATGCCTTGGGTCCCCTCCAACAGCTTGATCACCACAGGCGCACCGCCTGCGAGGTCGAGCACTTCCTCGGTCTGTTTGGGGTCGTGGGCGAATGTTGTCGTCGGCAGGCCGATACCGTCCCGCGCAAGTAGTTGCATCGAGCGGAGCTTGTCGCGGGAGCGGCCGATGCCCACACTCTCGTTGAGCGGGTAAACTCCCTGCATCTCGAACTGGCGCAGCACCGCCATACCGTAAAAAGTGATCGAGGCCCCGATACGCGGGATAACGGCATCATAGCCTTCCAGCTTTTCCCCGTTGTAGTAGATTTCGGGGTTCTGCGAGACGATGTTCATATAGCAGCGCAGCGTGTTGATGATGTCGAGAGTGTGCCCGCGCGCCTCCGCCGCCTCCTTGAGCCGCTGGTGGGTATAAAGGTTTGCATTCCGGGCAAGCATTACGATCTTCATTATGTGTCTCCTTCAAAAGCCGGCTTTGTGCTGACAAGGTATGATTTGCCTGGATGAACGGCGATGTTGTGGTGACGCAGTGCACGTCGTCCCAGAATCAGCGGGAACCGCATGGACCCGCGGTCCGTCAGGGAGATATCGATCTTCCATTTGCGACCCGCGAGGATCATTGGCGTGCGGATGACGATGCGGGTTTCAGGCGTACCACTGGTGTTGGTGATGGCGCGTTTGGTAAATACTGGAAAGGTCAGAACACGCGACGGCTCCCCCCTGATATCAGGGCTTAGGAACCGCACCCATTTTTGATCCCCTTTATAATATGTCTCGATATCTACAGCATGAAGTGCCGTGGTTTTTGCTCCTGTGTCCACCTTTACGGCAAAATCGGTAAGGCCGAGATCGGGCAGACTGATACATTCATGCCAACCAATGATCATAAGTGGCTGGGACTGGTCCGTTGCGCCGTGGGTCATGTTGAATTTTCCATGGGGATTCTTTTCTCTTCATATTGCAATACCCGTGCAACAGTTTCCACAGACTGTACACGTACCGTTTGCACACCACGAAAAGAAATCCAGCTATGTGCCAGCAAGACCAAGAGTTGATAAACTGCTTTCACAGCGATGACGCTGTTTGGACGGCACTGCGCAAACAAGACCGGTTGAAAAAGCGTGGCTGGACAGGTTCCTTGAAATCGGTGGTTCGGGGTTACCTACCCCCTCGCGTTCTCGTCTGCGTTTTCGAGGGGAAATGACCACCGTGCAAGTGATCACTGCCAACTTCACAAAGGGCAGATGATAATTCAAGGCGACAAATGCATTTAGGTATGGCACATAACTATTCAGGGTCGGGAATGCCGTGTTTTAAAACCGCTGCACAAAGACCCTTTGCAGGGAGCCGCCTTTGGTGTGTAACTCTGAAAGAAAATGGGAGAAAGAACTATGAATAAATTGAAATCAACGCTTTTGGGCGCGACTGCACTGGCTTTTGCCGCCTCTGGCGCAATGGCACAGGAAGTGACGCTGAACATGCACCAGTTCCTGCCGGCGCAAGCAAACGTGCCAAAGCAGATCCTGTCCGTTTGGGCAGACCAGATCGCAACCGAATCTGACGGGCGCATCAAGATCGAGATGTTCAACTCGATGGCGCTGGGCGGCACACCACCCGAATTGCTCGACCAAGCGGTTGATGGCGTGGCCGATATTGTCTGGACTGTTGTCGGCTATACACCTGGCCGCTTCCCCGAGACCGAAGTGTTCGAGCTGCCCTTTATGGTCGAGGATGCGCGCGCCGCCTCCTGCGCCTATTGGAAGATGTACGACAAGAACATGCGCGAAGATTTCAAGGATGTGCATATCCTTGGCACATGGGTACACGGGCCCGGTATGTTCCACACGACCGACCCTGTCGAAGTCCCCTCCGACCTTGAGGGTATGAAAATCCGCGGCGGCTCACGCCTTGTGAACCAATTGCTTGAGCGCACGGGTGCCACACCTGTTGGCATGCCTGTGCCTGCCATCGCCGAAGGCCTGTCCAAAGGTGTTATCGACGGCACCACAATCCCTTGGGAAGTAACCCCTGCCCTCAAAGTGCCAGAGCTGGTCCAGAACCATACCGAATTTGAAGGCCCCGGCCTCTATACACTCGGCTTTGTGCTGGCGATGAACAACGATTCCTACAACAACCTGCCCGACGATCTGAAGGCAGTGATGGACGCGAACTCCGGTCTGGAATTCTCTGTCTTTGCTGGCGGGACACAAGCGGATGCAGACGGTCCTGCGCGTGTTGTAGCTGTTGAGATGGGCAATAACATCGTGACTGTTGACGCCGCCACCGCACAATCTGACTGGTTGCCGGCAATCGAGCCGATCTATGCAGACTGGATCGCGGATATGGACAGCAAAGGCCGCAACGGCCAAGCGGTCATCGACGAGGCGCGTGCGCTGATGTCAGGTGAATGTAAAGGCATCACATCCAAATTCTGAGCGTAACGCACAGAATATAAAACAACTGACCGTCCCATACTCGGGGCGGCCAATGCGCAAAATGCGCATACGATCTGCGGGGCTTTTATGTATTCGTTTATCTACAGACTGTCGCGGGTGATGGCCTATCTGGGTGGGGTCATGCTCACTGCGCTGATCATCATGACGTGCATTTCGATCGTAGGGCGTAGCCTGAATGGTGTGCTGCATGCCGAATCTGTTGTCGCCCTCATGCCTGATCTGGCGCGGTGGTTGATTGACGTGGGCATCGGTCCGATCAATGGCGACTTCGAGATGATCGAGGCGGGTGTTGCATTTTCCATCTTTGCATTTCTGCCCTTGTGCCAACTGACGGGCGGCCATGCCTCTGTCGATATTTTCACATCCAAACTTTCGCCGCGTGCCGACCGCATTTTACAGATGCTGATCGACGTGTTGTTCGCTGCCGTTCTGGTGCTGATCGCGGTGCAGCTGTTTGCAGGATTGCAGAGCAAACTGAGCTCTGGCCAGACCTCACTGCTGCTCGAATTTCCGGTCTGGTGGGGCTATGCCATGTGTATGTTCGGTGCTGTCACAGGCGCATTTGTAAGCGTCTATATTGCCGTCTTGCGCATCGCATCGGCCGCAACAGGGCAAAACTATCTGCCAGCTATGGACGGAGCAGACCATTGAGTGATGTAGCTATCGGTGCGCTGTCTTTCCCGGTTTTACTGGCGCTGATTTTCCTTCGCGTTCCCATTGGTCTGGCCATGTTCACGGTCGGGTTTGGCGGACTTGTCTTTGTGAACGGCGATGCCTTTATCGCAGTGGCGCGTCTCAAGTCCGAGACATACACAACCTTCTCCAGCTACTCGCTGTCAATCATTCCAATGTTCCTGCTGATGGGCCATTTCGCCACTTTGGGCGGGATGTCTCAGGCCTTGTTCAAAGCCGCCGAAAGCTGGCTTGGCCACCGCAAGGGCGGTGTGGCTATGGCGGCGATTGGCGCTTGCGCAGGCTTTGGCGCGATCTGCGGGTCTTCCCTCGCCACGGCTGCCACGATGAGCCGCGTGGCCCTGCCTGAACTCAAACGCTATGGATATTCGGGCGGGTTTTCATCGGCAACGCTTGCCGCTGGTGGCACTCTTGGCATCCTGATCCCGCCTTCCGTGGTTCTGGTGATTTATGCGATCCTGACAGAGCAGAACATCGCCAAAATGTTCCTTGCGGCCTTTGTGCCCGGGATCATTGCCGCCCTCGGCTATGTCCTTGTGATCTCGCTCTATGTCCGTCTCTTCCCGGGCAGCGCAGGCACCCGCGCGCGCATGCCCTATATCGAGCGCTTCAAGGCCTTGCTTGACGTATGGCCTGTGCTGCTTGTTTTTGGGACTGTGGTCGGCGGCATCTATCTGGGCTGGTTTACTCCCACCGAAGGGGCCGCCGTTGGCGCCCTTGGAACAGGGGTGATTGCATGGTTTGCAGGCGGGTTAAGCCGCTCCTCCCTCGCCGAAAGCTTCTATGTGACGGCCCGTTCCACGGCGATGATCTTTTTCATCGTGCTGGGCGCTGCCTTCTACAATGGCTTCCTCGCGCTGACCCAAGTGCCGCAAGAAATCGCGGCATGGGTGGTTGAGCAAGGGGTCAGCCCGTGGATGGTGCTGATCTTTATCCTCGTGCTTTACCTGCTGCTCGGCTGTGTGATGGACAGTCTGTCGATGATCCTTCTGACCATCCCGATCTTCTGGCCGATCATGATGGAACTCGACTTTGGCTTTGTCTCAATGATCGACCTCCATGCTGCAAAACTCGATACGGCACTCAAGGAAGGTATGGACGTCTGGGAAGGGCTCTTGTCGGGAAGTGTCCCCAATTTGTCGGAGTCCCGTTTTGACAGGCTTGTGGACAAGAGCAATGCGCAAGCCGCTCTGCTGGGCTTTGGCTCTATCACTGATGCCGCGACGATGTCGCTCAGCCAGAACCAGATTGTCGCCATCGTGAACGAGACCACGCCCCAGATCGTGCAACAGGCCCGTGATGTCGTCGCCAGCGGGGGTGAGTTAAGCCGTGACTTGCTGCGCGATTTGAACATCCGCGGCGCAAACGAAGGCGCGCTGAGCCGTATCAACATCGAGCAAACCGCGATCTGGTTCGGCATCCTTGTGCTGATCGTGGTCGAGGTCGGGTTGATCACGCCACCTGTGGGCATGAATCTGTTCATCATCAATGCGATGGACCGCTCTACCCCCATCATCGAGACCTATAAGGCGGTGCTGTTCTTTGTCGCGTCTGATTTGTTCCGCGTTGTGCTGCTGGTGGCCTTCCCTGCGATCACGCTCTTTCTGATCCCATGGTTTTAAACGCACCCGACCTTAGGGCGAAATAGAAAACGGCACGCAATCCCTCGGAGTGCGTGCCGTTTTTCATTTGATCTGCAGCAATCGTTAAAAGAGGAAGTCGTCCTCATCCAACTCGTTTTCGCTCATGATTGTGAGCAACGAAGTGCCACCATCAACGTCAAAGCTGAGGCTCGTTTGCCCGTCATCATAAGAGAGCGCTGCCATGAGATCTTCGGGTGTTGCGAAGATATCGGCAAGGCCACTCACATCAATGCGGTCGGCGGCATCATCCGCGCCAAAATCCTGAATGGTCACAGACCCTTCAACAGCGTTGATCGCAAAGACATCATCGCCCGTGCCACCCGTCAGCGTGTCATTACCTGCACCGCCATCAAGGGTGTCGTCACCAGCGCCGCCATTCAGCCCGTCGTTCCCGTCATTGCCAAACAGCGTATCGTTACCATTGCCAGCATTGATCAGATCGTTGCCATTGCCGCCTTCTGCATAGAAGGCAGACCCCGCGCTTGCGCCGTCAATGAAGTCATTGCCGTCATCCATGTAGATGCTGTCGGAATCCTCGGACACACCGATGAAGGCCAGATCATTGCCTGCGCCGCCATGGATTTCGTCGTTGCCCTGACTGCCCGCCAGAATGTCGTTGCCATCGCCACCGTAAATCGTGTCGGTCCCGATGCCACCGATAAGCGTATCACTGCCCTCGCCGCCATAAACCAGATCATCACCGTCACGAGCAAAGACGTGATCCGCCCCTGCCCCTGCATCAATCTCGTCGTTGCCGTAGAGGCCCTCGATCTCGTCGTCGCCATCGCCGCCGAGCAGCGTATCATCGCCGTAGCCTCCGCGCAGCGTGTCATTGCCATCGCCTCCAAGCAGGTAGTCATCGCCCGCGTCACCTGTCAGAGAGTCGTTTCCGCCCAACCCGAGGATCGTGTCGGCTCCAGCACCACCGATGAGCACATCATCTTCATCGGTTCCGGTTATTGCTGTTGGATCGACGGGGTCCACTGGGTCGACAGGATCGACCGGATCAACCGGATCGACTGGATCGACCGGATCCGAAGAGAGCATAAAATCCGATGGTCTTGTCCCGCTTACGTTCCGGTCTCCTAACTCATTTATGCAGCCTTTCGTT
>CAWVWS010000067.1:0-14723 GCA_963933905.1 uncultured Sulfitobacter sp.
AAGCTAGGGGCGTTCATATGTCAAAGTGATTCAACAGCATTTGTTATATCGGGAGCGTGTGGGTGAGACGTATGGGTAAAGCGTGTGGGTACGATCATTCTACGCCAACCAAAAAACCGTTATTTATATGATATATATGCTCATAAAGGGGTAGTGGCGGAGACGCAGGGATTCGAACCCTGGGAACCCTTTAGAGGCTCAACGGTTTTCGAAACCGTCCCGTTCGACCACTCCGGCACGTCTCCGCTGGGGTTGGGAAAGGCCATTTAGTCCCATTTCAAAATCGGGGCAAGAGGACATCTGCGCATCTTTGCCGCTCACGCCATTTTCCGTTGCAGCGCCGTGCATAAGGACTAGTTTATGGGGAAGCTTGAAAAGGATACCCCATGTTGTTGATCCGCCGCGCCATACTTCTCCCCCTTGCCGCATTGTACCTGGTATTTACAGCACTCACCGCCAGTGCGCAGACGGCGGACCGTGACAGTCTTGAGAGTTTTCTCGAAGTGACGGGCTTTGATGTGGCCCTTGAAAGCATCGCCCTCTCGGCGGATACGGCACCCCAGATGCTGGGCCTTCAGGCCGAGGACTTCGGATCGGAATGGCAGCGACTGGTGGCAGAAGTGTTCAAAACCGAACTGATGCACGACATGGCCGTGGATATTCTTGAGAAGACACTCTCCGCGCCCTTGTTGGAACATGCGGCAGATTTCTATGCCTCTGATCTGGGCCAGCGTTTGGTCGTGGCGGAAAACAGCTCTCATATGATTGAAGAAGACGGGCTAAAATCCGAAAGTGGCAGCCAGATCATTGAGGGGCTCAAAAGTATTGAAAGCCCCCGCGTTGCAATCCTCGAACGGTTGAACGCCGCCAGCGGCAGCGAGGACAGCTCGCTGCGCTCCATTCAGGAAATCCAGATACGGTTTTTGATGGCTGCCGCAGGGGCAGGGGTCATCGAAATGCAGATGGACGAACCTGACCTGCGCGAAGCCATGCGTGCGCAAGAGGATGAGCTGCGGGTAAGCCTGCGCCAAAGCGCGCTGGAAGGTGCCGCACATACCTATCAGGCATTCTCAGACGCCGAGATGGTCGAATATGCCAAAGCCCTAGAGCATCCCGATATGCGGCAGGTTTATGACCTGATGAACGCGGTGCAATACGAAATCATGGCCGACCGCTTTGAGGCGGTCGCTGCGCGACTGCGTGTCATGCAGCCAAGTCAGGACCTCTAAATGCGTCATCTGCTTACTGCCTGCTTCGTCTTTCTGACCGCGCTGCCGCTTTGGGCTGATGCACGGCACACTGTTTTGATGGATGTGTTGAAAATTCGCGAACTCAGCGCGATCCTGCATGCCGAAGGCCTCGCTTTTGGCGCGACGCTCAACCGTGAATGGCTGGAGGAACAGGGAGGCCCTGCATGGACAGGACAAGTGACACGTATTTACGATCCCAAGCGCATCAGAGAAGGCATCCGCGCGGGGCTTGAGCCTGCGCTCAAAGGCGAGGTGCTGGAAGACACGATCACCTTCTTTGCCTCCGATCTGGGGGCCAAGATCATAACGCTTGAGAATTCGGCCCGTGCTGCCATGGCAGACGAGACCATAGAACAGGAAGCCCGCGGCCGTTTCGCCGAATTGTATGGCTCAAATGATTCACGGCTCATCCAGATCAACCGCATGATTGATGCCGGTGATCTTGTGAACCGCAACGTCACCTCCGCACTGAATTCAAACTACAACTTCGTGCGCGCGCTGGTGGATGGCGATGTCTATGTTATGAGCGATGATGAAATCCTCGCTGATGTGCTGTCCGAGCGGGACGAGATCACTGCAGACACGCTGAACTGGCTCGGCGGTTTTATGACTTTGGCCTATAGCCCGCTGAGCATTGAAGAGCTAACGGCCTATGCCGACTTCTCAGAAACTGCTGCTGGCAAAGCACTCAACGCAGGCTTTTTTGCCGGCTTCGATCCGCTTTATGAAGACATCTCCTATGCCTTGGGCCGCGCCATGGCGCTCAACATGGTTGCCGAGGAGCTTTAGGGAAGCACACCGCCCCGCACCTGATCCGCAGCTAATTCGGGATAAAGCGGCAAAAACCCGCAATCCTTGGGGCAATGCACCTTGACTTGGGCGCCCAACCGCCCGATAAGCCGCCATCTCGGCAGGCTATTTGTGTGCACGAGACTTATTTTAATGACGCCCCAAGGGCGCGCTGTTCGAGGTGGATACAGGCACAGTCTGGTTCAAAACACCCTTATCCGGGGACCACAGAACGCGGAAGATATGAAGGAAGACCTATGTTTGCGGTCCTGAAAACAGGCGGTAAGCAATATAAAGTACAAGCGGGCGATTTCCTGCGCGTAGAACGTATTGCGGCATCTGCCGGTGAGACAGTCCAATTTAACGAAGTGCTGATGCTCGGTGGCGATAGCCCCGTCGTTGGTGCGCCAATGATCGAAGACGCCGGCGTACAAGCCGAAGTCGTCGACCAGATCAAAGGCGAGAAAGTCATCCACTTCGTCAAGCGCCGCCGGAAGCACTCTTCCAAGCGCACCAAGGGTCACCGTCAGAAACTGACGCTGGTCAAGATCACCGAGATCCTCGCCTCTGGCGCTGGCAAATCCGGTGTAGCAGCAGCAATCGGCACAGGCTCCGTTTCAGCCGCCGCCGTTGCAGCGATAACTGGCAAAGTCTTTGACGCACCTGCGCCAAAGAAGACCAAAAAGCAAAAAGCAGCTGAAGCGCCCGTCAAGGCCGCAGCACCTGCAAAAGAAGAAGCGCCAAAGGCCAAAAAGCCAGCAGCGAAAAAAGCCGCAAAGTCCGATGGCGATGATATATCACAGATCTCTGGCGTTGGTCCGGTGATTGTGGGCAAACTGAATGACGCGGGTATCACAACCTTCGCACAGATTGCTGCTTGGAACGATGCGGACGTCGAAGCGATTGAAGAGAAACTGTCGTTCAAAGGTCGTGTGGGTCGTGAAGACTGGATCGCACAGGCCAAAGTTCTGGCAAAAGGTTAAGGAGAGACCACATGGCACATAAAAAAGCAGGCGGCTCGTCCCGCAACGGTCGCGACTCAGCTGGTCGTCGTCTTGGCGTAAAGAAATATGGTGGCGAGCTTGTCATCCCTGGAAACATCGTTGTGCGTCAGCGCGGCACCAAGTTCTGGCCTGGTCAGAACGTTGGTATGGGCAAGGATCACACCCTGTTCGCCACTGTTGAAGGCAACGTTCAGTTCCATAAGGGCCTGAAAAACCGCACGTTCATTTCGATCGTTCCGGTAGCGGAAGCTGCTGAATAAGCCGTACCCGTAAGTGATATGAATATCAGGGATCGGCGGAAACGCCGGTCCCTTTTTCTATTTAGCCAACCGTCAACAGAAAGGAGCGGTAGGATGCCACAATCAACTCTCGCCATTCTGGAAGACGGAGACTTGCGTTTGCGCGCACCTCACAAAAACGATGTGAACGCACGTTATGCCTTGGGCAACACACCGGAAATCCAGCATATGTTTGGTGTGCATTTCGATGCGTGCGAGCCAATCACACAGGACTCCGCACAGGCTTGGGTTAATCTTCAATTGGCAACACCAAACCTTTGGATCATCGAGCTTGAAGGACGCCTGATTGGTAACGTGTTTCTTCATACTATTAACATGCAAGACAGGCGCGCATCGCTTGCACTTGGGATACTTGATCCAGACATTTTGGGGCAGGGCTACGGTACGCGGGTGCTCCACATGGTTTTGCATCATGCTTTCGATGTGATCGGGCTGCACCGCTTATCGCTAAGGGTGCTCGACTACAATACCCGTGCCATTGCCACTTACAAAAAGGTGGGGTTTGTCCAAGAGGGCGTCGAGCGAGAGGCCGCGTTGGTCGGAGGCGACAGGCATGATGATGTACTGATGGGGCTGATTGCCTCTGAATATGAAGGTCGTGCCGCATGAGCATCGCAATCATCCCTCTCGCAATATTCGCCGCCTCACAGGTCGGCACACCTGGTCCGGCGAATATGGCACTGATGGCGACAGGTGCGCGCTTTGGTTTTCGCGCGGCGCTGCCGTTTGTGGCGGGTGTCGCATTGGGCAAGCAGTTGATCATCTGGCCTATCGGCTTTGGCTTGATGGAGTTGGCGGAGGCTGCCCCTGTCGTTTTTACCGCGCTCAAATATATCTCTGCCGCCTATATCATATGGCTGGCGTGGAAGGTGGCAAATCTGCGCTTGGGGCAGGGTGATCCTGCGGCGCAAGTGCCCGGCTTTTGGGCGGGTCTGATCGTCCATCCGCTTAACCCAAAGGCATGGGCGATGATCGTGGGCAGCTTCACCGCTTTTGTAGGGCCTGACATTCCAACCCTGACGGCTACGGCGACTGTGGCTGCGGTTCTGCTCGCCTGTCAGATGGTGATGCACCCGCTCTGGACCCTCGGCGGCAGCGCGATTGCGCGCACCGTTGCAGGCAACCGTGCAGAGCCTTATCTGATGTGGACCCTTGCGGGCCTGACTGTTGCATCGGTTCTTTTCGTACTCTTTGGAGGGCGTTTCTGAGGATGGAAATACTCACTCAACAACCCATATTGCACACACCCCGTTTCGACCTGCGGCCTGTTCGCATGTCAGATCTGACCTTGATCGAGCATTATGCCTCGGACAGCCGTTTGGCCATGCACACACCGCGTCTTCCACACCCTTTGCCGCCCGGTTTGATCGCTGGCTTTATCGAGCGGGCGATGGCGTCTGAGCGTGATGAAGACGTCTGGGTGATGGACGGTACCGCGCATAATGACGGCGAAGTCATGGGCGTGATCAGCCTCATGCGCCTTGACCGCAACCAGTCCGAAGTCGGCTATTGGGTGGCAACCCCGTTCTGGAACACCCATGTGGCCTCTGACGCGGTCACTGCACTGGTCGCGGGAAATCCGCTTGGAAATGATGCAATGTTCGCATCGGTCTTCCATGACAATCCAGCCTCTGCCAAAGTACTGACAAACGCAGGCTTCGCCTATCTGGGTGACGCCGAAACATTCTGCCTTGCACGCGGTGCAACGGTGCCCACATGGACCTACAGCCTTAAACTGCGGTAACCCCTTAGGATATAATATGAAGTTCCTCGATCTTACCAAAGTCTACATCCGCTCAGGTGCGGGTGGTGGTGGCTGTGTCTCTTTCCGCCGCGAGAAATACATCGAATACGGTGGCCCTGACGGCGGGGACGGCGGCAATGGCGGCTCGGTCTGGGCCGAGGCCGTGGATGGACTGAACACGCTGATTGATTTCCGCTACCAGCAGCACTTTTTTGCCAAAAACGGCCAGCCCGGTATGGGCAAGCAGCGCACGGGCAAAGATGGCGTTGATATTGTGCTGCGTGTACCAGTTGGCACAGAGATACTGGACGAAGATCAGGAAACTGTGATCTTCGACATGACCGAGCTGGGCCAACGCGTGCGCCTTGCAGGCGGTGGCAATGGCGGTTGGGGCAACCTGCATTTCAAATCCGCCACCAACCAAGCGCCGCGTAAATCCAACCCGGGTCAAGACGGGGTAGAGCGGACACTCTGGCTGCGGCTTAAGCTCATTGCCGATGTGGGCCTGTTGGGCTTGCCCAATGCTGGCAAATCCACCTTCCTTGCCGCCACTTCTAATGCGCGACCGAAGATTGCGGATTATCCGTTCACCACGCTGCACCCTAACCTTGGTGTTGTCGGTGTCGATAACGCCGAATTTGTGATCGCCGATATTCCAGGCCTGATTGCGGGTGCGCATGAAGGGCGCGGCCTTGGGCATCGCTTCTTGGGCCATGTGGAGCGTTGTGCCGTGCTGATGCACCTGATCGACGGCACCTCCGAGACAATGGTCGAAGACTACCACACCATTATCGAAGAGCTGGAAGCCTATGGCGGCGAACTGGCGGACAGACCGCGTATCACCGTGCTCAACAAGATTGATGCACTGGATGAAGAAGAGCTTGCAACTGCCACTACTGATTTGAAAAAAGCCAGCGGCGGCGTGGTCATGCAGATGTCTGCGGTGGCAAAAATCAATACCGTTGATGTGCTCCGCGCTCTGCGGGCCGAGATCGATGAGGACCGTATCCGTCAGAACGCCACCGAGGAGGAAGCGCCTTGGCAGCCCTGACATCCGCCAAACGGATTGTGGTCAAGATCGGCTCTGCCTTGTTGGTGGACCGCGAGACAGGCAGTTTGCGCAGTGAATGGCTCTCCTCGCTGGCCGAAGATGTTGCTTGGCTCAAAGGGCATGGGATCGACGTTGTTCTTGTCTCTTCCGGCTCCATTGCGCTGGGACGGGGTGCCCTTAATCTGGGGTTGGGTACATTGGCGCTGGAGCAGTCCCAAGCAGCGGCAGCGGTGGGTCAGATCCGCCTTGCCCGCGCTTATGAGGAAGTGTTGGCGCCCCACGGCATTACAACGGCACAAGTCCTTGTGACATTGGAGGACAGTGCAAACCGCCGCCGTTATCTGAACAGCCGCGCCACACTTGAGACTTTGATCAGCCTTGGCGCTGTGCCAATCGTGAACGAGAATGATACTGTCGCAACCGATGAAATCCGCTTTGGCGACAACGACCGCCTTGCGGCGCAAATTGCGGTGACTGTGGGGGCTGACCAGTTGATCCTGCTCTCCGACGTGGACGGGTTCTATTCCGCAAACCCCTCAGAAGATCCGACAGCGACACGGTTTGACGTTATCGACCGCATCACCCCCGTGATCGAGGCCATGGCAGGCGATGCCGGTTCGGGTCTGAGCAAGGGTGGCATGAAAACCAAACTAATGGCCGCCAAAACTGCAGTCTCCGCAGGCTGTGCCATGGCGATTACCGAAGGCTTTGTAATGCGTCCGCTCACCGCCTTGGAACAGGGGACAAATGCCACGTGGTTTACCGCCCAGACTGATCCCCAAGCGGCACGGAAAAACTGGATCGCAGCAATGAAACCTATGGGGTCTATCACGCTGGATGCAGGTGCTGTAGCAGCACTGGAACGCGGCAAAAGCCTGCTTCCAGCAGGGGTCACAGCTGTGATGGGTACGTTCGAGCGCGGCGATGCCATCTCGATTAAAGGGCCTGATGGCGCTGGTATCGGCTCTGGTCTGGTGCGCTACTCGGCGGCCGAAACCGTCTTGATCAAAGGCCACCAGAGCGCCAAAATCGAAGCGGTGCTGGGCTATCCGGGGCGTGCAGCGCTGATTCACCGCGACGACATGGCCTTGTAACGCATTGCGACCAAAGGATATTGACATGACTTACACCACCAGCATCCCCACCTTGATGGCCGATATCGGCGCGCGTGCTAAAGCGGCCGCAGCAACGCTTGCCACGGCGACGGCGGAGCGCAAGCATGCCGCGCTGATTTCGGCGGCAGAAGCTGTTTGGCAAACGCGCGAAGCTATCTTTGAGGCGAATGCAAAAGACATGGCCTATGGCACTGAAAAAGGTCTGAGCCCCGCGATGCTGGACCGTCTGATGCTGGATGAGGACCGGCTTCAAGGCATCATCGACGGTCTTCGCGCCATCGCGGAGCAGCGCGATCCTGTCGGCGAGGTTATGGAAGAATGGGACCAGCCGAGCGGCCTACACATCAAACGCGTGCGCACGCCCTTGGGCGTGATTGGCGTGATCTACGAGAGCCGCCCCAATGTAACTGCCGATGCAGGGGCGCTCTGCCTCAAAGCGGGCAATGCCGTGATTCTGCGCGGCGGCTCGGAGAGTTTTCACAGCAGCCGTGCGCTACACGCCTGCCTGCAACAGGGTTTGCGCGATGCGGGCCTGCCCGAGGATGCAGTGCAACTGGTGCCGACACGCGACCGTGCTGCGGTGCAGGTAATGCTGACGATGACAGATACGATTGACGTTATTGTACCGCGCGGGGGCAAGGGGCTGGTCGGGCTGGTTCAACGCGAAGCACGCGTGCCCGTTTTTGCCCATCTAGAGGGCATTGTGCACATCTATATCGATAAGGATGCCGACGCCGAGAAGGTGCTTAAAGTCGTCCTGAACGCCAAGACACGGCGCACGGGTGTTTGTGGTTCTGCCGAATGTCTGCTGATCCACAAAGATGTTGCAGCGACCATCGGGACGGGCGTTATCCGCGCGCTTATCGATGCGGGGGTTGAGGTGCGTGCCGATGGCCATCTCCAGCACATTCCCGGTGTGGCGCAGGCGACGGATGCCGATTGGGGGCATGAATACCTCGATATGATCATCGCAGCGCGTCAGGTCGAAAACCTTGATGAGGCCATGGCCCATATCCGCCGCTATGGCTCCAACCATACCGATTGCATCATCACCGAAGACGCGCAGGCTGCGCAGACATTTATGAACACGCTCGACAGTGCTATCCTCATGCACAACGCCTCAACCCAGTTTGCCGATGGGGGTGAATTTGGCATGGGCGCGGAAATCGGCATTGCGACAGGCAAGATGCACGCGCGCGGCCCTGTCGGCGCGACGCAGCTGACCAGTTTCAAATATCTAGTGACGGGCGACGGAACTGTTCGCCCTTAACCCGAGTCCTCTAAAGGTGGCGCGCCCTAGAACTGGATTGTTATCTTGTCATCGCGGATATCGACATCAAGAGAGAAGCCATCCTGTTCTGCCAGAAACGGTAACAGCCCGAACTGGACCTGTGCAGGGCGTAAATCGTCATCCGTATGGCTGCCTTTCAGTGCAGCCCAAAGTGCCCCGTCAACTTTGAATTTATCCGCGTGACCGGTCATGATAATATTGTCGCCGTCTTGGGCCACTTCGATGCGTCCGCCGTAGGGCATACCTGTCTCGAGACACATAACCGCCAAAAACGTCAGGCGCACTTTCTTGCGCGACTGTCCATCAACTGGTCCCCAGACCACTGTCAAACGGGTGTCGACATAGACATTCTTGAGGATAGACATCACTTCCTGCCGCCCGACAAGCTGCTCTCCTGCGGCGCCGAATGCGATGCGAAAGAACCTGATCCTTGCACTGGCATTGGTCACACTCTCCGAGATCATTGCCATTTCAGGCCCCAATGACGGCGTGGTCATTTGAATGAGCTCAATACCGTTGTTGATCGCCCCGTCAGGCGATATCAGATCATGGCAAATACGGCTGCCAATCAGCGCGGCGAAATCGAATTCTTGGGCCAAAGTTGCGGCCTCCTGTCACGTGAGGATGATGAATGAACGATCACAATGCGATCCTGACCCCTGGTATGTTGGTGCGGCATCCTGGCATGCCGGATTGGGGTATAGGCCAAGTGCAAAGCAACGTCGGCGGCAGATTAACAGTCAATTTCAGAGAGGCAGGCAAAATAGTTATAGACAGCTCGCGAATTGCACTGCTTCCCGTCTTTGATGGTTAATCGTTACGAAATAATATTAATAATTCGTAAATCATTTAACAGATTTCGAAATAGCAACCTTTGGTTGCATCTCAGAAACTGGCATCTCGTTGCCAATATGCACCGCAACGCCTAATCATGGCGCGGTCAAGAGGTAGGGAGCGTTATGACCCACTTGGGCAGGGACGAGTTCACGGTAAAGCTGGTCGAGACAGAGGCAGAGCTGCGCGCGGCGCAGCGACTACGCTATGACGTGTTTGTGCGCGAATTGGGCGGCGGTGGCCCACTCGTCGATCACAATCTGCAATTAGAGCGGGATGCCTTTGACCCACATTTCGACCACATGATCCTCACGCAAAGAGGGTTGGACGAGGTGATCGGCGTATACCGTTTGCTGCGCAGTTCCCAAGCGGCGGCAGCAGGCGGGTTTTACTCGGAGGGGGAGTATGACCTGACCCTGCTGAAATCATCCGGAAGACATCTGTTGGAGTTGGGGCGCTCGTGTTTGCATCCCGATTTTCGCGGCGGAACAGCGATGCACGCGCTGTGGGGCGGATTGGCGCGCTATGTTGCGGCGCACCGGATCGATATCCTTTTCGGCGTGGCCAGTTTCCATGGCACCGATATCGCAGCACTTGCCGCCCCCTTGTCGCTGTTGCACCACCGTCATCTGGCACCGCCTGATCTGCGCGTCACCCCCCATGTAAACGCCTGTCAGGAGATGAACCTGATTGAAGAACACGCACTTGACCGTGCTGCGGCCATGGTGCAAGTGCCAAGCCTGATCAAAGGATATCTGCGTTTGGGCGGCTCGGTCGGGCAGGGTGCCTTTATCGACAAGACGTTCAATACCACTGATGTTTGCCTCATTCTGGACACTGCGAAAATGAACGGAAAACAGGCAGCACTCTTTGGTCCAAACCGCGCATGAGCCAGCGTTGGGACAATGGTGTGCATCCCGACATGCCAGAACTTACGCCTGCCGATTGGCTGCGGGTGCTCGCGCGTGGTGCGGTTCTGATTGTGCTGGTATTTGGCGGCCTGTTGATCCTGCTGGCCACACGCCTGATCGAGCGGCCATTGTGTGGGCAAAACCGCCCCGCGACGCCCTACATCACGCAATTTGTGTGCCGCAATGCCTTTCGTGTTTTGGGCATCGGGCTCAAAATCACTGGCGCGCCCATGACGGGCAGGGGGGCCGTAGTCGCAAACCACTCAAGCTGGCTTGATATCTTCACCCTCAACGCGACAAAGCGGATCTATTTCGTCTCTAAATCCGAAGTAGCGTCATGGCCCGGCATCGGCTGGCTTGCCCGCGCCACGGGAACCGTTTTCATAGAGCGCAATCCGAAACGCGCACGCGCCCAAACCGAAGTGTTCCGTGACCGTTTGTTGGCGGGGCACAAGCTGTTGTTCTTTCCCGAAGGGACCAGCACTGATGGGCTTCAGGTTTTGCCCTTCAAGACAACGCTGTTCCAATCCTTCTTTGCCGAGGACCTCAAGAACCAAATCGCGGTCCAGCCTGTGACGGTCCATTACACCGCGCCGCCTGATATGGATGCCCGTTTCTATGGTTGGTGGGGGGAGATGACCTTTGGCACCCACCTGCTTGCCACACTGGGCACACGGCATCAGGGCAGCGTGCAGGTCATTTACCACACCCCGCTGCAAGTTGCAGATTTCGCCAATCGCAAAACCCTTGCTGCGGCCTGTGAAGCGGTCGTCCGGGACGGTCATAGTGAGTTGCTCGGCGCGGCCTAGGACCTGAGACACCGGATGTCGCAATATCCATGCTGCTATGGGCGATTTATACTTGCAGCGATCCAAAACCTGCGGTAAGCGCGGCCTACTTAATCCCGCAGTCGGGGATGGGACCAATGGGGAGAAATCCCAAAGGTTCCGCCGGTTGGTGCGCATCCCGCGCATCATTCCCCCGATGAGGCTAAACCGGAAAGGTATAACGACATGGCTCTTCCTGAGTTCTCCATGCGTCAGCTGCTCGAAGCAGGCGTACACTTTGGTCACCAGACACAGCGCTGGAACCCCCGCATGGGCCCGTACATTTACGGCGCGCGCAACGGCATTCACATCATGGACCTGACACAGACTGTCCCCATGCTTGAGGACGCTCTGAAAATTATTCGTGATACAGTCGCCAAAGGCGGCAGCATCCTCTTCGTCGGCACCAAGCGTCAGGCCGCACAGCCTATCGCCGAAGCCGCAGAGAAATGCGCACAGTATTACATGAACCACCGCTGGCTCGGCGGCACGCTTACCAACTGGCAGACTGTTTCCAAGTCCATCCAGCGCCTCAAGCACATCGACGAGCAGTCGCAGATGGGTTTTGCCGGTTTGACGAAAAAAGAGCGTCTGGGCATGGAACGTGACCAGGGCAAGCTTGAAGCTTCCCTTGGCGGTATCCGCGAAATGGGCGGCCGTCCCGACCTGATCTTTGTCATCGACGTGCGCAAAGAGCAGCTGGCGATTGCCGAAGCCAACAAGCTGGGCATTCCGGTTGTGGCTGTGGTTGACACCAACTGCTCGCCTGATGGCATCGACTACATCATTCCAGGCAACGATGACGCGGCACGCGCCATTGCGCTCTACACCGATCTGGCGGCACGCGCTGCTCTTGACGGTATGTCCGCACAACTTGGCGCCGCTGGCGTTGATCTGGGCGCGATGGAAGAAGCACCTGTTGAAGAAGCGGTTGCCGAAGAGGCACCAGCCGAGACACCAGCAGCAAGCTAAGCCTTGCAGCTACTCTGTTAAGACATGGGGCGGGGACAACCCGCCTCATTGATTTCCACACATGATTTAGGAGACCCATAGAGATGGCAATTACAGCTTCCATGGTCAAAGAACTCCGCGACTCGACCGGCGCGGGCATGATGGACGCCAAGAAGGCACTCACCGAAAACGACGGCAACATGGAGGCGGCAATTGATTGGCTGCGCACCAAAGGCCTCGCGAAAGCAGCCAAGAAATCCGGCCGTACCGCAGCTGAAGGCCTTGTGGCTGTTAAAGTTGAAGGTGGTCGTGGCATCGCAGTTGAAGTGAACTCCGAAACTGACTTCGTTGGCAAAAACTCCGACTTCCAGAAAATGGTATCCGGTATTGCAGACGTAGCAGTATCCGTTTCGGACGTCGACGCACTCAAAGCAGCGGATATGGGCGGCAAGACCGTCGAGCAGACTGTAACAGACGCTGTAGCCGTTATCGGTGAGAACATGTCCGTGCGCCGTATGTCCGCCATTGAGGGCGATACTGTTGTGTCCTACGTCCACAACGCAGCAGCACCCGGCATGGGCAACATCGGCGTTCTGGTTGCAATGACCGGTGGCGATGAAACCTTTGGCAAACAGGTTGCGATGCACATCGCAGCGGTGAACCCTGCATCCCTCTCAGAGGCCGATCTTGACCCAGCCGTGGTCGAGAAGGAAAAGCAGGTCCAGATCGACATCGCCAAGGAATCAGGCAAGCCTGACGCCGTGATCGAAAAAATGATCGTGGGCCGCATGCAGAAGTACATGTCCGAAGTCACACTTCTGAACCAAGCCTTTGTTGTGAGCCCCGACCTCACCGTGGGTGCCGCAGCAAAAGAAGCGGGTGCAACCATTACAGGTTTCGTGCGTCTCGAAGTTGGCGAAGGCATCGAAGTTGTCAAAGAAGACTTCGCAGCTGAAGTTGCAAAAATGAACACCTAATTCCCACTTGGGATTAGATGTGAAATGCGGGGCTTCGGTCCCGCCTTTTTTCGTTCTACCGCTGCTTATTGACCCAACAGGCCCGCGATCATCGCGCCAAGGGCCACCACATGGATCAGCATGATCGCGCGGTCGTTCCAGATATAGCCGACCAGGAACCAGCCCACCAATCTCCCCCAAAACAGATAGATATTGAGCGGTGTCATGCCATAAGCCGTCGCGCCATATCCAAGAATCTGGATGATCGACGCCACCCATTTCAGGAGTGTAACTTTGTCAGTCATATAGCGGGTTAACATCTGGTTCATCGCAGGCTCCTTTGGTTGGCTTCTTGATGACACCGGACAGCGCCATTGACTAATCATGGATTACAGCGCAAGGGTGTAGAAAATCTACACCCTAAAGAGGCCGTCATGATCCAGCACCGCAACCTCAACGGCCTGCGCATGTTTCACCATACGGCGCGATTGCTTAACTTCCGTCATGCCGCCGGGGTGTTGAACCTGACCCAAGGGGCCGTGGCGCAGCAAGTGCGCAGTCTTGAGGCTGACCTTGGTGTGCAACTGTTCTACCGCCATGCACGCGGCCTGAGCCTTACGCCACAAGGGGCCGCTCTGGCAGCGCAGGTAGGACCTGCTTTGCAGCAAATCGACAGCGCGCTGAATGCTGCCACTGCCGTGTCGAATACGCTCGCGTTGTCTGTCACACCCTCATTCGCGAGCAAATGGCTCGGGCCGCGCTTGCCGTCTTTTATGGAACGCTATCCCGATCTTGACCTGCAAATCACAGCCGACCAGAGGGTCATAAATTTCGAGCAAGACGGCATCGACATGGCGATCCGGCAAGGCGGCGCACCGAAACAAGCCGACACGGCATGGCAGTTTTTGGGTCCCCATCACCTTGTCGCCGTAGCCAGCCGCACCCTTGTCCAAAGCTTTCCTGCGAAGACGCCGCTGCATGAATATCCACTGATCGAGGATGGCCATCGCCCTTGGGCTAATATGATCGCCCAAGGCAACATGCCATCAGGCAAGCGTATGCTGAAAGTCAATCAAACCGCGTTGGCTTTGGATGCCGCCGAACGCGGGCAGGGGGTGGCATTGGTGCCACGATGCTATCTCGACCCCTCCAGTGACACCCTGATCGTGCTGAGTGACGATATCCCAGAAAGCGCAGGAACAGGATTCTATCTCGTGTGGCCCAAAGGACGGGCAAAGACACCTGCATTTGAGGCTGTTCAGAACTGGCTGGTCACATGTTTTGGAACATCCCCAAAAAGCGACACCGCATCCCCGTAATAACAGAAATGCGGTGCGCAGGTTGCCCCCGATATGACATTCGCTCTGGGGAGAGCAGGAACAACCTGAAGCTCCGGCCAGTGGGGCTGACTATAAACCCCACTTTGGCCGGCGACCCATCAGAGCTTTGAAATTGCAAAGGTTTATCGGGCCGTCTGCCAAACAAGCTTAGCTTTCGTGTCTGACTAGGGGAATGTGCGGCCTTATTTCCCCTAGGGAAAGTATGGAATACCTTACCCAAAGGTTAACGGCCTGTTTAAACGTTAAAAATCAGGCTGGTAGAACAAACATTTGATTGGCAAATGCGGCTTTCATAACGGCATGGGCCGTTGTTTCAACGGCCAGTGCTTCGCATGTCAGTCTGAGGTGCTTTTCAACTGTC
>CAWVWS010000068.1:0-14662 GCA_963933905.1 uncultured Sulfitobacter sp.
TATGGTCCTCCATTTCCTAACTATAGGGGCGGACCACTTCAAAGGGGGAGGCTCAGATCTGCACGTTATCCGGAAAAGTACGCTGTTCGCATCAAAGGAAATGAGGCCAAAATTGACGGAGCAATCCTAGTTTGGGGAGCCGTCAGCTCCAACGCAAAGAGCGAAGTCATGGATGACAAAGGCTTCCACGATATCCTCTCGGTTGAAGAGATTTGCCGGGATCTTGTGGAGTGGCGAAACCCTGAGTACCTGGAGATGATTGAACAATACCGGGCGTGGTCGAATAGGTTATTTGATAGCCTAATCTCAGCAAGTTCTCCGAAGTAAAGGCTGCTCTGGACCCATGTGTAGCTGCGGCCCAAAGCTGCCGTTCGTCTAGGGTAGCGATGCTACGGCGCATCTTACCTGAAAGCAGCCATTGGCCGCGCACCGGTTGCCGAGTTCGATCAAACGGGAGCTTTGCGGTCAAGTTCAATGACGCGGCCTGAATGTCGCATATGAAGGATATGAGATTTTCCCGAGAGGCTATCGTGCAACAAAGACCTCTTTGAATGGCCCGATATGACATCTCTAGCACCTCCCACCTCCACAGCGGAAGCCCACAAGTATGGTGTGATTTTCGTGTTTGCGGCTGGGGTTCTGTGGTCAACGGTTGGTCTTGGCATTCGCATGATAGAAGACGCCGTTGTGTGGCAGATTCTGCTCTATCGGTCTATCAGCATGACGATTTTTCTTTACGTCGTCATTCGGGTCCGGTCGGGCGAAAGCCCTTTTGCCCAAATCCGCCGCACAGGCTTTCCCGCTGTGATCGCCGGGCTTTCACTGGTTGCTGCCTATTCGGGCGCGATATACGCGATCCAGAATACCTCGGTCGCGAATGCAATGCTGCTTTTTGCGACATCCCCCTTCATGACGGCGGTCTTGGGGCGGATCGTTCTGGGCGAGCGTGTGCGTACCGCGACATGGATCGCGATTGCCGTTGCCATAGGCGGGATCACGATCATGGTGGCCGATAAATCCGGTAGCGTCGTCCTGAAAGGTAGCCTCGCTGCATTAGGTTCGGCATTTGGCTTCGCCGTTTTCACCGTTACTCTGCGATGGGGGCGAGCGGGTGAAATGCTCCCATCGGTATTCCTGTCCAGCGTGTTCGCCATCGTCGTTACAGTTGGTATATGCCTATTCTCTGGACTATCCCTTGCTCTTAGCTTGAACGACGGCGCGATATCCATGGGTATGGGCGTTTTTCAGGTGGGTGCGGGATTGATCCTGTACACGCTCGGGTCACGCAGCCTCCCTGCTGCTGAACTTGCCCTGCTGTCGCTGGCCGAGGTTCTGCTTGGCCCGTTTTGGGTCTGGCTCTTCCTTGGTGAAACAGCAACCTTCAATACGCTGATCGGAGGTGCTGTGCTGCTTGCGGCAATTGCAGGCAATGCAGTTTCAGGCAAGCGCCGTAAGCCTCCGCCAATAGCCACAATTTAAGGATGCTTTCGGCCCTTTGCGGACCCAGGGCGAGACTTCGACGCGACAGTGCAGCTTACAGATAGCGGTCATTGGGACACCATGCGTGATAAAGGGCATGCTCTTGGACCGTGTTATGATCTGTCTGCTGACAAATTTGCTGAGCAAAAAGCATAGCAGGACACTGCAATCTAATTCTCACTGAGAATATTTATTGTTTGATATTGCTACTATTTGCTGGCAAGTCGTATTTAATAATTTCTAGGGGAGCAGCGGAACTAAAATGCAAGTAAGTGTTCGTGATAACAACGTGGATCAAGCGCTTCGGGCGCTCAAGAAAAAGCTACAGCGTGAAGGTGTATTCCGCGAAATGAGGCTCAAAGAATATTTCGAGAAGCCGTCAGTTCGCAAAGCGCGCGAGAAAAAAGAAGCCATTAGTCGTCAGCGTAAACTGGCACGTAAAAAGGCCGAACGTGAAGGCTGAGGCCACACCATTTATCTCGATAGCAGATATCAACTGTGTTGCAGAAACTCGATAAAGAAGGCTCTCTGCCAACATTTGATCGGTCGCGGCGTGTTCAGCCAACGGATCGTGTTGCGCCAGCAGGGACGGCCCTAACCAGACTTTCACCGCGACTACCAACGCTGCGGTGCAGCTTTCGCATTGCGGCCATTCGTGCATCTTGCTGCATTTCGTCGGCTTAAACGTCGGCCTGCGGATAAAGCGTGAATTCGCTGTGAGAAGTTCGAATGTTTCCTCTCGGTCGTTTATCAGAGGTGGCGATACCAAAGCCAAAAACACAGAGGGATCATCAACATAGCCAGCAACCATATCACGAATGTGCTGTCCAACAGCTACGAGTAAGCATTGGACATCTCGGTAGAATTGCCCTCTTGTTGAAGGAGAAATGGGAGGATCGGAAATGGCACTAACAGCAATAATCGAAGCGCATGGCGGACCAGAGCAGTTCAAATTGGTGGACCTTGATGTCGGTGAACCAGGAATTGGCGAGGTCCGCATTGCTCATAAAGCTGTGGGCCTGAATTTCATTGATGTGTACCAGCGCACCGGACTTTACCCGATGCAATTGCCCCATGCGATGGGCATGGAAGCCGCAGGAGTGATCGAGGCCGTGGGCGAAGGGGTTACGCATCTTAAAGTCGGTGATCGTGCCGCCTATGCCTCGAACCCGCCCGGCGCTTATTCCGAGGCACGTGTCATGCCTGCCGCTCAGGTCTGTCCACTGCCTGATGGCATCTCCTTCGAGGAAGGTGCAGCGATGATGCTCAAGGGTATGACGGTGGAGTATCTGTTTCACCGCACCTCACCTCTGAAGTCGGGTGATACCGTGCTGTTTCACGCCGCAGCAGGCGGTGTGGGCCTTTTGGCCTGCCAATGGGCGCGTTCGGAAGGGATCACATTGATCGGAACCGCAGGAACAGATGAGAAATGCCAGCTCGCGCAGGATCATGGAGCAACCCATTGCCTGAACTACCGCAATGGTGATTGGGTCGCGCAAGTACGCAGCCTGACAGGCGGCAAAGGCGTCGACGTGGTGATGGACGCTGTGGGTAAAGACACATTCGACGGATCGCTCGATTCGCTGAAACCACTGGGCATGATGATATCTTTCGGAAATGCTTCGGGGCTGGTCCCCCCTTTTGAAGTCGGTATTTTGGGAAAAAAGGGGTCGCTGAAAATAACGCGTCCAACGCTGTTCACGCATATTGGCGATCACGAAACCTGTCAGGCTATGGCGCAGAATCTTGCCGCAAAAGTGCTGATAGGAGATGTGAAGATCAACATCGGCCAGCGGTTCGCCTTGAGTGATGTGGCAAAAGCTCATGAAGCGCTGGAGGCGCGAAAGACAACAGGCTGTACTATACTGGAAATTTAGAGCTTTATTTCGGACCATGACATTGTTTGTGACGCTTGATTGTCAGTACCGGGCGCAGAAAATTTGCGGCCGGTGCGTTGTCAAAACATCGAAGCGGACATTAGCTGCAGGACAGAAACTCGGAAAAGTGGGCTCGAAGGAGCCGTTCGCTGCACAAACTACGAAATGCTGGTTCGAGCAACAGCGCCGTTCGCTGAGCAGCGCACGAACTGGTAAGATTTGGAAATTATTGGCGTTCAGGCTTCATTCGCAAATGGCCTATTTAGTAAATTAAACCAATCGAGTCAGCCCTGTTTTCAGCGCCTGCGCGAGTGTGGTGCGTTCGATAGCTGGCGTCGTTCTCGTATCCCAAGTCAAGCTCACCTCATCATCTGTCCAGCGAGGCTTAACGTGCATGTGCAAATGGAAAACATCTTGCCCGGCAGCTTGCCCATCGGACAGGACTAAGTTGACGCCTTCACAATTGGTTTCGTCTCGCAAGGCCGTCGCAACTATTTTAGCTGATTGCATAATTGCCGCGCCGGTTTGGGCGTCAAGCTCACCTAACCCAGCTAGGTGGCGTTGTGGTACGACTATTGGATGACCCTCTAAAGAGAGAAAAACCAGAACAGTTTCGTTCTGAAAGAGAATATTTGCAGGTGCTTTGCCTGCTGCGATTTCACAGAAAATACATGACATAGGTATGTCTACAAAAAATGGCGACATCGAGCTAGGCCGATATGTTGGAGCAGACCGGTGAGCAGATGTTCATGAATACCGCAGCATCATGCTATTTGGGCTCAATCCGGACTTTAGCTGCAGTTGCGAACACCGCAAGGAGCTTAAGAACATGCTAGAGGTCGGCTCTGTGGGACAAAGCTGGCATTGATCCTTCCCAAGCCAAGGACTGCTTTCGTAAGGATGCAGGCGCAGCAAAAGCAGCAATGGCGGAGATCCAACGTCCGCTGTAGATGCAATATCCATAAGCGGGCAATGCTGAAAGCCGGCATCCGCTCTGACTGGAATGGAAAGACCGTATTCAAGGGCTTATGCGCAACGCTGGAACGACTTCTCGGTGCGAAGGCACTGCTGGTCTCGTTCTAGACCCTGCTCAAGGTCGTCTTAGATGTTTGAAAACGGCATAAGAGCCCCATTGTGCCTGATCACTTGGCCTGCGCAACTTTGTGCTTTGACAATCGCATCGCGAATGGTGTGCCCCGCCAAAAGTGATGCAATATACGCACCGTTAAATGAGTCGCCCGCTGCTGTTGTATCAATTACGCTATCAATGGGCGCTACAGGGTACGTGGTCATCACCCCCGCTTGTAAGTGAACGGTGTCCGCAGGCCCGTTTTTCACGACCACATGATCGGCCCCCAATGCGTGATACCGTGAAGCTGCTTCTTTGGGGTTGTTATCACCAAACGCGCTAAGTTCATCGTCGAAACTGGGCAGAACGATATCCGACAGGAATGCAGCCTTTGAGATCACTGATCGCATTTCGTCTTTGTTGGCCCACAGGCGAACGCGGATATTGGGATCAAATACGATGATGGCGGTGTCGCTCTTGCGCAGGCGCAAGTTTTCAAGCAGCAGCGCGCAATCTGCAGGGGGCAAAATGGCCAGCGTTATTCCAGAAAGATAGATCACATCCGCTTGCGCTACTTTTGACCAAAGTACTTCAGCGTTATGCATCATCATCCGTGCAGCCGACGTATCGCGCCAATAGGTAAAGTTGCGCTCGGCGCCGTTCAGATGGATCGAATACAGACCCGGTCTGCGGTCATCAATGCGCGGGGTATCCGTGCAATCAATACCTGCGCCCGTGATGAAATCTAACATCTGGTCTGATAGCGGATCGGTACCAACCGCAGTGTGAAAAGCCACGTTTACGGAGGATGATGAAACCGCACGCGCATACCACAATGCGTTAAACACATCGCCTGCAAACGCCTGTCGCCACAAGTCTGTGCCCGCAGAGGATAATTCGACCATGCATTCTCCGATACCAAGAATTGACGGCATAGCAGTTCTCCTCTTTAAAAAATTAGGTGTGCATCGACGATAGAGCTGCGATAGCGCCTCGCAGTTCAGCAAGCCCCTTAAGACGCCCCAGATATGAATACCCTGGATTGGTTTTCTGTGCGCTTTCAAAATCGAGCAGATGCCCGTGATCTGGCCGAAAGGGCAGGTCTTTCGGCGTTGCGGTCATAAGTTCCTTGAGGACCGCGATCATATCGGTGCTGCCCTCAAGAACTGCCGCCTCGTAAAAACTACCGTCGTCCTCGTGGCTGACATTGCGAAGATGTGCAAAATGGATATGTGGCCCCAATGTGCGGGCCATCGCGGGCAGGTCATTGTCTGCTCTTGCGCCAAGCGAGCCTGTGCAAAACGTGATCCCGTTGGCAGGGCTGGGCTGGCAATTGATCAAAAACTGCATGTCCTGTGCCGTCGACACGCAGCGTGGCAAACCAAAAAGGGGCATGGGCGGATCGTCGGGGTGGATGGCGAGAGACACACCCAACGCTTTGGCCTCGGGAACAACGACCGCCAAAAATGACGCGAGATTTGCCCGCAAATCGTCGTGTGACAGCGTTGAGAATGCGGCAATGCCAGCGGCAAGATGGCCGCGCGTGAACCCCGTCGCACTCCCTGGCAATCCCGCGATGATGTTGCGCTCAAGGGTTGCTTTATCCGCTGGTGACATAGCTCTATGCCGAGCGTCTGCATCGATCAACAGCTGCTCGGTGTACTCCGACTGCGCATCTTCGCGGCCGAGGATATGCACATCGTAGGCAGCAAAATCGATCATATCAAACCGAAGTGCATTACCTCGTCTTGCGACGGCATAGTCAAGATCGCTGCGTGTCCAATCAAGCAGTGGCATGAAGTTGTCGCAAATCGTTTTGACGTCTGCGGCCGCGAGGCGGCGCATGGTCTCGACCCATGCAGTAATCTCTGCCGTTGCAGCACTGCCACGCAGTTTGATCGCGTCAGACATCCATATGGATTCGCAGACGTCCCAAGTCAGACCAGCCTCTTCGACAATGGTTTTCGTGGCGTTGATGTCTTTTGCCATCCACGCTTCGCCAGCCCCGTAGGTATGCAAGGCAGTCACGAGACCTGTCGCACCTGCCTGCCTGATCTGGGTTAATGTGACCGGATCATTAGGACCAAACCACCGCCAAACCGCCTTCATCATTGGAACGTGTTTGGCATCAATGTGCGCGGCAACCAAAGCGCAATTTCAGGGAACAGAATGAGAAGCAACAGGATCAACAACATCGGCGCAAGAATGATACAGACGTCGCGCATAACGCTTACCACGTTCATCCCGCCAATTGACGCCGATATCAATAAACAGAGCCCGTAGGGCGGTGTAACGAGGCCAAAGGCCAGCGAAATGATCCCGATGATCGCAAAAGCGATAGGATGGATGCCTGCTGCGGTTGCGACTGGCATCAGGACCGTACCGAGAATGATGATGGTTGGAATGGCATCGATGAACAGACCAAAGAACAGGAATAACGCCGCGATAATCAGCGAGGTGCCAATCATGCCGAATTCATGAGCGGTCATCGCGTCCACGATCAGGCGCGGCACATTATAAAACGCAAGCATCCATCCAAACGCAGATGCGGTGCCAATGGCGAACAGTGAAATCGAGGCAAAGCGGCCCGTGTCATAAAAGATGTGACCGAGCTCTTTGAACGTCACGGTTCGATATACGAAAAATCCAAGAATGAGCGTATAGCCAGCCGCGATAATCGCTCTTTCGGTTGGTGTCACAATGCCACCCACAATACCACCAATTACAAAGATCGGTGTGAGCATGGCCAAGGCGGCCCCCTTAAATGCGCTCCAGAATTCAGCAAATGTCGGCTTGAGCGCGATGGGATAGTCGTACACCTTGGCGTACCCGTAAACTGTCGCCATCAGCGCGAAACCGATCAGGAGACCAGGAATTGCACCTGCAAGAAACAAGGCACCAACGGATATTTGCATCACGCCGCCCCAGACGACCATCAGGATGCTGGGTGGAATGATTACGCCCATCACGGATGAACAAGCCGTCAAAGCAATGGCAAACCGCGTATCGTATCCTTCTTTCACCATCGCGGGGATCAGGATTTTGCCGCAGCCCGCAGCCCGCAGCATCGGCTGTCGACGAGCCGGAGATGCCAGCGAATAACATGGAAACAGCGACGTTAACGTGGCCAAGGCCCCCTGGCATCCAACCTGTCAGAACGCGCGCCAAGTTGATCAATTTCGTTGTGATCTTGCCCGAGTTCATCAGGTTCGCGGCGAGTAGAAAGAACGGGACAGCGAGTAGGATAAAGGAATTGTAGGACTGGAACATCCGGTCGAGAATGATGAAAGGTGTCAGTCGTATATCCAGCAGAACAATAGGGATCGTGGCGATCCCCAGGGCGAATGCGACAGGCACACGGATGAAAATCAGCGCGAGAAACCCGCCGACAAGAACAGCGCAGGCGACGCCAGTTGTGACGATCATGATGCAGCCCTTTTGCTGAGTTGGTAAGTGGCGAACGCTTCGTGCAATCGATAAACGGTGAACATAGATCCTGATCCCCTTTGGTAATATCAAGGATCAGCAGCGTGGAAATCCCGACTTCATTGGTGCGATTGGACGTAGGTGGTGCGGGGTGGCAGGGTGAATGACTATTGGGATGCGGCGCGAACTTTAGCCCAAAAAGAAGATTTAAGATCGTGCCGTGCTTCCAACACTTCTATGTATTGCGCGTGGCTCGGGACTGTTTTGTAGTCTTCAATTTCAACATCGAGTGATGCGCAATCTGACAGATGATCTGCGGCTTGGCCATATCTTGTTGCCCGACCGTGCTGCAGTGCGTCGTTAATCATGCTGCGCAAAATCAGAGTGGCAGCGAGGGGATGGCGTTGGCGTAACGCCTCGGCTGCGGGGGTGAGCAGGGCGTCGTGATTGCCATTGAGTTCATCCGCGCGCGCCTCAATCAGACGAGCGGCAGTCAGCAGGTCGGGCCACTGTAAGCAGAAGCCAAGCGCAGTGGAGACATCGTGATAGCTCAGGACATGGCGTTTTGCGGTGTCCTCCGCTTCGACATCGTCAAAGTCCGGAAAAATGCTGAGGTAATCGCGTAAATGCTGTGCGTTCAATGTCTCGGAAAAGCAATTCCAGCGGTGGGTTTGCGCGTCTTCCTCATGTCCTAAAGCCAGCAAAACAGCGATATAGGCGACATCCCATGCCTCCTGTCCATGGCTGTCGCGTGTCGGTTCCGCCGCCAGCAATGCATCAAGGGCGTCCTCCTGCTGTCCTCCTATGAGCAGGAGCATCGCAACTTCGGCAGCGATATCTTTGCGCTCCAGATCAGTGGCAGAAAACTGGGCGATATAGGACTCTGTGTCGCCCGATGCCTCTGCGATTTCCTGCAAGCCGGATTGGACGAAACGTGCCTTTCGCTTTGCGACATAGTCAGTACCGCCGCGCAGCTGACGCAGGAACTCTATGGCATCGTGATCTTTGGTTGTGCTCTCATCGGGTTCGGTTGCATAGGCTTCGATATGGGCCTTCAATGCTGCAAGGCCGGATGCGCCAAGTGTGGGCGCCAGAACCGTGATAACGCCGTCCCACTCGCCATATGCGTTGTTTTGTACGACTTCCCAGACACGGTCCGCCAGTGCATGAGGGGCAAGCTGCGCGTGCGGGGCGATATCAGCAAACTGCGGGAGTGAGGCGCGAAAGACATCACTCACGTCCCCTTTGCTGTCGTCCACGCGGCCATAGATCTGGGGCGCCATCTCGATGAATTGCCACAACAGGTCAAAGGCAGTGGTCGGGTCCTCTGTGGCAACCTTATCAACGATCATGGTCACTTGGGTATCAAGGTCTTTGATCAGCGCTTTGCGTTTGCGCCAGCCGATATAGCTGGTGGATTTGCGCAGGGAGGCAAGCCGCTTGCGGACTTCATGGGCCAACTCCGACACGCCAAGGTTATGGCTCAGCTCCAGCCGCAGACGGCGTTTGATATCCGCACTGCCAGTGCTGACCTCCATCAAAAGGGCTGCGAGCTTTTCTGCGCCCAAGGCTTCGAGGTTTGTGGTGTTCAGGGTCTTTTTCGACATGATCTGTTTTTGGCATTCAGAGGCGGAGAAGGAAAGCGAGGAACGTCATGCATGACCGCTTGATAAGAGAGTAGGGCGCATTCCCTTGATGTCGCATCAGGTTGTCGAATAAAACCGCTGACTATTCGGCATGTTAGCTTGCAAGTGTCCTGCCGCAGTCTACTTCTTGTCGCACACGGCGGGGGCCAGACGCATAGCGGGGGCCAGACGCATAACATGACACGAAAACCGATCATTGTTGCCAAAAAGATCGACAAGTTCTTTGGTGATTTTCAGGCATTGACCGACATCAACTTGGACGTGCATCAGGGTGAGCGTGTTGTGATCTGTGGTCCTTCTGGCTCTGGCAAATCGACGCTGATCCGCTGCTTCAACGGGCTTGAGAACCACGATGCTGGCACCCTGCATGTCGACGGTGTTGAGCTTTACGCCGATGCGCCGCAGATACGGCAGCTTCGCCAAGATGTTGGTATGGTCTTTCAACAGTTCAATTTGTTTCCGCATCTGACCATTCTGGAAAACCTCACAATCGGTCCGATGAAAGTCCGCAACCTCAGCCGCAAACAGGCCGAGGAGACTGCGCGCAAATATCTTGCGCGAGTGCGCATTCCGGAGCAGGCGGACAAGCGCCCCGCGCAGCTCTCAGGCGGCCAGCAGCAGCGGGTGGCGATTGCGCGTGCCTTGTGTATGGAGCCACGTGTGATGCTGTTTGACGAGCCGACATCGTCGCTTGACCCCGAAATGATCGGGGAAGTGCTGGATGTGATGGTTGAGCTTGCCGAGACGGGGATGACCATGGTTGTCGTCACGCACGAGATGGGCTTTGCCCGCAAAGTAGCCGATACAATGGTGTTTATGGAGGCGGGCAAGATCGTCGAAGTATCTCCACCAGAGATGTTTTTCACCAACCCGAAGTCTGCGCGTGCGCGGCTGTTCCTAGACCAGATTTTGGAACACTGAACCATGGTAAAGGCCCGTCCGTGAACACTTAAACGTGTGATGAACACTCTGCCTGTTGGTGTGGGCCTTTATCTGGCCATCGTGGGGGCGATCGTTTGGGTCACCTATACGGGTGCGCAGCAAATGGGGTACAACTGGCAGTGGTATCAGATTCCGCAGTACCTCTACACATTTACGGACGACGGGTTTCAGGCGGGTGAAATTCTGCATGGATTGTGGGCGACGATTGTTCTGTCGGTTGCATCTTTTACGTTGGCGACCGTGCTTGGTCTTGGCATCGCACTTTTGCGGCTGTCAGGGCTGATTATGGGGACGGGCGTGGCAATCGGGTATCTTGAGTTTATCCGCAATATCCCGCTGCTGGTGCTGTTGTACCTGTTTTATTACGTGCTTGGCCCTGTGTTCGGGTTTGACCGCTGGACGGCGGCGGTGCTCACGCTTGGGGTGTTTCACTCGGCCCTGATTTCCGAAATTTTCCGCGCTGGCATCAACTCTGTGGCGCAAGGCCAATGGGAGGCTGCGGCCTCCATCGGCATGTCGCGGGGGCAGGCTTACCGCTATATCATCCTACCGCAATCGGTGCGGTTCATGATCCCGCCGCTCTTTGGCGAAGTCGTCCACCTCATCAAATCGTCTGCCATTGTCAGTGTTATCGCGGTGGCCGAACTGACCACTGTGGGGCGCAACATCATCTCGGATACCTACATGAGCTTTGAGATCTGGTTCACCATTGCCGCTGTCTATCTGGCGCTTACTCTCGTCCTGTCGTTCGGCGTCTCTGCCGTTGAGCGACGTTTTCAAACCGCAACCTAACCCTGAAGGAACTTTCCATGTCCATGACACGTAGAAAAACCATGTCAAACGCGCTGGGCCTCGCATTCGCTGCGCTGACCAGCACCGTTTTCGCTGCCCCTGCGTTCGCGCAATCCGCGACACAAAACCTGTCTTATGAATCTGTGATTGAAACAATCAAGGAAGAAGGCGTCATACGCATCGGCCTGTCCATTTTCACGCCGTGGTCCATGCGCGATGTGAACGGTGAGTTGATCGGCTCTGAGCTCGATGTAGGCCGCGAGTTGGCCAAAGATATGGGCGTTGATGTAGAGTTTGTGCCTACCGCATGGGACGGTATCATCCCCCAGTTGGTGCCGGCAATTTCGACGTCATTATCTCTGGCATGTCGATTACACCTGTGCGCAACCTGACTGTGAATTTCACCCAGCCCTCCGCCTATTCCGGCCTGACCATTCTGGCCAACAAGGAAATGACCGACGGTTTCACGCTGGAGGATTATAACTCCCCTGAGGTGACATTTGCGGCCCGCCGTGGCGGCACGCCCGCCACCACCATTGCACAGCTGTTCCCAGAGGCGACACTGCTGCTGTTTGACGAAGACGGTGCCGCGACCCAAGAAGTGTTGAACGGCAACGCAAATGCCAACATGCAGGCGGAACCTACGCCCTCCATCGAGGCACGCCGCTATCCAGACCAGTTGGTCGTGCCTTTTGACCAAACTTTTCTCGCCACGGGCGAAGGGTTTGCGCTGCGCAAGGGTGATGCGGATGCGCTCAACTTCTTCAATAACTGGATCGCTGTGAAGCAGGCTAGCGGTCGGCTGAAAGAGCGCAACGATTACTGGTTCAAGACCGAAGACTGGTCCGACCAGGTTTCCCAGTAAGGACCCCTTGGCGTGCCCTCATTTCTCAAACGCATGCGCTGGCTCGACTGGCTGATCCTCGCCGTTTTGGCGGGGGTCACTGCCTATATCGGTCTGCGCATGCAGGGCGCGCTGAACTACAACTGGCGGTGGGAGCTTATCCCCGACTACGTCTTGCGCTACCGCGAGGACCATCAGGAATGGTTCGCCAATTTGCTGCTCCAAGGCCTATTCGCCACTATCCGCATCAGCATCTATGCCAGTATTCTGGCGCTGGTTATTGGCGTTGGCTTGGGCATTGCCCGCTGCTCTGAGAACCTGACAACGCGGTTGCTGGCACGCACCTATCTTGAGTTGCTGCGCAATATACCCCCCGTTGTCATCATCTTTATCTTCTTCTTTTTCCTGTCCCAGCAGTTGATCGACGCGCTCAACCTGAACGCATGGGCGCGCGGGATTGCACGCGGGCACAACGCCTATATCTGGGAGTTTTTCTTTGGCGACATGCGACGCTTCCCCTCGCTGGTCTCGGGCGTGATTGTGCTGGCGATGTTCGAGGCTGCCTTTGTTGGGGAAATCATGCGTGCAGGCATACAATCCGTGCCAAAAGGCCAGCGCGAAGCGGCCCGCGCCATTGGCATGACCCACTTTCAGGAACTTCGCTACATCGTGATGCCCCAAGCCATGCGCAAGGTTGTCCCGCCCATGGCGAACCAGTTTATCAGCCTGATTAAAGACAGCTCGATCATCTCCCTGATTTCAGTTCAGGAACTGACCTATAAAACTGTCGAACTGGTCGCCTCGACCCGACTGATCTTTGAAGCATGGCTGACCACGGCGGCGTTCTATTTCGTCTTGTGCTTTGGTCTGTCGATGCTGTTTCGACGGTTGGAGAACCGTAGTTCTTGACATCGGCAACGTCCCGTTAAAGCAATCATGGAAATACAAACCTACCAAGAGGTACATAAGATGATCCAACCCACAGCGTCGTTTTCGGAAAACCTGCAACTTTTGCCACCAATCGACGGGATATTGCGGATCGACCTTGTTGATCCGGCTGGTACGGTAGTCTCATCCATCGAAAATCAGGCTGGCAAGCAAGGCTCGCTTGTAGTGTATCGCTATCTTGAGGAAAGCTTTGGTGCCCTGACTGTTGAGGCCGCAACGCACGGCCTCGCGGTTTTTGCCGAACATACGGTAGATGCGAAAAACCGCCCCGGCGCGCACCCAAATATTGATCGGTTGCTGGAGATTGTAGGTGGCGCTGCTCCTCTGAACATCCAGATTGTTCGGGCGTAGGGGTTTGGCTGCGTGGTGCGTTACCCTTTTTGACCAAGCACGCCGCTGCGCTTAATGTGAGCCTTTGAAGGAGCCAGCAAAATGTTGGAACAACGCATAAGGGCACACCTGTGCGAGATCGCGGGGCACGCGGTGCCCGTTACCTATATCGCACTGGCCAAAGCCCTTGACCTTGGGCCGCCAAATATCATCCGGCAACTGACAGCTGCCCTCGAAATCCTGATTGAAGAGGATGCTGCCGCTGGTCGTCCACTGATCGCAGCACTGGTGATCAGCAAGGGGAGAGGGGGCTTGCCAGCGCCAGGGTTTTTCGAATGCGCACAGCGCGCGGGCCGATTTCACGCAGAGCTTTCGGGGCCAGAAGAGGCATCCTTTTATACCACCGAGTTCGAGAGTGCTGTCGCCTATTGGCGGTGATGATTTGGAGGATAAGTGTGCTTTGCGCGGATTGTCACGGCGGGGCCTTTTTCTTTCCGCGCCAGATTAGGGATTGCTCGTTCATCAGAGCCAGATCGACCTCGCCTGATACGATCTGGTCGCACAAGCGTACGGCCTGCTGTGCCTGCTCGCGTGTCAGATGTTTGTAGGCAGGTCGGGGGATGTGATCGTACCAGACGCCGCCGCACAGCGCATCCAGCACAATACGTTGAAAACAATGATCATTGCGCACGGGCCAATAATGGATATGGGTCGTGCGTGCAAGTTTGGGCATAATCTCCTTCGTCAATACCAGATAGCGCGACACGAGGTCTGCGGTCCGCAGGTGAGTCTCAATCATTGTGATCCCCTTTCCCATCCAGAAGTAGCTCGTGAGTATCTATGTCAAAGGAGCAATAGTCGCAGGCTCCTACTCTCGACGGAGCGGGCCTCGCTGCTAGATCAAGTTGCAGGTTACATGCAGTGGCTGAGCCTGCTTGACCTTCCGCTTGCCCGCCTTTGAGGAATTTATATGAAGACCAAAGACATGATCGCAAGCCTCACGGATAAAACAGAACGTCCCGTGTTCACGCCGACGCGGGCTGCTGGTCTGGCGCGGCTTGATCTGTTCGCCGAGCGGGCAGGGGATATGTACGACCGCTGCCGCAACTACGATTTGGGGCCAGAGCAACGCGCAAATGTCTCTGCGCTTTCGCCGTGGGTCAGGCACCGCCTCATTACGGAAACCGAAGTGCTGCATTCCGTTCTGGAACGGCACACATTTGAGGCGGCGGAGCGGTTTGTGCATGAGGTCTTTTGGCGGACGTATTTCAAAGGATGGCTGGAGCAGTACCCGAGCGTTTGGACGTCC
>CAWVWS010000069.1:0-14546 GCA_963933905.1 uncultured Sulfitobacter sp.
AGCGGCTGGTATTCCCATGCTTGGATATCGCGGGCGGACCAGTCATTGAGCAGGACATAGCCAAAGATCATCTCATCCGCTTGAGCAACAGAGACAGGATGGCCCAACTCGGAGGCCGTGCCAACAATCGCGCCCATCTCAAGCTCGATATCGAGACGTTTGCACGGGCCAAAGGATGGCATATCCGCATCCGGCGCCTTGGTCTGGCCGTTGGGGCGGATCACATCGGTGCCCGATACGATGACCGAGGAGGCACGCCCGTTATAGCCGATGGGGATGTGCAACCAGTTGGGTGGCAGCGCATTTTCAGCACCACGAAACATCGTGCCTACGTTGGTGGCATGGTTGCGGCCTGCGTAAAAGTCGGTGAATTCCGCCACAACCAGTGGCATTTCCATCCGTGCATCTGCCATCGGGACAAGCATGGGGGCCACAGTCGCCTGTTCGGGCGATCCATCGGCCAACAACTGTGTCAAACGTATCCGCAGCGCGTCCCAACCTTCGGACCCCAACTCCATCACATCGTTCCAATAGGGCACGTCGAAAACAGGGTCATCGGCAAGCTTGATCAAGCCCGCTTCTTCTGCGGCCAGCATATCAAGGATCATGTCGCCAATCGCCACACCACAGCGCGGCTCGAGCGCGTTGGTGGTGAACACACCGTAGGGCAGATTGTTGAGTGGGAACTGGGTGTCTGCGCTGTTGGCGCTCTCGACCCATGATTTCATCAGTGCCATTTTATTTCCTTAAGTCTCAGAGCGATGGTTCGCCCCATTGTATTAATCGCCGCCGCCATCACCACCGCAACTGTCTTCACTATGATGGACAGCGCCGCCGCTGTCCCCGTCGTTACGCTTTTTGGCGCTCCTGTACCCTTCGCGAAAACGGGCAGGTTTATAGTAGTCCCACAACATGCCCAAAGCGCATACGACGATAAAGGCGAGGGCGTAGCCAAGCGCTTCCATTATTTCTTACCCGGTGTGCCGTCGAACTTCTTTTCCAGATCGGTCCAGCAGTCGGTGTAATCGTCCTGCAACGGCGCTTCATTCGCGGCAAAGGCGGTGAGGTGCTGGGGAAACCGTGTCTCGAACATAAAGGACATGGTGTTGCTGAGCTTTTCCGCGCCAAGATCAGCGTTGGACGCGCCCTCGAATGCGTTTTTGTCAGGGCCGTGTGGCAGCATCATGTTGTGCAGGGACATGCCGCCGGGGATGAAGCCCTTTGGCTTGGCGTCATAGATACCAAAGATGTTGCCCATTAGTTCGGACATGACGTTCTTGTGGTACCACGGCGGGCGGAAGGTATCTTCGGCCACCATCCAGCGGTCGCGAAACAGGACAAAGTCGATGTTGGCCGTGCCTTCGACGCCTGAATCAGCGGTCAGCACGGTAAAGATCGACGGATCGGGGTGATCAAACAGGATTGCGCCTACGGGGCAATAGGTGCGCAGATCGTATTTGCAGGGCGCGTAGTTGCCGTGCCATGCGACCACGTCCAGCGGCGAATGCCCGATCTTGGTCTCATGAAACTGGCCTGCCCATTTGATCGTGACGGTGGAGGGGGCATCTCGGTCCTCGAACGCCGCCACAGGTATTTTGAAATCGCGCGGGTTCGCCATGCAGTTAGCGCCAATAGGGCCGCGACCCGGCAGGTGGAATTTCTGGCCATAGTTTTCACAGACAAATCCGCGGCACGGCCCGTCCAACACTTCAACACGGTAGACAAGCCCGCGCGGGATGATCGCGATCTCCTGTGGCTCGATGTCGATCACGCCCAACTCGGTGGCAAAACGCAAACGGCCCTCTTGGGGGACAACCAACAATTCGGAATCGGCGGAATAAAAATAGGCGTCTTTCATGCTCTCGGTCACGAGGTAGATGTGGCTTGCCATGCCCACCTGGGTATTTACGTCGCCCGCGGTGGTCATAGTGCGCATGCCTGTCAGCCAAGTGAGGGGCTGATCGGAATGCGGCACGGGGTCCCAGCGGTATTGGCCAAGGGACACAACATCAGGGTCCACATGGGGCGCTGATTTCCAGTAGGGCAGATCAATCTTTGTGAACTGATGGGTGTGTTTGACTGAGGGCCGGATGCGGTAGCACCATGTGCGTTCATTCTGATGGGAGGGCGCAGTGAAGGCAGTTCCGCTCAACTGCTCTCCATAAAGGCCATAGTTGACCTTTTGCGGGGAGTTCATTCCCTGCGGCAGCGCGTCAGGCAGGGCTTCCGTCTCGAAATCATTGCCAAAGCCGGGCATGTATCCGTCCATGATGCCCACGGGCGTCGCGGCAGTTTGCAAACCATGTGGCGACAGCTCTTTGTTCATCGGAGTTCCCCCTTTACGATTTGGTATGAGATATTAGTTTGATTTGTAACTAACAACAGATAACTTTGAAAAATGACTGATGATAATTTCGATTTGAGCCGCTTTTTGCCCTATGCCCTTAATCAGGCGGCGGAGGCGACAAGTATCGGATTCCAGAAGTATTACCGCCAACGCTATGGCATGCTGCGCACCGAATGGCGGGTGCTGTTCCATCTGGGGCGGTATGGCGCAATGACGGCCAAAGGGATTTGTGACCGCGCAAGCCTGCACAAGACCAAGGTAAGCCGCGCTGTACATGCGCTTGAGCAGAAACGGTTTCTGGTCCGAACACCGCAAGAGCAGGACCGCCGCCACGAAACGCTGGCGCTCACCCGTCAGGGGAAAGTTGTTTATGCGGATTTGTTCGAGGCCGCAAAATCTTATGATGCAAAGCTGTCTGCGCATTTCACCGCGCAGGAGCGGGAGATTTTGAACCGGTGTCTGGAAAAGATATCAAAGCTGTGAGCAGGCCGAAGGATCGCTCCGGCCCGCGCTTTATGCCTTAGTCGGACTTCGTCTCGCCAGAGTGATCCATTGTACCGCGATCGCCATGCTTCATGGCAACATGATCGCCTGCAGTGCGTGCTTCGACGGCAAATGCGATGTCAATTTCGCCAGCTTGCTTAAAAACAATCGTGGCGCTGATCTGCTCTCCAACCTCGAATGGATCGCCGCCCAGTCCCATGAACATCACATGCAGGCCACCGGGCTTGAGCGTGACAGTCTCACCCGCAGGGACGAGGATACCGCCCTCTTGCTTGGTCATGGTTGCGACGCCGTTTGCGTCCGTCTCGGAGAGGTGCAGCTCAATGCGGGGGATGTTGACCACACGCACTTCAACGAGAGTATCATCCGCGCTGCCGCTGTTTGTAATTGTCATGTAACCGCCGCCC
The DNA here is from genome assembly GCA_963933905.1 of uncultured Sulfitobacter sp. Lineage (GTDB taxonomy): Bacteria > Pseudomonadota > Alphaproteobacteria > Rhodobacterales > Rhodobacteraceae > Sulfitobacter. The sequence continues at coordinate 3,259 of CAWVWS010000069.1, forward strand.
ACTTTGGCGTTTTGTGCGGTCTCGAACGCTCTGGGGTGTTCGATTTTCAGATCACCAAACATATAGTCGCCAGCCTGCGCAATGCCGGCAGAAAGAAGAACCGCGAGGGCGGATTTTGTGAAAATATTCATGTTGTTTTCCTGTGAAGCTGTGCAGGCAAGAGCCTGCAGATATCTGTGACGTGGGGTTTGGGAAAACGTCAGGCGCGTGGGGGCGCACGCACAGGATGGGAGCGGTGTAGCGTAGGGTCAGGTATGTAGGTATGTGCGGGTTGGAAAGTCTGTAACTGCCTTGCAACAAAGACAGGATGCGGCACCTGAACGGGTTTAGCCAGATCCATCGCGGCAACAACTCGGCAGCTTTCGCAATTGCCAAGAGACGCTGTGTGTGTATCCCCGCAAATATCGGCAAGGCTTCCGCCCATGGCCAGAAACTGCACCATTTCTGGTGATGCGACTGCCGCGTTGGTGCGATGTGCAAAGGGCAAGCTCAGCAAAGCCAGGGTTACGACGGCCAGCAGGAAACGTCCCACATATGTTTGGCTGATACGGCTCATATCCAGTCCCATATACCCAGTCTTGGCGCTGGGCCAGTGGAGATGGTTGCGACATTAGTTCGCGCAGCTTCTCGCGCATGAAACAAAAATGCCCCGACGCGAGGGCGTCGGGGCTGCCCCCTGCGTGTGGTGGGTGCAGGGGGGGGCTACGCATGTGGGGACATGCGTGTTCCAGTATCAGGCCTCTTGCGGAGTAAGTATTCCGATCGTGACAGTAAGAGTTTTCTCTTTGCCACGGCGCAATATGGTGACTGTGGCGCTGTCGTCCGGATTTTTCGCGGCTACGGCGCGGGTCAGATTGCCCAGCTCTTTGATCTCGGCACTGTCAAAGCTCAAAATGATATCACCTTTTGCCAATCCGGCAGCGAAGGCAGGGCTTTCTTTTGCCACTGCTTCGACAACGGCGCCTGTCGAGGCGTCATATCCCAAAACCTCGGCCACCTCGTCGCTCATCGGGCGGATGCTCACGCCGAGCCAGCCGCGTGTGACCATCCCATCATCCGACAGGTCTGCAACAACATCGCGGACGATATCGGAAGGCACGGCAAAGCCGATCCCGACAGAGCCGCCACCTGGTGAAATAATCGCCGTGTTCACGCCGATCACTTCCCCTTCGTTGTTAAACAAAGGTCCGCCCGAATTGCCCTGATTGATGGCGGCATCGGTCTGGATAAAGGCATCATAAGGACCTGCATTGATATTGCGGGACTTGGCAGAGATGATGCCGCTGGTCACGGTTGAACTGAGGCCAAAGGGGTTGCCCACAGCGACGACTCCATCGCCCACGCGCATCTCCTCCGAGGTGCCAAAGCTGACATAGGGCAGATCGACATCGGCCTTGATCGAAAGCAATGCGATATCTGTTGCGGGATCGCTGCCGATCACTTCGGCCTCAAATGTGCGCCCGTCTGCCATTTTTACCTTCACTGTCGTAGCGTCCGCGACGACATGGTGGTTGGTGACGATTTGGCCTTCCTCTGAGATGATAAACCCCGAGCCGAGCCCACCGCGCTGACGTGCCTCTGGCATTTGTTGCTCAAAGCGTTTGCGCAATTCTTCGGGCAGGTTGTTTGGCAATGCGCGGACGGGTTGTGCCGCGCTGGTGACTTCGATGTAGACGACGGCAGGGGCAACCTGTTCGACCAGATCGCCATATCCACCCGCAGGCACAGCTAGCGCTGCGATCGGAGAGAGCGCCAAAGCAAGAGCAAGGGGCGCGGATTTTGTAAGCAAAGATGTCATAATGGTTCCTCGTGCATCTGTTTGCGATTGGAACAAAGATGGGGAGCCAAGATTACGGGACAGCCCTGTGTGGATATACAAAACTGTAATACACGGGCGGGATGCACTGGCGGCCCTCAAGGGCTATATACGGATCATGAAAATACTTGTGATAGAAGATGACACGACAACTGGCACCTATATCGCGCGCGGCTTGCGCGAGGAGGGCCATGTGGTTGATCTGGTGACAGACGGGCGTGCAGGGTTGGTTACTGCAACGGGCGGTGGGCATGACGTGCTGATCGTGGACCGTATGCTGCCGCATGTGGATGGTCTCACTCTTGTAAAAACCCTGCGCGGCGCGGGCAATGCCACGCCCGTGCTTTTTCTTACTGCGATGGGGTCGGTGGAGGACCGCATTGGTGGCCTCAACGCGGGGGGCGATGATTATCTGGTCAAGCCCTTCGCCTTTGGCGAATTGTCCGCGCGCGTTGCCGCCCTTGGTCGCAGACCACAAGCAGTCGAGCAGGAAACAGTGCTTCAGGTTGGCGATCTGACGATGGATTTGCTGACGCGCAAAGTGACGCGGAGCGGTCAGGAGATTGATCTGCTGCCGCGCGAATTTGCACTGTTGGAATTTCTGTTGCGCCGTAAAGGGCGTGTTCAGACCCGAACGATGCTGCTGGAGGGGGTGTGGGACTTGTCCTTTGATCCCATGACAAACGTAGTCGAGACCCATGTCAGCCGCCTGCGGGCAAAAGTGGACAAACCGTTCGAAACTGAACTCATCAAAACTGTGCGCGGTGCAGGCTACCGGATTGACGGATGAGGGAGCTTTGGCGATCGATGCCGCTGCGGTTGGCGCTGGTGCTGGTGGTGCTGTTCGGCTCTGTCAGTTTGCTAAGCCTCGCTGCGAGTTATGCCGTCACCCGCGCCGCGTTCGAGCAGTCTATCCGCGATGATCTGGCGCAGGATCTGGCGGGTTTTCGGGCGGCCCCTTCGGCACGTGCCGTGGCCCTATTAGTACAGGCCGAATCGCAGGAGACCGATCCTGATCGCCTTGTGCTGAGTTATGTGACCCACAATGGACGGATTTAAGGCAACGGTGCTGTGGCCCGCGATGACGAGGGGTTTCACATCATTTCGTTGGAGGAAGGGCGCGCGCAACTGGATGGTAAATACCTCGCGCTGAGCGAGCGTCTTTATGGGGGGCGACTGACCATTGCCCGCAGCCGTGCTGAGATCGAAGCGTTGCAGACCGTTTTCCTGAATATCCTGTGGATCAGCCTGCTGCCCACAGTTCTCATTGCGCTGTCGGGTGGGCTTATCCTTGCGCGGCGCTCCCAACGGCATGTGGAAGTGATCCGCGCCGCCCTTGAGCGGTTGACGGGGGGCGATCTGGGGGCGCGGGTGGTGCGAACGCCGCGCTGGTCGGATGATCTGAGCAGTATTGGCGAAGCCGTGAATGTGATGGCTGGCGCACAAGAACGCAATGTCGCGGCCTTGCGGCAAGTTTCCTCCGACATTGCCCATGATCTGAAAACGCCTGTGCAGCGCGTCTCGTTGCAACTGGAAGCTTTGACCGAGGTTGTGGGCGATGGTGCAGGTGCCGACCTTGTGGCGCGCACCCGTGAAGAGGTTGACGGCATATCGGCTGTTTTTACATCTCTGCTGCAACTGGCGCAGGTCGAGAATGGAACGCTAAAAGGGCAATTCAAGCCTGTTGATCTGGCTGAACTGTGCCGTACCATGGTCGAGATTTATGAGCCGACCGCAACAGAACGGGGGCAGGCTCTCCGCTTTAGCGGCTCCGCACAAGCGGAGGTTTCTGGTGAGAAAAACCTTCTGGGGCAGTTGGTCGCGAACCTGCTTGAAAATGCTGTAACCCACGCGGGTGCCGGGGCGGATATCGAGGTCTCCATTATTCAGAAGGCGCAGGGCGCAACCCTATTGGTGACAGACAACGGTCCCGGTATTCCCGAGGAGGAGCGGGCGAAAGTGACCCAGCGCCTTTACCGGCTTGACCAAAGTCGCAACACGCCCGGAAATGGCTTGGGGCTGAGCCTTGTGGAAGACGTGGCACGGCTGCACGGGGCAGTTTTGTCATTTGAAGATGCAGCACCGGGTCTGCGGGTGAAGGTTCGCTTCGCGGCAGAACCTATCTGCCTTGAAAGTCTGCATGGTGCAGGTCACTCTGCCCTAAACCATATCCAGCCGGAGGCTCCATAATGCGCGCAATGCAGGTCACAGATTACAACACGCCGCTCAAAATGGTGGAGCTTGGAATGCCCGTTCCCGCTGTGGGTGAAGTGGTGATTCAAGTTGCAACTTGCGGGCTTAATTTTGGGGACACGCTGCTGATCAAAGGGAGTTATCAGGAAAAACCGCCCTTGCCCTTCACGCCGGGGATGGAGCTTGCGGGCGTGATTAGTCAGGTAGGTGAGGGTGTCGCGGACCTGCATGTCGGGCAGCGCATTGCAGCCCAAAGCGGTGTGAACGGCCTGTCCGAATTTGCCGCTGTGCGCGCCGAGATTTGCGTGCTGATCCCTGACGAAATGCCCTTTACCGATGCTGCTGCGTTTCTGATTACTTATGGGACCAGCCACATCGCCCTTGAGGACAGGGCGCAATTGCAAGCGGGCGAGAGGCTGCTGGTGCTGGGCGCATCGGGCGGTGTTGGCCTGACAGCGGTCGAATTGGGAAAGCTGATGGGGGCCGAAGTGATCGCCTGCGCGCGTGGTGCGGAGAAGTTGGAGATTTGCAAGCGGCTGGGCGCGGATCACCTGATCGATTCCGACACCGACGACATTCGAGCGCGTGTCAAAGCGTTGGGTGGTGCGGATGTTGTTTATGACCCGATTGGCGGTGCGCAGTTCGAAGCGGCGATGCGGGCCTGCAATGTGGGTGCCCGCCTTTTGCCACTGGGCTTTGCCAGCGGGGAGGTGCCGCAAATTCCTGCGAATATCCTGTTGGTCAAGAACATGACGGTTCTGGGCTTCTACATCGGCGGCTATGCCAAGCTAAAGCCTCAAGCACTGCCGCGCAGCTTTGCGACGCTCATGGGCTGGTATCTTGAGGGTAAACTCAAGCCGCATGTGAGCAATGTGCTGCCCTTGGAACAAGCCAACGAGGGGCTTGATCTGCTCCGCACGCGCAAAGCGACAGGAAAGGTCGTGATCGAGGTCAGCTAGTGTCGTCTGGCAACGGGGCGGATGGTTGTCCGCTTTGCTTTGGCCTGCTCACGGAAGAACACAAACAAGCCCGAGGCGATGATGAGGGCAATGCCTGTCCAGACCTCCCATGTGGGTAGGTCGCCAAAGACCATCAGCCCCCAGAACACGGCCAAAGGCAGGCCGATATACTCAAACGGCGCAACAGTCGCGGCATCTGCAAGGCGGTAGGCCTGACTTAGCGAATAGCCGATGAGGGCGCCATTCACGCCCATGATCAAAAGCCAGATACGCTCTGACGGGGTGGGCCAGACCCATGCCCGCAGCAGAAACTCAAGCGAGGCATTTGTTGTATTGGCCGCAAAACGGCCATCCCCTGCGACAAGGAAAAAGCCGATGGAGACAATAAGGAATGTCGCCTGAATATAGATCGCAAGTGTTGAGGCAGGTGCTTTGACCCCCAGCTTACGTGTCATCAACTGGTTGAGCGCATAGGTGAGCGCGGCCAACACGGGCAAGAGCAGCACAATGCGCGAAGCGGGAAGGGTTTCCCCGCTCTCCCATGGGCGCTGCATAATGATCACACCAATAAATCCGACAATGACGGCGCTGATCCGCAGCGGCCCTACTTTCTCGCCCAACAACGGAATCGACAGCAGCGTTATAAAGAGTGGTGCCACAAAAAAGAGTGCCGTAGCATCGGCCAGTGGCAGAACAGCGAGCGCCAGAAAGAACGCCATATTCGATATGACGACCAAGACACCGCGAAAAAGATGGAGCAGCGGCCTGTCGGTGCGCAGCGCAGCAAAACCGCCCTCAAACTGCAAGAACACAAGCGTTATCAGCAAAGCAATCAAGGAGCGGAAAAATACAATCTGATGCAACGGATAACCACTCGAGAGTTGCTTGATCAGCATGTCATTGAGGGAGATGCACAAAACCCCGAACAGCACAAAGGCGATTGCAAGGCCCGCACGATTTGAGGGAGTTGTCATTCGGCCACCTTCATCAATCCCGTTGCAGCTGTCCACAAAAATTCATAGCGTGAGGCTTCAACTCAGGAGAGCTACGCCATGCAAATGTCAGACACCCGCCAGATTGCCGCGACCCCCGCCGAGGTTTATGCGGCTTTGCTCGACCCCGAAATGCTCATGGCGTGTGTGCCGGGGGCTACAGAAGTGTCTGGATCAGTCGAAGAAGGATTTGTCGCAACGGTTGTTCAAAAAGTTGGCCCCGTGAAAGCGACGTTCAAAGGCGAGGTCCAGATTACCGATCTGGTGCCTGATACTTCCATGCGGATTGAAGGTGCGGGTAAGGGCGGTGCGGCTGGTTTTGCCAAAGGCGGTGCTGATGTGCGGTTGGTCGCGACCGAGGGTGGTTGTGAGCTGAGCTATGATGTGGAGGCCAAAGTCGGTGGCAAGCTGGCACAACTGGGCAGTCGCATTATTGACGGTTTCGCCAAAAAGATGGCGGATCAGTTTTTCAACAACCTGCAAGAGACGCTTGAAGGCCCAGCAGAGGCATCATCCGAGGAGGCAGCTCCAGAGGCAGAGGCCAAAAAGGGCTGGTTTGGGTTGAAAAAGTCTTAATGCTGCGGCGCTCTTGTTGCGGCTACGACATTCAGTCTAGGTAGGCAGCAGCCAGAACCGGAGACTGTCATGCCCCTCATTGTTGAAGTGAACGCGCTGCGAAAAGCCTATGCAGGCGGGTTTGAGGCGCTCAAAGGAGTGGACCTCCAGATTCAAGAGGGCGAGATACTTGCGCTGCTCGGGCCGAATGGTGCAGGTAAAACCACACTGATTTCAACGATCTGCGGGATCACAACGGCCACCTCTGGAAGCGTCAAAGTGGGCGGGCACGACACGGTCAAGGATTTCCGCGCCGCGCGCTCGATGATCGGGTTGGTGCCGCAAGAAATCAATCTTGAGCCCTTCGAGAAAGTTCAGAACACCGTCAAATTCTCGCGCGGGTTGTTCGGCAAGTCGGCGAACCCTGCGCTGATTGAGAAAATTCTGCGCCAGCTATCCCTTTGGGACAAGCGGGACGCCCAGATACGCGAACTCTCGGGCGGCATGAAGCGCCGCGTTCTGATTGCCAAAGCGCTGAGCCATGAACCGCGTGTGTTGTTTCTGGACGAGCCAACGGCGGGTGTGGATGTCGAGCTGCGCCGCGATATGTGGGAGATTGTGGGCGAACTTAAACGTGACGGCGTCACCATCATCCTGACCACCCATTATATTGAAGAAGCAGAGGCCATTGCCGACCGCATTGGCGTGATTGCCCATGGTGAAATTCTATTGGTTGAGGAAAAGGCGACACTGATGGCGCGAATGGGGAAGAAGGAATTGGAAGTGCAGCTGTCTGAGCCGTTGAGCGAAATCCCCGCCAGTCTGGTGTCGGATGCTCTGCGCCTCAAGGAAGATGGTAGTGCGCTGATTTACAGCTATGACACCAAAAGCGAGCGGACGGGGATCACCAAGCTGCTGGCCGATGTGGCAGCGGCGGGGCTGGTGCTGCGCGATGTGGTCACAAGGCAATCAAGCCTCGAGGACATTTTTGTCGACCTCGTACATGAAGGAGACGCGCCATGAACTGGACTGCTGTTAAATCCATCTATGTGTTCGAGATGGCCCGCTTTTTTCGCACGATTACGCAGAGTTTCATCTCACCTGTTTTGTCGACATCACTCTATTTCGTGGTCTTCGGGGCGGCAATTGGGAGCCGCATCCAAGAGGTTGAGGGGGTGTCATATGGCGCGTTTATCGTGCCAGGATTAATCATGCTCAGCGTCATCACCCAGTCGATTTCGAACGCGAGTTTTGGCATCTACTTTCCCAAATTCATCGGCACTATATTCGAGCTGCTCTCGGCCCCTGTGAACTTCCTCGAGATTGTCATGGGCTATGTGGGCGCTGCGGCGACCAAAGCGTTGTTTATCGGTGTTATCATCCTTGCCACGGCATTTCTGTTTGTGGATTTTGAGATACAGCATCCCTTTGCCATGGTTGGCTTTCTGGTGCTCACTTGTATCAGTTTTGCGCTGATGGGGTTTATCATCGGCATCTGGGCAGGCAACTTTGAGCAGCTGCAATTGGTGCCGCTCTTGATTATCACGCCTTTGGTATTCTTGGGTGGGTCTTTCTATTCCATTTCGATGCTGCCGCCCGTCTGGCAGATCATCTCCCACTTCAATCCTTTGGTCTATCTGATCTCTGGTTTCCGGTGGTCCTTCTTTGGTTCGGCTGACGTTCCAATCGCGATCAGTCTCTTTGCAATTGCAGGGTTTACCACGCTGTGTATGGCCGTGATCTGGTGGATATTCAAAACAGGCTGGCGCATCCGGCAATAATCCTGCGTCCCCTCCTTGTTGCTGGGGCCGTGCGGCTCTACATGTGAGGGATGAAACATTGGCTCCCCTTTATGAAAAGCGACCCGACTGTTGCCGTGATACGGCTGTCGGGGATGATAGGCACTTCCGGACGTGGCGCACTGAATGACGCGAGCCTTGGGCCAGTAATTGAAAAGGCCTTCTCGAAGGGTAAGCCTGCTGCGGTCGCTTTGGAGGTGAACTCGCCCGGGGGCAGTCCTGTACAGTCCTCTTTAATTGGTGCGCGGATCAGGCGGCTGGCAGAAGAAAAGAAGATACCCGTCATTGCGTTTGTTGAGGATGTGGCCGCCTCTGGTGGCTACTGGCTCGCGGCAGCGGCGGACGAGATTTATGCCGACACATCATCGGTGGTCGGCTCCATCGGGGTTATCTCTGCGGGCTTTGGTCTGCATGAGTTGATGGAAAAGAACGGGGTGCAGCGGCGTGTCTATACGGCGGGCAATTCCAAATCCATGCTCGACCCGTTCCAGCCGGAAAAGCCCGAGGATATTGCCCGGCTCAAAGAGCTTCTTGAAGATATCCATGTGAACTTCAAAGAACATGTGACCGCGCGCCGCGCAGGCAAGCTGATGGAGGGCCGCGACCTTTTCACAGGTGAGATTTGGCTGGCGCGCAAGGCGATTGAGGTCGGCCTTATCGATGGTATCGGCCACATCAAACCGCATCTGCAAGAGCGCTTTGGCGAGAAGGTAAAGCTGCGCCGTTACGGCGTGAAGAAGGGTTTGCTCAACCGTTTTGGTGCGCAAATTGTCGGGGATGCCCTGCACGGGATCGAAGAACGCGCACAATATGCACGGTTTGGCCTCTGATATGATCCTAAAGATTGTTGCTCTGTTTCTGGTATTCATCGGCGTTTTGGGCTGGTTTGGTAAAATGCACTGGATTGGTGGAAAAACCCTGACCCAGCGCAAATGTAACGGATGCGGACGCTACCGCATCGGCAAAGGGCCCTGCGCCTGCGGAGGGAAGCGGGGATGATGACTGCGTGGTTGCTGTCAGGGCTCGGGCTGGTAATTTTGCTGCTGGCGGGAGATGCCCTCGTAAAAGGGGCTGTAAACCTTAGCCTGCGGATTGGCATTCCCGCACTTATTGTCAGTTTGACCATCGTAGCATTTGGTACCTCCGCGCCAGAACTCCTCATCTCGATCAAGGCGGTGATGGACGATGTTCCCGGCATTGCTATGGGTAATGTCGTTGGGTCCAATACTGCAAATATCCTGCTGGTTTTGGGTATTCCTGCGCTTTTGGCGACGATGCACACGTCGGAATGCAACACGCGCAAATCCTTTAACCATATGATTGCCGCGACACTCTTGTTTATTGCGCTTGCCTATCGGGGTGTATTCGACTGGATCGCGTCGATTGCACTGCTCGTGGCACTTGCAGCAATGTTGTTTGATGCCGCACGCGATGCATGTGCGCACCGTCACGCTGATTTGGCTGAGGCCACCGATGAGGAGGAGGGCCTTGAAGGGGTCGATCCGGATATGCCGTCGTGGAAAATCGGGATGTTTTTGCTGCTGGGCTTGATTGGCCTTCCTCTGGGTGCATCCCTGCTGGTGGATAACGCAACCATCATCGCCAAGGAATTCGGCGTGAGCGATACGGTGATCGGCCTCACGCTGGTCGCTATTGGCACGTCCCTGCCAGAGCTGGCGACGACTGTGGTTGCAGCGCTGCGCCGTCAGGCTGATGTGGCGCTGGGCAATGTCATCGGGTCCAATATGTTCAACCTGCTGGCGATCATTGGTATTGCCGGCCTTGTCGGTCCTATCAGCGTTGATCCTGAGTTCTTGCGCTTTGACCTTTGGGTGATGTTGGGGGCGTCGCTGCTGCTGATCCCGTTTGTTTATCTTGGCCAAAACATCACGCGGGTCTGGGGCATCGCGCTCAGCGCGCTATATGCCACGTATCTCATTGTGGTTTTGGCGGGTTAAGGACGATTACATGAAACGAGCATTGGTAACTGGCGCGGGTAAGCGACTTGGCCGCGCTATGGCGCTTTATCTGGCAGAGCGTGGGTTTGACGTAGCCGTGCATTATGCGGCTTCCGCCGAGGGGGCGGATGATGTTGTGACCCAGATCGAATGTATGGGCCGTAAGGCGGTGTCTGTGCAGGCGGATTTGCTCGACCTTGATGCGATGGAGACACTGCTGACGCGTGCGGCCGAAGCGCTTGGCGGTCCGATCACCTGTTTGGTGAACAACGCTTCTATCTTTGAGTATGACAACATCACAAGTGCGACGCGTGACAGCTGGGACAGACATATCAATTCGAACCTGCGTGCGCCATTTGTGCTAAGCCAAGCGATGGCTGCGCAGGGGCTTTTGCCTGAGACGGATGATATGGCCGAACCTGTCGCCTCTGGCCTGATTGTTAATATGCTGGACCAGCGGGTGCGCAAGCTTACCCCTGAATTCATGACTTACACACTCGCAAAAGCGGCGCTGTGGTCACTCACGCAAACCACCGCACAGGCGCTGGCTCCAGCAATTCGCGTGAATGCGATTGGCCCGGGTCCCACATTACAGGGTAGCCGCCAGTCACAGGCCCATTTTGAGGGACAGCGCGCCGCCACTGTCCTGAAACGGGGGGCAAATCCACGGGATATTACTGCGGCTTTGGGTTATTTTCTGGATGCACCAAGTGTCACTGGCCAACTGCTTTGTGTAGATGGCGGCCAGCACCTTGGATGGCAAACACCCGATGTCTTGGGGGTAGAGTAAGAGGCATTGGCGGCAAAGTTTTGCACGTCACAATGGAATATGGTAAATTTGTTAAGGATTTCATTGGCTAATGAGCGTTTTTGAAGCTGTTAACAAAGTTAATTATTGTTTTCAAAGGCATAGATTTTTGCCTAAAAAGTAGTCACTTTAGCGAAGTTCCTAGAAATTAACGAAAAACTCCTTGTGTGAAGAAGTTATAGACAGAGTTATCCACAGGAAAAGTGGA
>CAWVWS010000070.1:0-14182 GCA_963933905.1 uncultured Sulfitobacter sp.
TGGCGATCCCTTGAGGACTCGAACCCCAAACCTGCAGATTAGAAATCAGCTGCTCTATCCAGTTGAGCTAAGGGACCGCTGTCGCTGTTTATGTGCCAAGCGCGCAGGTCCATCAAGAGGATGTTACACTATATTTTGCGGAACCAGTCAGGAAGGGTCGTGCGGCAGACGTAGTTGATGAAAGGTGGCTTGACGATGCCGCGTTTGGGGTCGCGTACAGGATTGTCGCGGATTTGCGTATAGCCCTCTGTCAATGCCTCATCCCATGGCAGGAATTTGGCTGCTGCCGTTTTGCGAAAGAAACGTTTGGCGTGGTAATCCGGTTCTGCCCAGCCGTTTACGTTCCACTCCTCGCCGACACTGTCCGCAACAGAGCGGCGCACGGCGTTGGAGTCTGCGAGAGCTTCGAGGTTGGCGTGTTTGAGGTGAACATAGAAGACATCGTCCGGCATCTCGAAGGGGAAATCCTCGGTCTTGCGATAGCCGCAGAATACCCCGTGCCAGCGGAGGGGAATGGATTTGCGCACGGCAAAGGGCTTGCTGTAATTGCCCATTACGCATGCCTTGCTGCGATGGGCGAGGGCCATGTCAGAAGGTTTGAGCGGGGCGTCTCCGTCAACTTCAGCGAGGTTGAGGCCAAGGGCGAAGAGGGCAGGTGCCTTTGTGCTTTCGAACATCTCCTGAAAGGAGCCATAGGTATTCGGATTGAAGCAAACCAATTCATCCGCATCGGTCTGGATCACCCAGTCATAGAGATTGCCCAGCCCTGACTGTATGCCGTTGATGACTCGCAGGCGGACGCGGTCAAAGTTCTTCAACTGCTCGCGCGGGATGTTGATGATGCTGGCCTGAGGGCAAATTTTCGCGATCTCGGGGTCCACACCGTGCGAGATTACATAGAGGTTTTCAGCGCCGAGATATTTGGCGTAATGGCGTTACCATTGGTCGAGTGCCCAATAGTCGCGGTAGACCATCGTAATGGCGCAAATTTTCATTCCTGTATCCTCGTTCTGGCATTTGCGTAGCGGGGGATGATGCCGCGATCAAGGATTTGCACCAAAGCGGCGCGAATTTATGCATTCTGTGGCACCCAAGCGGTACAAATTTCAATGCAGGGGGCTTGCATCATTCGGGTCTGCGGATCATTCAATAGGATGTGTCAGATAGTTTTCAAAATCATGAACGCACACTTGCGGCGTTGGGCTGGACCGCCTTTTTCGCCGAGCAGGTTACGGCGGATGAAGCGCATCTGACGCCCTTGCGTATTGCCACTGTGCATCGTGCGCGGATGGGGGCAGTTGCCGTGAGTGGGCCGGTCAAACCTGCCTTGCCTTTGGGCGCAAAAACGACCGAATTCGCGGTTGGCGATTGGGTGTTGGCGGAGCCTGACACCCTTCTCGTTGTCAGGCGTCTTGAGCGGCACGCCCTGTTGCAGCGCAAGATTGAAGGCGGGCGCGGACCGCAACTTATTGCGGCGAATGTGGACACGCTGTTTGTCGTGACGTCGTGCAATGATGATTTCAATCCCGCGCGGCTGGAGCGATATCTCGCGCTGGCAAATGAGGCGGAAACCAATCCTGTCATTGTGCTGACGAAGGCAGATCAGGTGGCGGATGTAACGCCGTTCATGGAGCAGGCCGCAGCGCTTCAGCGCGACTTGGCCGTAGTTGCCGTGAACGGGAAACTGGCAGACGCAATTGACCTGCTCGCCCCATGGTGCGGGGAGGGGCAAACGGTGGCGCTGGTTGGCTCGTCTGGCGTGGGTAAATCGACTTTGCTGAATACGCTGGCGCAAAAGACGGGCGAGGATGCGCAGCTGACTGGTGGTATCCGCGAGGTGGATGCCAAGGGGCGACACACGACAACATCCCGTTCGCTACATTCCATTGCACAAGGCGGCTGGGTTATTGATACGCCCGGCATCCGCACCTTGCATGTAAGTGATTTGGCGATCGGCCTTGATGTCCTTTTTGCTGAAATCACCGAACTGGCCCCCACCTGTAAATTCCGCGACTGCACCCATATGCATGAGCCGGGATGTGCGGTGCTCAAGGCTGTGAAGGCCGGAACGCTGGACCCAGCGCGCATTGACCGCTGGCGCAAGCTGTCGGCAGAAAACACTGCCAATACACCGCAAAGCACAGGCGCGCGCGGGAATAAGACCACGCGCACACCGGGCAAGAGGCGCTAGAGTCTAAAGCGCGATCCAAGCGGTTTTAAGGTCAAAGAATTTGTCCATCGCGTGCAGGGATTTGTCATGGCCGTTGCCCGACTGTTTGACCCCACCGAGCGGCACAGTGCCGTCTGCCCCGCCATAAGTGTTCACATGCACGACACCCGCTTGCAGCTTTGCGATCATGCGGTGGGCGCGGGACAGGTTGGCGGTCCAGACCGCACTCGCCAGTCCGAATTCCGTACCATTGGCGAGGGCGATCGCCTCTTCGTCAGTATCAAAAGGTGTGACGGCAAGGACGGGGCCGAATACTTCCTCGCGGAACAGCCGGTCGGAAGGCATCACGTCAGACACAATGGCGGGAGCCATGTAAAAGCCGCCTGTGTCCGTCAAAAGTTGCGCGCCGCCATGCACGGGGCGGCCCAAGGCACGCGCCTCTGCGACAAAGGCGAGGTTCTGCTCCAACTGGCGGGCAGAGTTCACCGCACCTGCGGCACTGCCAAGATCGAGGGGGTCGCCGATTTTCATGGCATCCGTCGCTTTGATCAGCAGGTCTGTAAACTCCTCTTGGATCGACCTTTCCACTAGCAGACGCGCGCCTGCAATGCAGACCTGACCCGAGTTGCGGAAGATGCCTGCTGCTGAGACTTTGGCCGCTTTGGCAAGGTCGGGTGCATCGGCAAAGATGATGTTGGGGGATTTGCCACCCAATTCCAGATAGACGCGTTTCATGTTGGAACGTGCAGAGGCTTCCATCAGTCGGCGGCCTGTGGCGCCTGATCCAGTGAAGGTCAGCACATCGATCTGCATGGACTCTGCGATGGCTGCACCGACGATTGTGCCTTCGCCAGTTACCACATTAAGCACGCCAGCGGGAAGGCCCGCCTCGAGCGCCAACTCCGCGATGCGGATAAGGGTGAGGGATGCCGTCTCGGGCGGTTTTACGACCACAGTACAGCCTGCGGCCAAAGCTGGCCCCAGTTTCCATGCGCCGATCATCAACGGGAAGTTCCACGGGATGATTGCGCCCACTACGCCCACAGGCGTCTTGTGGATCATGCCCAGAGTATTGCAATCTGTCGGGGCAATCTCGCCATAGACTTTATCCAGCGCCTCGGCATAATAGCGGATGGTTTGCGCAGCGCCCAGCGGCTCTGCCTTGAGCGCCATGGAGATCTCGGTGCCGTTGTTGCGCACGCCCAGCACGGCCAGTTCTGGTGCGTTTTCCTCGATCAGCTCGGCCCAACGATACATGATTTTCTTGCGGGCCGCTGGGGCCACATCAGACCAACGCCCGTCATCGAATGCGCGCCGAGCCGCCGCAATCGCGCGGTCTGCATCGGCGGCGGTGCTGCGCGGCATGGTCGTGAGGATGCTGCCATCTACGGGAGAGATCACATCCATCACCTGCCCGTCGGAGGCAGGGCAGGATAGGCCATCAATCAGGTTCTGCGCAGGCGGAACAGGCGCTTGGCGCAGGGTGTTGATGGTGGCTTGGTCCAGCATGGGGGCGGCTCCTGATGTAGGGGTTAGGCGAAGTTCAGATCGACACGACCAAACGCGTCGAAATCGGCGGCAAACGTGCTGCCTGCGGGGGCTTCAACGGGGCGGATGAAAGAGCCTGACAGGACCACTTCGCCCGCCTGCAACCCTTTGCCGAACTGCGCGAGGCGGTCGAGCAGCCAGATGATGCCCGTGACAGGATCATTTAGCACACCTGCGCCGAGACCCGTTTCCTCAACCACACCGTCCCGTGCGACAATAGCCCCGACCCAGCGCAGATCATGGGCATTTAAGGCATGGGTTTTGTCGCCCATCACGATGCCTGCATTGGCAGCATTGTCCGAGACGGTATCGGTGATAATCCGCGCTTTTCCTGTGTCAGGGTCTGCGCGCAGGATGCGGGTATCGAGAATTTCCAGACAGGGGGCGACATGGGCTGTTGCGGCAATTACGTCTTCGCGGCTGTGCCCCGCGCCTGCGATATCGGCACCCATGACGAACGCAATCTCGGCTTCGATGCGGGGCTGGATAAAGCGGCCTTTGGCGACGGTATCGCCGCTTTGGAATAGCATGTTGTCGAGCAGCACGCCGCTGTCGGGCGTTGTGATCCCAAGCGCTTGTTGCATGGCGCGGCTGGTTAGACCGATTTTCCAACCAATGCGGCTGCGCCCTTCGGCGTAATGCATGTCGATCAGCGCATCTTGGATGCGGTAGGCGTCCTCCAACACGGCGTCGGGAAAGGCGGATGAGATCAGGCCGCATTGCACACCTGTCTTGTCGGCCTCAAACAGCATTTGCGCGGCGGTGGTCACATCATTTGGTGTCATTCGTCGACCACTCCGTTTGTCAGCGTGCCGATGCCTTCAGCGAATACATCAATTTGGTCACCGGGGACGAGGAAGCGCGGCGGATCAAAGCGTGCGCCTGCGCCCGTAGGCGTGCCTGACACGATGATGTCACCAGGAACAAGGGTGGTAAACGTCGAGATGTAGGCGATCTGACGCGCGACGGGGAACAGCATGCGGCCTGTGCGATCGTCTTGGCGCAGCTCGCCATTGACGCGGGTTTGCAGGGCCACATCAGTGATCTGTTCGTCCCGCTCGAAGGGGACAAGCCATGGCCCCATCGCACCAGATCCGTCCCAGTTTTTGCCTTGTGTCACGTTGAATTTCGCATGGCGGACCCAGTCGCGCAGGGTTCCCTCATTACACAGTGTCAGCGCCGCGATATGGCTGAGCGCCTCGTCTTGCAGGATGCGGCGACCGCCTTTGCCGATGATCACGGCAATCTCGCCTTCATAGTCAAGTTGGGGTGTCTCTGGCGGGCGTGTGAGCGGCGTGCCGTGACCTACGAAAGAGCGCGGGAAGCGCGGGAAGAGCGACATATTCGGCGGCGCTTCTTGCCCGTCCTTATACTCTGCGTTGCGGTCAGGGAAGTTGACGCCGACACAGATGATCTTTTCGGGGTTGGGCACGGGGATGTCCCAGCGTATGGCATCCAAATCATGGCGCGCCCTGATATCGAGCGCGCGGGTCGCCAATGCGCCAAACCCGTCTGCTTCGATCACATTTCGTAATGTGGCCCATTCGGGGAATTCGGGCGAGAGCGGAATCAGACCGTCCTCGGCTACTGCGCCGTAAAACTGTTGTCCGTCAAAGGTGTAGGTTGCAAAATTCATGAGGCCTCCGCCAGTTCGCACAGCACGTCATAGCCTGTGTCGATGTCATCTTTGGTGCAGTCAAACTGCCCGATCTGAAAACGGATCACCATGTCACCGCCCACGCGGGTCTGGGTGATATAAATGCGTCCGTCGTTGTTTACGCGTTCCACGAAGGCCAGTTGCCCGTTACTGTCCACGCCCGTCAGCTTGAAAGTGAAAAGCGACAAGACAGGCTCGGTCACAATCTCGAACGCTGGATGGGCGCGGAGTTTTTCTGCCAAATCCTCGGCCCAGTTCACATGGTTGCGCAGGCGATTGCGCAAGCCTTCCATCCCGTAGGAGCGCATGAGGAACCAAAGCTTGAGCGCGCGAAAGCGGCGGCCCAGCGGGATCGACCATTCGGAATAGTCGATCACGTCCTGATCGCCCGGCGTGAGTAGATAGTCGGCGCGCATGGCCAGCGTTTTGACCAGCGCTTCGGGGTCGCGGATGAAATGGGCGGAGCAATCGAACTGCGCACCGAGCCATTTGTGCGGGTTAAAAACAACGCTGTCTGCACCCTCAATGCCCGTCCATAGATTGCGGTATTCGGGGCAGATCATGCCAGCACCCGCCCAAGCAGCGTCTACGTGGAGGTATAGGCCCTCTGCTTTTGCTACTGCGACGACACCCTCGATGTCGTCACATGCGCCAGTGCCTGTGCCGCCTGTGCAGGCAACGATGCCCGCGGGGACAAACCCTGCGGCACGGTCGGCCTTGATCGCGGCGGCGAGGGATTCTGGGTCCATGCTGCGCGTGGCCCCTTGGGTCGGGATGCGCACCAGATTGTTGCGCCCGATGCCTGACACCCAGACGGCGCGGTCCACGGAGGAGTGTACTTCGGCGCTGGCATAGACGCGCAACTGCCCTTGGGCGTTCAACCCGTCCTCGTTCCCACGCCAGTCGGTCGCGCGTTCCCGCATCACCAGCACGGCGGCAAGGGTGGCCGACGATGCACTGTCCTGAATCACGCCATGGAAATCATCGGGCAACCCGATGCCGTCGCGCAGCCATTCCAGCATGCGTGTTTCCATCTCCGTCGCGGCGGGAGACGTCTGCCACAGCATACATTGCGCGGCGAGTGTGGTCACAAGGAACTCGGCTAGCATGGAGGGCGGCGAAGCATTGGCGGGGAAGTAGGCAAAGAAGCGGGGGTGCTGCCAATGGGTCATCCCCGGCATCACGATCTTCTCGAAATCACCGAAGATTTGCTCCATCGCCTCTGGGCCTTCTGGGGCGGTCTTGGGCAGTTGGGCGGCTATCTCACCGTAGCGGGTCTGCGCACGTACGGGACGATCACGCAGACCTTCATGGTAATCGCGGCCCCAATCGGCAATCTGGCGGCCCCATTCGGAGAATTCGTCCCATTTCATCTTTTGATCCTTTATGGCGCGATAATTGGTTGGGCTTTGAGATCACTCTCGGTCAGGTCAGCACCCTCGAAATTTGAACCCAATTCAAACCATGATTGCGGTGCAGGTGCACCCCAAAGTGTCTGGCGCTGGGGGTCTTTAAGATCCCATTTGATCGGTTCCAGATCGGGGTCGAGGGTCTGGTAGTCGGAGCAGTAGATTTCCGTGCGGTGGCCGTCTTGATCACGGATGTAGAGGAAGAAGGCGTTTGAGATGCCGTGGCGTCCCGGTCCGCGTTCGATATTGCTGACGTATCCGGTGGTGGCCATCAGATCGAGCAGGTCGATGATGTTGAGGGGCGTTGGCACCCAAAACGCCATATGGTGCAGGCGGGGGCCTGTGCCGTTAGTAAAGGCAATATCATGCACGCCCCCTTTGCGGTGCATCCATGCGGCCCATGTGCGGTCCGTCTCTTCGTCCGCCGTGTATTCGGTGACGCGAAAGCCCATGTCGCCGTAGAATGCAACCGCTTCGTCCACATTCGAGCTGAACAGGTTGAAATGGTCGATGCGCAGCGGCTTCACACCGCAGTAGAGTTTGTATTCCTGTGCAATGACGGGAAGGCGGTCCATCTTGGCGTAAAACTCAAGCGGGACGCCCCACGGGTCGCGGGTGCGCAAGACGCGGCCCATGAAAGGACGCTCGATCCATTCGGTGGGAAGATCGCGGGCTTTGAACCACGTCTCGGCCTTGTCCAATTCGCCTTCGTCCCAGACTTTAAAACCCAGAACGCCGACCTCGCCGCTTGCCCCTTTGCGCAGGATCACGCAGTGGTGGCCGCGTTCTTCCATGGCGCGCAGATAGATGGCATCCGCGTCCTCATAGGTGACTTGCAGACCAAGCGTGTCGACATAATAGGCACGGCTCCACGCCAGATCGCGCACGAAAAGCTCAATGTGGCTGAGGCGGATGATGTTGAAGTCGGGGTACAGGTTCGGGGCTGGAATAGGCATTTCGGTACTCCTTTACGCGCCAAGTTGCGGGATGCGGTGCAGCCCTGTCGCGATCGCGACATTCTTTTGTTCCATGTAGAATTCAAACGACCAATCACCGCCATCACGGCCAATGCCGCTGGCCTTTGTGCCGCCAAAGGGGGCGGGCAGGTGACGCACGTTCTCTGAGTTCACCCAGATCATACCAGCCTCGAGCGCATCCGAGAAGCGCAGCGCGCGGGTGAGATCATTCGTCCAGACATAGCCCGCAAGACCGTAAGCTACATCATTGGCGATGTGCAGTGCCTCGGCTTCGTCCTTGAACGGGATAGAGGTGAGGACGGGGCCGAAGATTTCCTCTTGGGCCACGCGCATCTCGGGCGTGGCGTTGGTGAATAGCGTGGGGGCAACATAGTGGCCGTCGCTCTCGGGTGTGGTGCCGCCTGCGGCGATGGTCGCACCATCGGCGCGCGCCACGTCAAAATAGCTGACGACCTTATCGAAGTGTACTTTGTGGATCAGCGGGCCGACTTCGGTATTGGGATCAAGGGGGTGACCCACGCGGATGTTGTTCACGCGTTTGATCAGCTTGGCCTCGAACTCCTCGCGCACGCTCTCTTGGATCAGGAGGCGAGACGATGAGGTGCAGCGCTCGCCATTCAGCGAGTAGATCATAAACACTGCGGCATCGAGCGCGCGGTCCAGATCGGCATCGTCAAACACGATGACCGGGTTCTTGCCGCCAAGCTCGAAGTGGACGCGTTTGAGGGTATCCGCTCCCTGTTTCATTATCATCGAGCCTGTGCGGCTTTCGCCGACAAAGGCGATGGCCTTGATATCGGGATGCTCGGTTAGCGCTTTGCCTGCGTCCTCGCCCATGCCGTTGACGAGGTTCAGCACACCGTCAGGCAGACCTGCATCGCGGCAGATTTCCGACAGCAAACGCGCTGTGAGTGGTGAGAACTCGGCGGGTTTGTGGACCACGGTACAACCTGCTGCCAATGCTGGCGCAATCTTCCAAGTCGACAGCATGAAGGGCGTGTTCCACGGGGTGATGACGCCCACAGGTCCGATGGGTTTGCGGCCTGTTATGTTCATATGATCGGGGGAGGGGAGCGATTTGCCATCTTGTGCTGAGGGCGCCAGATCGGCGTAGAAGCGGAAGTTGGCTGCACCGCGCAAGGCCGCCTTGGACATAAAGCGTATGGCTTGGCCTGTGTCCCAACATTCGCACAGGGCAATCTCGTCTGCACGCGCCTCAATGGCATCGGCGATTTTGTGCAGAAAGGCTTTGCGCTCTTTGCCAGGCATGGCGGCCCATGCGGGGAAGGCGACTTTGGCCGCTTTTGCGGCGCGGTCAATGTCGGATGCATCGCCGCGGGCAACATTGGCGATCAGGCTCTCGTCGACGGGCGAGCGTGTCTCGAACGTTTGGCTACCTGCTTCGTCCTTGCCGTTGATCAGGTTCTGGATGCCTGTCTTTTTAAACCGCTCCAGATGCGCCTCAAGGCGGGTCAGGTTTTCGTCAAGTTTGCTCATGCCATATCCTCCGGCAGGTAATCGCGGATCGAGCTGGTCTTGCGGCTCAAATCGGCATCAATGTCGCGCATCTCTAGCGACAGCATAAAGGGATGTGCGGCCATATAGGCAGCGGTAAAATCGGTTGCGGCAGCGAAGAGCGCATCTGTCGCGGCGGTCTTGGCCTCATGCGTGCGGCCTGCGCGTAGTCGGACATGTATGTCGATAAATCCGTGCTGAGGATCGCCGTCGGCAATCACGACATGCGTGCAGGCAATGGCGCGGACGCGGATGCCTGCTGGCGAAAAGACACCTGTACCTGCCGCCGCATTTTTCAGCGCAACACAAAGCGCGTGGATATCCAGCGCAGCGTCCAGATTCGGAGAATATTCCAACATGATATGGGGCATAAGTACTCTTTCTCACCAATACTTGCTTTGTTAATCAAAAATATGTGTTGTGTCAATTGCCCTGCAATGGCTCATAGTCGGAATATGACGCATGAAAATACATCAAAGGCGGCTTCTTCGAACCTGCGCCGCACCAACCGCTCTTTGCCGATTGCATTGTTAAGGGCACGTGAAACCGTGATGGGACCCGTCCGCGAGATGCTGTCGGGCAGTCCCGTGAACGAACAGAAGTGGCGTGTGCTGCGTGTTCTCGAAGAGGGTGGCGCGCAAGACCAGAACACCATTGCGCAACGGGCGTGCCTGCTGCTGCCTAGTCTCACACGGATTCTGAGCGCGATGGAGGCCGATGGCCTTGTTTCGCGCAAGGTAGACAAGGCGGACCGCAGGCGCAGTATTGTCCAGATCGAAGCGGCAGGGCTGGCCATTCTGGAGGAGCACGCGCAACAGGCCGCCGCATTGGTTACTGATCTGCGCCGAAGCTACGGCGACGAGAAATTCGAACAGCTGCTCGATATGCTGGAGGATTTGCAGCAGGTGAGTAGCGCGGACTAGCTGTCGGTGTCCTGATCGTATCGCTGGCGCGCGGGTCCGCGGTATTTGACCGTATATTTCTCATCCACTTCGGAGCCGTCATAGAGGAAGGGCAGGATGCCTTTGCCCAAGGACGCACCGCGCATGGCTTTGATGTCATCCTCGGATTTGGTTACGCGCTGTGACATGCGGCGCCCCCATTGCGCTAGCATGGCGTAGAGGCGGTCGATCTCCGCTTGGTGTGCATCGCCCTTGGCCAGATCGTGGAATTCTTCGGGGTCGGTTTTTAGGTCGAACAGCATGGGCCGCATGCCCCCTTCGGCGTGCATCAGTTTATAGCGGCCGTCAAAGACCATAAACAGGCGTGCATCGCGTGGCTCCAGCCCCAGTTTCGCGCATTGCGGTGTGGCGGAGTAGTCGTATTCGGAGATCACATATTCGCGCCACTCGGGCGTCTCCCCGCGCAGCCATGGCATCAGCGAGCGGCCCTCAAGGATATGATCGGGTACCTTGCCCCCTGCCGCATCCACAAAGGTGGCGGCCAGATCAATACTCTCGACCAACGCATCGCAGACTGTGCCGCGCGCCGCATTCGCACTCTCGCGCGGATCGTAAATAATCAGCGGGACCTTGACCGATTGCTCGTGGAACAGGTCCTTCTCCCCCAACCAGTGATCGCCGAGGTAGTCACCGTGGTCAGATGTCAGCACAATCATCGTGTCGTTGAGCGTGTCTGTTTCCTCAAGGTGATCCAGCAGGCGGCCCAACTGGTCGTCGCATTGTTTGATCAGACCCATATAGGCGGGGATCACTTTGTCTCGGACCTCCTCACGCTGGAAGGCGCTGGCGATCTTGTTACCTTGGTAGGCGCCATAAACGGGATGTGGATTTTCCAACTCGACCTCCTCGCGCAGGGCAGGTGGCACGTGTTCGGGGCCGAACATATTGTGATAGGGCGCGGGGACGATGTAGGGCCAATGCGGCTTGATAAAGCTGACATGTGCGCACCACGGCCCTTTGGTCTGGGCCATAAACTCGATGGTTTGGGTCGTCAGCCAGGGCGTTTCGCTGTCCTGCTCGCGGATATTGGCGGGTTGGTCGGCATTGCGGAACATCCAGCCGGAGGCGATCTGCTCGTCCGTTACACCCGCATTTGCGTAGTCGGCCCAAGGGTTCTCGCCATCATACCCCTTCGATTTAAGGAATTCATTATAGGGCGAGCGCTTTTCGTCATAATAGCCGTCTGGCCCATAGCCCCAAAGGCCGTCATCGCGCGCCCAAGCGTCAAATCCGCATTCGGCCTGCCGTGCGCCGATGGTGCTGTCGGGCGACAGGCCAAGGCGCTCCATCCCTGCCGCGTCCGCTTTCATATGGGTCTTACCCAGAAGCCAGCAGTCCATGCCGACGTTGCGCAAGTGGTCGCCCAAGGTATGCTCCCCCACCCGCAGGGGAAAGCCGTTCCATTGGGCACCATGGCTGGAGGCATAGCGGCCCGTATAATAGCACATGCGGCTGGCCCCGCAGATCGGCGATTGTACATAAGCGCTGGAGAACCGCACACCCATGGCGGCCACACGGTCGAAATGGGGTGTTTTCAAATGCGGATGCCCTGCACAGCTCAGATAATCAAACCGTAGCTGGTCGTACATAATGAAGAGAATGTTCATGGCAGGGTCCTTTTCTTTGTGGCAGGTAACCACATCCACCGTCCGTGTTTCCAGCACGAAAACGTGACATCAATGACGCAATCGCGCAGGCAGGTGCCTGACCTCCAATTCCATGCTTGGTACGAATCGGTGAGCAGGGCTAACTTTTACACAGTTGTGGGGGCGCAACTGACAGGACAGTCCGATGGTCAAATACGTCGCTGGCTCATTTATTGCGCTTGCCCTTTCCCTTACAGTGGCTGTTGGATCAGCGCAGGCCGATCCGCGTGAAAAGCTCGGCTATGGCCGTCTGATGACCAACGACTTTCTGGGCGATGGTGAGGACCGCTGGCGCACAGGGTCATGGACCTCCTCCCGCGTCTGGGGGCCAGAGTGGGCAGGGCAAGCACCGAGCGGCTTTGGCGATCTGATCGAATTCCGCCTGTCAGCAGAGATTTTTGCGCCGAGCAGTCTGGACCTGCCTGCAGCGGGGGACCGTCCCTATGCTGGCGCCGTTTCCATAGGGGCGCATACCCATTTCATGTGGCAGGGGTTTGATACGGCCCTTGGGGCTGACATGGTTATGACAGGGTCTGGCACGGGTTTGGGCAGCTTCCAGCGCGCGCTGCACAATGTCCTTGGGGTAACCGAACCCTCGCGCAGCACGCTCGACAACCAGATTGCTGGCGACTTCCATCCAACGATTGTAGGTGAGATTGGCCGCGACCTGTCGCTGACACCCAACCTGCATGTGCGTCCCTTCCTTGAGGGCCGTGCAGGGGCCGAGACGATGGTGCGGGCGGGCGTTGATCTGACATTCGGTATGATCGGGCAAGGCGAATTACTCGTTCGGGAGAGCGTCACGGGACACCGCTACCGCGTGGTCACTGATGACGACGCAACCGGATTTACCTTCCTTCTGGGGGCAGATATCGCCCATGTATCCGACAGCATTTATCTGCCCGAAGAGCGCGGTTTTACCCTCACCGACACCCGCGATCGTCTGCGCGCAGGCATGCATTGGCAGGGGGAGAAGGCCTCCGCTTTTTACGGCGTGACCTATTTGGGGGAGGAGTTCGATGCCCAAACCGATGGTCAGGTTGTCGGCTCAATCCGCATAAATCTCAGCTTTTAAGCGGGTCAATCCGCAACACTCCGGCGCGAAAGGCCTGTTTTACTCTTCCCAGCTCAGAACATTTTTGTTAACGATTATTTAACACCTACACTATAAGAATTTACCTTTGTTGTATGATTACAGTGCTATAGAAAAAGTGTAGAACCTAAATGTGATCCTATTTATTGCTTTTCTGGCGTAGTCAGTTCACTATGTGGGCATGACGTATAGAAACCTTATGAACCGCTACCACTGAAGTGGTCCGGCTTTTTAGGACAGGTTTGCGGCACTGCTAAGATGCATCTGGTTTATGTTCATGCCGCTTTTCGTATTTCTGCTTGTGTGAAGTATGCGGTGTCCGGCGTGCGCTTATCAAGGGCGGTGTGAGGGCTTTGTCACGTTAAGTCGACGATTTTGCGGCAAGAGGTTATTGTCGCCGGATGAGCAAGATTTCCTATGCGCGCCACCGTTTTCCGCCGACAATAATCCAGCAGGCAGTCTGGTTGTATTTTCGTTTTCCGCTGAGTTTTCGTGACGTCGAAGAAATGCTTGCGGAACGCGGGATCGACGTCAGTTACGAAACGATCCGTCGGTGGATTCTGAAGTTCGGAACGGCGATTGCCGCAAAGGTCAAAAACCGTAGATCTCGTCCCTCGGGAACCTGGCATCTTGATGAGGTTTTCGTCCAGATCGCTGGCAAACGAACATACCTTTGGCGTGCAGTGGACGATGAAGGTGAAGTGCTTGAAGTCTTAGTCCAATCTCGCCGAAACAAGCGTGCGTCCCTAAAATTCATGAGAAAGCTCTTGAAAAAACTGGGCTACATTCCGGACGAGATAATCACTGACAAGCTGGGTTCCTATTCGGCTGCGCTTCGGGAACTTGGCTTGGCGCGCCTTCATGCCACCGGCGGCCGGTTAAACAATCGGGCAGAGGTTTCACACCAACCGACACGCAGGCGAGAACGCCGAATGGGCAGGTTCAAGTCGCCCGGTTCGATGCAACGGTTTCTTTCTGTCCATGTTGCCATCTACAACCATTTCAATCTGCAACGCCACCTGATTTCCCGCCCAATTCTCCGCAAACTGCGCGCCCGTGCAGCCGCCGACTGGCATCAAATAGTTGCAGCATAATTGCCGACTTCGTTGGTCTTTCTGGTCTGCAAAAGTTAACGTGACAAAGCCCTTCAGACTGCAAAGGACCTGATTAACGGGACGACGATCACTGTAGATATGCAGGTGCGC
>CAWVWS010000071.1:0-13982 GCA_963933905.1 uncultured Sulfitobacter sp.
GCAGGCAGTTTGCATGCTGTGATATCCTCATATTTCCATAGTTTTCGGTCTGTTGTGTCCTGTACCAATGCACCGTGCGGCGCGTTTAGGATTGTTTCTCTTTTGTGAACAATGATGTCTCTCAACGGTAATTTTAACCAAAGCGTAACTAATTCGCTTCTAGGTTGAATTTACCTATTGTTAACAAAACTGAGGAGGGACACTCAGACATGGGACCGCAGATACAGGACATTGAACATTCTCAACAACAGTTTGGAGGAGGCGGCCGCACCGTGCCGGGATGGGTTCCCCGATCGGTGCAAAACTATATCGACCATACCGAAATGGGTATTCCGATCCGCGCCTTGGCGCGTAAGCAGGGGTGTCATGCCTCCACCATTCTGAGGCAGATCAGACGGGTTGAAACCCTGCGCGACGATCCTTTGGTGGACGGTGTGCTTAAATCCTTGGGCGGGAAGCCTGTGATGGCCCTTGTGAGACAGCAGTCAGCGGTCGCACAAACGGCTGTTGCGTCTGTGGCGGAGTTGCCAGATGCGGCGCAATTGTCTGTGGACGGTGTGCGGGTCTTACGGCGATTGTCGGAGACAGGTGCGGTTCTGGCAGTGGCTGCGGATATGGAGCGCGCGGTTATTGTGCGCGAAGGTGCGCAGGGGCAGAGCACGCGCACAGGTGTCGTTGACCGCGCAATCGCCGAAGCAATGGCGCTCAAAGGGTGGATCGCAGCACCAACCAGCGCGCGCATCACGCGGTATCATATCACAGCAGCTGGACGCAGTGCGCTTGCCGACATGATGGCGCGCAACGAGAGTGCCTATGCCTCAGGGCTGACCGACGCAGAAACGGGTGAGGTGTCAGAAGCGCCACGCCGCATCCGCTATGGCTTGGCCGAGAGCCCTCTGGCGGCCCTTGCACGGCGGCGCAACCGCGAGGGGGAGCGGTTCCTGAGCGATGATCTTGTGCACGCCGGCGAGCGGCTGCGCGAGGATTTCGAAATGGCGCAGATGGAAGACAAAGTTGCTGGCGATTGGGAACAGTTTTTGGTGACACTGCGAAATGACGCTCCTGCATCTGACACCGGCATCTCGCCTTCAGCGCGCCGTGCTCATGCCCGTGTTGTTGCCGCCCTGCGCGAAATCGGGCCGGGATTGTCGGATGTCACGCTGCGGTGTTGCTGCTTCCTTGAGGGGTTGGAAGCGGCGGAAAAGACGCTGGGTTGGTCGGCGCGGTCGGGCAAGATTGTGCTGAGAATCGCGTTGATGGGTCTCAGACGGCATTACGCCCAAAACGCGGATAAAAGCGGAGCAATGATCGCATGAATAATAGCGGTGCATAGCCGCATTGCGTGCAGATAGGGTTTTGTTCATGCTTCAATGTGATAGATATGAGGCAGTCATCAAACGAGGCACCCATGCGTGATCTGAAGATTCCCGAACAGCGCCATCCAGAAAAGGCGCGCCGCCCCGACAACGCCCAGCCGAAAAAGCCGGACTGGATCCGCGTGCGCGCGCCTGGTGGCAAGGGATATGAGGACACTGCGCGGATCATGCGCGAGAACAAACTGGTGACGGTTTGTGAAGAGGCGGGCTGTCCCAATGTGGGCGAATGCTGGTCTCAGGGCCATGCCACGATGATGATCATGGGGGAGGTTTGTACGCGGGCCTGTACCTTCTGTAATATAGCTACGGGCAAGCCGCCTGAGGATCTGGATGCGTTCGAGCCGGGCCGTGTGGCCGATGCCGTACAAAAACTCAGGCTGAACCATGTGGTGATTACCTCCGTGGACCGTGATGACGTAGAGGATGGCGGGGCAGAGCATTTTGCCCAGACCATTCGTGCCATTCGCCATCGTGCGCCTGCGACAACCATCGAAATTCTGACGCCTGATTTCATCAAATGCGCGCCCAGTGCGCTTGAAAAGGTTGTCGAAGCGCGCCCTGACGTGTTCAACCACAACCTTGAGACAGTGCCAGGCCTCTATCCCGAAGTGCGCCCGGGTGCTCGGTATTTCCATTCCCTGCGTCTGTTGCAACGCGTAAAGGAGTTGGACCCGTCTATGTTCACCAAATCAGGCATCATGGTAGGCCTTGGAGAAGACCGTCAGTCGGTGATGCAGGTGATGGACGACATGCGTGCCGCTGGCATCGATTTTCTGACCATCGGCCAGTACCTCCAACCCACGCCAAAACACCACCGCGTCGACCGTTTTGTGCATCCTGACGAATTTTCTGCCTATGAGAAGGCCGCTTATGGCAAAGGGTTCCTGATGGTCTCGGCAACGCCGCTCACCCGCTCAAGCTATCATGCGGGTGACGATTTTGCCCAATTGCGTGCCGCGCGGAACAAGAAACTGGGCATCGCCTGAGGCTTGTTAGCGTGTAGGCAGTGCTTTCAAATAGGCGGCGATTGCATTGGTGTCGCTCTCTGGCAGCTTGGCAAGATTGCTGACGACTGCGGCCATTGATCCACCCACGCTGTCATAGTCTGGTGTAAACCCCGTTCTCAGGTAAGCTGCGATATCACTTTGCGACCAATCCAGATTTGACGGGGTGAGTGCCGGAATGCGGCCTTTGCCGGAAGGATTTGGTGCGCTTTCCAGCCAGACACTTACGTCCAACCCGCCCACAGCATCGCGCGCCGTGTGACATTCACCACAATGGCTCAGCCCTTCTACCAGATAGCGGCCGCGCAACAGTTCGGCACTTAAATCACCCTCCAGAACAGGTGCATCGGTGAGATAGAGATGTTTCCAAAGCCCGATGCCGCGCGTGATGTTGAAGGGAAAGCTCACTTCATGCGCAAGGCTGGGCGTGGGGTCTGCAGGCAGGGTGGTCATAAAGCCAAAGAGGTCGGCGACATCTGTATCCGTCATGCGGGCATAGGCAGTGTAGGGAAACGCGGGGTAATAATGCCGCCCCTCTGGCGAAACCCCTTGCCGCAAAGCTCGGGAAAACTCGGGAAGGTTCCAGCCGTCGATGCCTTCGGCGCTGGTCGAGATGTTGGGCGCGTAGAATGTGCCAAAGGGGCTCTCGATCGCGTAGCCGCCTGATAGGATTGTCTTATCTTCGGACGCGGGTGCCGCATGGCAGGACGAACATCCTGCGGCTGCGAAAACAAGTGCCCCGTTTTCAGTATCAACTGCGTGCCCTACAGCCACTGCATCGGGCAAAACGGCGGGGCGGGTCAAAACCCAGAAGGCACCTGCGCCAGCAATGGCGCAGACACATAATGTGATGGCAAATTTACGCAAACCTTAGTTCTTTGGGCCGCGATACGTCTCATGGCACGCTTTGCAAGAGCCACCTAACGCGCCCATTGCAGCGCCGACTGCCGCAGCATCCGCGGCGCCAACCATGGCCATGGCCGCTGTTTGCATATCGCCGAACTTGGCTTTGAAGCCCGCAGCGTTGCTCCAGACATCCGGTTTGGCGCGCGATCCAGCGACTGCACCTTGCTCGGTACCTGCGATCCAGAGCGTCGCGTGTTCCATTCCTGCAAGTGCTGCGAGGTTTTTCGCTGACGAATCTACCATCGCGCTGTCGTAGGGCATCTCGCCCTTCTCAATGCTGCCCAAAACGCCTGTATGATATCCTACCATTTGCATTTGTGCCTGACGGGCGCCAACGGCGGGGGGCACATCGCCAGCATGGCTGGCGGCAAAAGCAGCCGTTGCAACGAGCGCCGCACTCAGCGTGACGGCAGTGAATGTGTGAGTAAGCTTTTTCATCGGTCTCTCCAAATTGTCTTGTCACGTTTCGATATTGGGAACAGATGGCTAAGTTGCTTACTATATACATTAGTCTGACAATCGGTTTTTTGTCAAAACCTGCGCGGAAAACGCTCAGCACGCGCCCAATCAGGCCAAAAGCCGAAGTAATCTATGCCGACGACCAAAAGTGCTATTGCGACCACGGCAAAGACAAGCTTGACGCGTTTTGGGGAGGGTGGGTTCTGCACCCAACGCTTGGCCCACAGCAGATGGCGCGGATCAAGCATTCAAACGCTGTCCGTGAACCGCACCTTGCCGATAAACGGCAGATTGCGGTTTCGCTGTGCAAAATCGATGCCATACCCCACAACGAACTCATCGGGTATCTCAAAGCCGATGTGATCGGCACGCATATCAACTTCGCGGCGGGTGGGCTTGTCCAGCAGCGCGACTGTTTTCAGCCGCGCAGGTTTTCGTGCGCGCAGCATGCCCGTGACGTGGAAAAGGGTGTGCCCCGTGTCAACAATATCCTCAACCAGCAGGACATCGCGCCCTTCAATGCCGCCGCGCAAGTCTTTGAGAATACGCACTTCTCGCGTGCTTTCCATGCCGTCGCCATAGCTGGAGGCCTCCAGAAAATCGACCTCGATGGGCAGGTCCAGCTCGCGCACCAAATCGGCAATGAAGACGAATGATCCACGCAGCAGCCCGACCACAACCAGCTTGTCTGTCCCCGCAAACTCGGTCTCGATCTCGCGGCACAGTTCTTCTATACGCGCGGCAATGGATTTGGCCGAAATCATCTGGTCTATGACATAAGGACGCGTCTGCATGGCTACCTCTTGATTGTGCGCCCCCGCGGGCTTTGATACAGCGCTACCCAAACGAGCCTAGGAATTCAATGCCCACGCACTCCGAGAACCGCACGATGCCCTACACCGCGCAACAGATGTATGATCTGGTAAGTGATGTGGGCAGCTATCCCAAGTTCCTGCCGTGGACAGCGGCCGCACGGATCAAATCGGTGACGGACAAGGGCGATCATAGCGTGATGGACGCCGATCTGGTTATTTCGTTCAAAGTATTCCGCGAGCGTTTTACGTCCCGCGTGGTGCTGTGGCCCGATGCACGTAAAATCGACACTGAATACCTTGATGGACCGTTCAAGTATATGAAATCAAACTGGGCTTTTGAGGATGTTGAAGGGGGCTGTGCTGTGCGGTTCTTTGTCGATTTCGAGTTCAAGAACGCAATTTTGCAAAAGATCATCGGGGTGGTTTTCAACGAGGCGATGCAGCGCGTCGTCAAAGCGTTTGAGAAGCGGGCAGAAGCGCTTTATGGCTGAGCCCTAAGGATAAGACGTCACGGGAGGACGCCATGGGGATTACAGAGCAACTCGTTAAATTCAGCAGCGCGGAGGTGGCCGAGGAGGCTGCCGCGATGATGCGCCTGTCGCTGTTTGATTGGGCGGCCTGCGGGGTTGCAGGTGCTGCAGAGCCGGAATTTGCAACCTTTCGCTCGGCGCAGATGATTGAGGATGGCCCTGCACATGTGTTTGGCGGCGGTAATCTGGGGGCTGCCTCTGCCGCGTTGGTCAATGGCACGCTGAGCCATGCACTCGACTATGACGACACACATTTTGCCCATATCGGACATCCTTCCGTAGCTGTTCTGCCTGCTGTGATGGCGCTGGCGGAGACATTGGATACGCCGCTTACAGAGGCCATTGATGCCGCGACAATCGGGGTTGAGGCGTCTATCATGGTGGGCGTCTGGCTGGGACGCGCACATTACCAAGTCGGCTACCACCAGACCGCCACGGCGGGTGCATTCGGTGCAACACTCGCGGCGGCACGTTTGTTGGGCTTGGATAAAGGCCAGACCCGTAATGCGCTGGGGCTGTGTGCATCAATGGCCTCAGGGGTGAAGGCACAGTTCGGCACCATGGCCAAACCACTCAATGCAGGTCTTGCCGCGCGGACAGGTGTTGAAGCGGCCCTTTGGGCGCAGTCGGGTATGACAGCGGTGGAGGATGGCCTTGCCGGACCGCTTGGCTTTGGCGAGACGCATCACGCAGAGGGCGCAGAGGTCAAGCTGCCGAAAAAGGAGTGGCAGATCAGCACGATTAGTCACAAGTTCCACGCCTGCTGCCATGGCTTGCACGCGATGCTTGAGGCCTTGGGCGGTGCTGGCGTTGAAGCAGAGCGAATTGATGCGATCAAAATCCGCACCCATCCGCGCTGGATGTCTGTGTGCAATATCGCAGCGCCCAAGACAGGGTTGGAAGTGAAGTTCAGCTATGGCCATACGGCTGCCATGACGCTGCTTGGTCACGCCACAGGGGCCATCGCAAGCTTCACGGATGAGATTGCGCGTGACAAAGACATCATCGCCTTACGCGAGAAGATCGAAGTGGTTGAGGACGATAGTCTCAGCGAGACACAGGCGCTGATCACGCTAACGCTTGATACGGGCGAAGTGCGCCGCTTGCGCCATGATCTGATGACGCCCATGACGCTTGAGGTGCGCAGTGACAAGTTGCTGGTGAAAGCGCGTGCTTTGCTGGGCGATGCACGGGCAGTATCCCTGTGGAAGGCTGTCATTGGTTCAGATTTGGACGCAGTTACAGAGTGTTTCACAGCTGTAGAATAACAAAAGGGCGACCCTGACTGGACCGCCCTTCGTTCATTCGGTGCAGCCAGACCTAGCTGGTAATGTCATAAGCCCGCTCACCGTGTACTGCGAGGTCGAGGCCGTTCACTTCGGTCTCGGCGTCAACGCGCAACGGTGTGATCATGCGGCAGACGAGGATCAGGCCGACTGTTACAGCAGTGGTATAGACACCTACAATCGCAAGCGAGCCGAGTTGTGCTGCCCATGACCCTTGGCTGAAGGCCGCAATCATGATTGTGCCAAAGATACCGCCGACACCGTGTACGGCCATGACATCGAGTGTGTCGTCAATCTTGGCCTTGTTGCGGATCAGCACGACAGCTTCCTGACATAAAATACCTGCTACAGAGCCGATGAGCAGCGCCTCCCACGGTCCGACAAAGCCAGAGGCAGGGGTGATCGAAGCAAGGCCCGCGATGGTCCCTGTGACCAGACCGACAAGAGAAGATTTTCCGAACTTGATCCGCTCCCACAAAATCCATGTGAGCGAAGCAGCGGCAGCAGAAATATGTGTGACTGTGATCGCCATAGCCGCACCACCATCTGCCGCCAGTTGCGAGCCGCCGTTAAAGCCGAACCAGCCGACCCAGAGCATCGCAGCGCCGATCATAACCAGACCGGGGGAGTGCGGGGGCGTATGCTGGTTCTTACGTGCGCCAAGGAAGATCGCAAGGATGAGCGCAGCAAGGCCAGCGGTTTCATGCACAACGATTCCGCCTGCAAAATCACGCACGCCTACATCGCCAAAGATACCACCATCGGCAAGGAACCCACCGCCCCAGACCCAATGCACGACAGGTGCGTAACACAGCAACATCCACAGACCGGAGAAGAGCATGACAAAGCCAAAGCCGATCCGCTCAACATAAGCGCCGACAATTAGCGCGGGCGTGATGATGGCAAAGGTCATCTGGAAGGCAAAGAATGCAATTTCGGGCAGGGTGCCTGTCAGGCTGTCTGCGGTGACACCGTTCAGGCCAATCTTGCTCAACCCGCCCCAGAACCCAGTGGTCCCTTCGCCAAAGGCGATGGAGTAACCAAAAAGAAACCACAAAACGCTCATCAAACAGGCAATGGCATAGCAATGCATGAATACGCTGAGCACATTTCGTGCGCGCACCAATCCGCCATAAAAGAGCGCAAGCCCCGGTAGTGTCATCAACAGCACCAAGGCCGTCGCGGTCATAATCCATGCAGTATCTGCGCCGTTCATGTCGTCTCTCCCAATGTTTTTCAGGGATAAAGCGCAGGGCAGGTGACGCGAAAAGGGGCAAAAGGCGTTCCCTTGCCCAATAAGGTGGCGTTTTTAATTTTGCTTACTAAATAGGCTATAAATTTGCGAAATGCCCGTTATTAAGTCAGTGCGCAAAGCGCTGTATGGACCAGCTTGAGCGCGTGATCGCGGGCAGCGGCGCGCACATGCTCACGCCCCAAAGCGCCGAACTCTACAGTTTCGGTCAGCCACCCGTTTGGTTCAGCAATGCCAAAGCACACACGCCCTTCGGGTTTGTGTTCCGATCCACCTGGCCCTGCGATCCCTGTGAGCGAGACAGCAAGCTGAGCCTCGCTGTGGGCCAGTGCGCCGCGCACCATCTGCTCGGCCACTTGTTCAGAGACTGCGCCATATGCCTCCAAAGTTGCCGCCTGAACGTCCAGCATCTGCATCTTTGCAGCATTGGTATAAGTGACAAACCCGCGCTCGAACACGGCAGAGGAGCCTGCCAGATCGGTCAGTGCGGCGGCGACCATGCCTGCTGTGCAGCTCTCAGCGGTGGCAATCATCACGCCGCGGGCCTTTGCCAGTCCGAGGATTTCAGAGCGCATGGAAGAGGCCTGCGAGAACCACCACACTAATCGCGGCGAATACACCCGCGATCACATCATCAAGCATCACCCCAAGGGCATCGCCGCGCCTGTCGGCCCAGCCGATGATCCATGGTTTCCAGATGTCGAACAAACGAAATAGCGCAAAGGCCGCGATCGAGCCCGGCCACATCACAAGAATATCAATGCTCATGCGCCAGCTTGCGATGGACAGGGGCAGCAGGGCGATCCACTGGCCGACCACCTCGTCAATCACGATCTCGGAGGGGTCGTGATCCTCACTCCCCGATGTCATTTTGGAGGTGGCCCACCACCCTTTGAAAAACGCGGCGACAATACCCACAGCCAACAGGGGAAAGCCGCCAATCACATGGAGCAACCACGCCCAAGGCAGTGCCACCGCCGAGCCCCAAGTGCCAGAGGCGGGGCGCATGTAGCCCACCCCCAGCACTGTGCCGATCATCCGCGCCAGCATCATCATGTTTTCACCAGTGTAGCAGTCGCCATACAGGCTATGCCTTCACCGCGACCGGTAAACCCCAAGCGCTCTGACGTGGTGGCCTTTACCGAGACGCGCGCGACTTCAATGCCGACCATCTCTGCCACCGCTTCGCGCATGGCGGGCGCGTGGGGGCCGACTTTAGGATATTCACAGATCAATGTGCAATCCAGATTGGTCAGGGTGAAGCCCTCTTCGCGGGCCATCTGTGCCGCATGGCGCAAAAAGATATGGCTTTCAGCGCCTTTCCATTGCGGATCAGACGGCGGAAAATGGGTGCCGATATCGCCCTTGGCCAACGCGCCATAGATCGCGTCGGTGATCGTATGCAGCCCTACATCGGCGTCAGAGTGGCCGACAAGCCCCTGATCATGGGTGATTTTCACGCCGCACAGCATGACATGATCACCGCTCCCAAAGGCGTGCACGTCAAACCCGTTGCCTGTCCGTATGTCCATCGGTTTCTCCAGTCTGGTTGTGGCGTTGAGAATCGCTGTGGCGCGTGCAAAATCGCCGCTGGTGCTAATCTTGATATTATTGGGGTCGCCTGCGGTGATGGCAATGGTCAGCCCCGCCGCACGGGCAACGGCAACATCATCTGCGGCTGTGCCGGAATAGGTGGCATAGGCGCCTAGCAAGGCATGGCGGTTAAAACCCTGCGGGGTTTGCGCCGCAAAAAGCCCTGTGCGGTCCTGTGTGCCCGTAACCTGATCCTGCGCCCCTGTCCAAAGCGCATCTGTCACAGGCAGACCCGGTGCTGCGGCGTCATGTGTCTCAAGCGCTTTGATTACATCGCTGATCACAGTGGCAGTTACGCAAGGACGTGCGGCATCATGGATCAGGACATGGGTGCAATCGGGCAGGGCGGCCAAACCTGCACGCACAGAATCGCTCCGCTCTGCGCCCCCTGTGGTCACGGCAATGCCTGCCGCATGCAAACGCGGGGCTTCATGCAGATCATCGGCATGCAGCACCACTGCAATGTCATGGATATCAGGATGGATCCGAAACGCTGCAATCGTATGGTCGATGACACGCATCGCGCCAAGGCTCTGCCATTGTTTGGGGCGCGGACCACCCGCGCGGGTGCCACGGCCAGCAGCGACAATAAGGGCACAAATACGCATGGGGCTGCTTTCTCTATGGTTGTTCTTGTCTTAGGAAATCCACGCAGGCGGCGCAATGCGGTGTTGGTGCTTAATAATTAGGCAGTAAGAGGGGTGTGTGCGACCTCAAAGGTGGGCAAATCATTGTGGAATGCACTGGTTTGCTGTAACAAACTCCTAACTGATCATGATTTAAGCACCTGTTGTATGACCTTCCCACTAAACCTTACACCGCCCGTTTTTCTGGCTCCGATGGCGGGGATCACCGATCTGCCGTACCGGAGCCTTGTGGCACAGTTCGGTGCTGGGCTTGTGGTGTCCGAGATGATTGCCTCTGGCGAATGGCTCACTTCGCGTCCTGGAACACGCGAAAAGGCGGAGTTGGGATTGGGCGTCGAAGGCACGTCAGTCCAGATCGCAGGGCGCGAAGCGGGGCCGATGGCGGAAGCCGCCAAAATGATCGCAGCACAGGGCGCGCGGATTATCGACATCAATATGGGCTGCCCCGCCAAGAAGGTCACCCAAGGGGCGTCAGGCTCGGCTTTGATGAAAACGCCCGATCATGCCCTGCGCCTGATCGGAGCAGTTGTGGAGGCAGTTGATATTCCCGTCACACTCAAGACGCGACTGGGCTGGGACGATGATATGCTCAACGCGGCGCCCATCGCCACACGGGCAGAGGCGGCAGGCATCAAGATGATTACGATCCACGGCCGTACGCGCTGCCAGTTCTACAAAGGGAATGCAGATTGGGCAGCCATTCGCGGCGTGGTCGATGCCGTTGATATTCCGGTGGTGGCCAATGGCGATATTATCGACACTGACACTGCCCGCGCCGCCTTGGTGCAATCGGGCGCACAGGGTGTCATGATCGGGCGCGGCATACAGGGGCGCCCGTGGCTGCTGGCGCAGATTGCTCATGACATCTACGGCACACCTGCGCCCGTGGTCCCGCAGGGGGCTGATTTCACAGCAATGGTGCTGGATCATTACGAGGCGATGTTGCGATTTTACGGGACCAAGCTGGGCCTGCGCGTGGCCCGCAAGCATCTCGGCTGCTACATGGATCACGCAGGAACCCCCGACGTGGCACGGCGTGGCATCCTGACCGCAGCAACACCCGAAGAGACGATGCTGCTGCTGCCTGCGGCGCTGGAGCACGACCTGCAGGACGCGGCGGCATGACCCCAACGCCTGTTCTCTCACCATTGGGGCAAACGGAAAGGGCGCTTTGGGCCTCCTTGCCAGTGCCCGCCATTCTGGTGGGGCACGATGATACCATTCTGGACATCAATGCGGCCGCCGAAGGGTTCTTGAACGCCTCAGCAAAATCTATGGCAGGGTCGCCTGTCTGGGATGTAATTGCTGTGGATGCGCCGCTTGAGGATGCCTTTGCCCGTGCGCGGACCTCGCAAACGGCGCTCTTTGTGAATGATGTGGATGTGGGAAGCGGCCAGCGCGCGCCCTTGCAGTCACAGCTCCAGATTGCGCCGCTATCAGGTGCCGACGGGGTGATGATCCTGATGATCTCTCCGCGTGAGTTGGCAGGGCGGATGACACAAAACCAGTCGGTTAAATCGGCGGCAAAATCCGCGATTGGTATGGCCGAAATGCTGGCCCATGAGATCAAAAACCCGCTTGCAGGGATCACGGGGGCAGCACAACTGCTGGGGATGAACCTGTCGCCGCAGGATCTGGAACTGACCGATCTGATCGTCGCGGAAAGCCGCCGTATCGTGAAACTGCTCGAACAGGTTGAGCAATTTGGCAACCTGACAGTACCCGAGCGCGGGGAAGTGAACCTGCACGATGTGCTGGACCGTGCGCGCCGCTCTGCGCTGCTGGGGTTCGGGGCGCAAATGAAGATTGTGGAGGATTACGATCCCTCACTTCCCCTTGCATGGGGCGATAAGGACCAGCTTTTGCAGGTGGTTCTGAACCTGATCAAGAACGCCTCAGAGGCGGCGGGCGGTGCAGGCGGCACAATTCGCTTGCACAGTTACTATGAGCATTCCTTCAGGCTGCGGCGCGCGGACGGGCAGGGGATCGCCCTGCCGCTCCAGATCGAAGTGATTGATGATGGTCCGGGCCTGCCCGATGCGATTGCAGGCGATGTGTTCGAGCCGTTTGTCTCGGGCCGCGAGAATGGCACCGGCCTTGGCCTCGCATTGGT
Source organism: uncultured Sulfitobacter sp. (assembly GCA_963933905.1). Lineage (GTDB taxonomy): Bacteria > Pseudomonadota > Alphaproteobacteria > Rhodobacterales > Rhodobacteraceae > Sulfitobacter. The sequence goes on from CAWVWS010000071.1 coordinate 11,982, forward strand.
GAGCAAGATCGTGTCGGAGCATGATGGCTGGATTTCTGTCACCTCGACACCGGGACATACAGTGTTTCGCATCTCATTGCCGCGTGCCGATGCCAGCACGGAAAAGAAGACCCGCACCCCGCCAAAGGAGAGTTAACACATGGATGGCACAATTCTTGTTGCTGATGACGACCGCACCATTCGCACCGTCCTGACCCAAGCCTTGACGCGGGCAGGATGCAAAGTGCACGCAACCTCCAGCCTGACCACCTTGATGCGCTGGGTGGCAGAGGGAAAGGGCGATGTGGTGATCTCCGACGTGGTCATGCCTGACGGGAACGGCCTCGAGATGCTGCCCAAGATTGCACAGGATCGCCCCGATCTGCCTGTGATCATCATCTCGGCACAGAACACGATAATGACAGCGATCAAGGCGGCCGAGGCCAATGCCTATGACTACCTTCCCAAGCCTTTCGATCTGCCAGATTTGATGAAACGCACGGCGCGCGCACTCGACCGCGGCGGTGCACCGCGCCGCGTGCAAGAGGCGGGACCGCAAAAAGACGAAGACGATTTGCCTATGGTGGGCAAAACTGCAGTCATGCAAGCGCTCTACCGTGTGATTGCGCGGGTCATGAATACCGATCTGCCTGTGCTGATCTGGGGCGAAAGTGGCACAGGGAAATCCCTGATTGCCCGCGCGATCCATGATCTGTCGGACCGCCGCACGTTGCCCTTCGTAACTGTCACCGAAGCAGAGCTGCGCGACATCGAAGGCCCTGCGCGGGTTTTGGCGCGGGTGCGTGGCGGGACACTGCTTATTGACGAAATCAGCGATATTTCCAGTGAAGTGCAGGCGCGGATTGCGCGGATGATGGATGCCCAATCGGATAACGCCCCACGGTTTATGGCCACGTCTCAGCGTGATCTGGCGGCTGACGATGCAAAAGATGCGCTGCGTCGTGATCTGTTTTACCGCCTGTCGGGTGCTACTCTCCATGTGCCGGCCTTGCGCGACAGGGTTGAGGATATTCCATTGTTGGCGGCGCATTTTCTGGAGAAGGCGGATGGTGCGGCAGGTGCGCCCCATGCTCTTTCGGATGCTGCGGCAAAGATATTCACCAACTACCCGTGGCCCGGAAACGTGCGCCAGCTTGAACATGCCATGCGCCAGTTGGCCCTGACCAGCCGCGCCGCCGAGATTTTGGGCAGCGAGGCCGAGCAGGTCATCGGTGGGAAGGCGGGTCCTGCGCCCACACGCGCCACAGGGGGAAGTGATAAACTGGGGGCAAGTGTAGAGCGGCATGTGAAGCGGTATTTTGAGCTTCACGGTAATATGTTACCACCTCTGGGTGTGTATCAGCGCATTTTGCGCGAGGTCGAAGCCCCGCTGATCGAGGTAGCACTTGCCGCAACGTCAGGAAATCAGGCGAAATGTGCCGAGCTTTTGGGAATAAACAGAAATACTTTGCGAAAGAAGATCAAGGACCTCGAAATAGAGGTTACACGCGGCAGAAAAATGATGTAAAACTGTCACATAAGCGTGGCCATCAAGGAACATCCCTTGTTAGGATCACATAATATGGCGGTACGGTGCATTTGCACCACATCAGGTAAGGACGCGTGGCGTGGCATCAATCACACGCAACACTTGGCTTGTGCGGCTGCGGCGGATGCGGCGTGTGCGCACGCTCATGACATTCAGCCTTGTGGTGCTGGGTCCCTTACTCGCGCTTGCGACCTATCTTGCGCTTGGTCCGCTGGATCAGGGCAGTACCGACACCCTGCGCCTCATTCTGTTGCTTGACCTTATTTATATTCTGCTGGTTGCGGCCCTTGTGCTGTCTCAGGTGGCACGGCTGATCGCGGCGCGGCGGGCGAAATCAGCCGGATCACGCCTTCATTTGCGCCTGACAGGGGTCTTTGCGCTGATGGCGCTGATTCCAACAGTATCGGTTGCGGTTTTTGCGGTGCTGACAATCAATGTCGGCATCGAGGGCTGGTTTTCGGAGCGGGTGCGTG